>CAIQKV010000029.1 GCA_903872505.1 uncultured Opitutia bacterium
CAGAGCACGGATGTGCTCGTCCTTGACTCGGCGCACCCGCGCTTCACGGAAGCCGTGAAGACGGCGGTGGCGGGCTGGCGGTTTGCCCCGGCTCCGGTCGCCGGCACTTCGTATGCCCCGCTGGTGCGTTTTTGCTTCACCGCGAAGGGCGCCGTGATGATCCAGGCGTCAACCGTCCACCGGGTGATGTCCAACGGACTGCAGGCGGACCAGGTGCAGTTCCCCACCTTCGGGGCACTGGATGCCGCGCCCAAGGCGCTGGAACAGCCGATGCCGGTGTTCCCGGCCGCATTGCGGGGCCGGGTGGACCGCGGCACGGCGACGGTGGCGTTCTATGTGGATGAGAGCGGTCGCGCCCGGGCGGCGTTCGTGACCGATGCGTCGGCGCCGGAGTTTGCCGAGGCGGCGCTGGCCGCTGTCAGCCAGTGGCGCTATGAGGCGCCGCGGCTGAACGGCCGGCCCGTGATCGCACTGGAGAACTGGAGCTTCCAGTTCGGCCTGCCGTCGCGGTCGTAGTGGCAATCCCCGCGGCACCGGGGTGCGGTTGCGCCCCGGTGCTACACGCGGAACAGGGCGCCCAGCCGCTTGCCGAGCAGGAGGCTGAGGCCGGCGATGGTCACGCCGAGGAACACCATGGCCCAGACGCCGAGGGCGCTGGCGATGAACTTGCCGTCCCCGAGCAGCTGGAAGAGTTCCATGATGGCCTTGGTGATCGGGTAGAAATGGGCCTTCTGGGCGAGGATGAGCGAGTCGCTCACCTCGAGCATGGCGAAGGCGAAGGCCAGCAGGCCGCCCGCGATGATGTTGGCCATGATGAGCGGGAGGGTGATGCGGAAGGTGGCCTTGAGCGGCGGGCAGCCAAGGTTGAGGGCGGCCTCCTCGAGCGTCTCGCTGGTCTGCTGGAAGCCCGCGGCCGCGGAACGCACGACATACGGCAGCCGGCGCACCGAGTACGCGATGATGAGCAGGATGGTGGGATCCCGCACGGGATTCAGGAACGAGAAGAACCGGCCGTCCTGCGCCATGGCCAGGTAGCCGAACGCGAGGACCAGCCCGGGCACGGCCAGCGGCAGCATGGCGAGAAAATCCAGTACCTGCCGGCCGGCGATCCGTGACCGGACCACGACGTAGGCGATGGCGACGCCGAGGATGAGGTCGATGACCGACGAGAGGCCGGCGAACTTGAGGCTGTTGGCGATGGCGGGCACGGTGAGGTCGTGGCCGAGGGCCAGGCGGAAATTGTCCAGCGTGTACGCCTGCGGCACGATGGTGCCGTACCACTCGCGCGAGAAGGCGACGAGGATGACGCCGAGGTGCGGCAGCACCGCGACGAGGGTGAGGCCGGCGAAAAACGCGGTGCAGGCAAGCGCCCGGCCGCGGGACAGGGCGCGCGGCCCGCCGGCGCTGGTGGCCTTCGCCATCATGGCATAGCCGGCGCGCCCGAACAGTCCCCGGCCGACGGCGTAGATCGCCATGGAGCTGGCGAGCATGATCGCGACCAGGGCGAAGGGGAACGGGTTGCCGCCGATGTCCTTCAACCCGTAATAAATCTGCACGCTCGTCACCCGCGCGTAGTCAAAGATCAGCGGCGTGCCGAGCTCGGTGAACGACCAGATGAAGACAATGGTGCCGCCGGCGAACAGCCCGGGGTGGATGAGCGGGAGCGTGATCCGCCAGAAGCGGCGGAAGCCGGTGCAGCCGAGGTTCTGCGCGGCCTCCTCCATCGCCGGGTCGAGGTTGGCCAGGGCGGCGACCGCGTTCAGGTAGATGATGGGGTAGAGGGAGAGCGCCTCGACCACGACAATGCCCCAGAACTGGTTCGCCGCGAACCAGTCGAAGGTCCAGCCGTGGGGCCGCAGCCCGAGGTTGATGATGAGAGCGTTGAGCGCGCCGTACTGCCCGAAGATCTGCTTGATGCCGATGGCGCCGACGAACGGCGGCAGGATCATTGGGACCAGGATCAGGGAGCCGAGCAGGCCCTTGCCCGGGTAGACGAAGCGGTCGTTGATGAACGCCAGCGGCAGGGCGAGGAGCAGCGCCAGGGTGGTGGTCGAGCAGGCGAGCAGGAAGGAATTGCGCAGGCCGGCGAGATAGACGGGGTCGGCCAGCAGGGCGGTCAGGTAGGCGAGGGTGAACCGCCCGTCGGCATCGACGAAGCCGCCCTTCAGGATCTGCCCGATCGGCCACAGGAAAAACGCCGCGAAAAATGCGGCGGTGAGGACGAAGACGGTGCGCGCAAACGATTTCGACATCGCCGCGCAGTGTGGTTGCGGCGCGCGGCGCCCGGCAAGGCGGAACTCGCGCCGCCGGCAGCCGGTCAGCGCTCCGGCTCGACGAGGATCCGGCCGGCGGCGACGAGGCTGAGCGTCAGCGGCCGACCGCCGGGCCGCCGCAGCGTGACGAGGCCGGACGCGAGGTGGCGGTCGGTGACGCGCACGGCGGCGCCGGGCCGCAACCCGTGTTTCTCGGCAAACTGGAGGAATTCCATCGACTGGTCGGTCACGCGCACGACGCGCAGGGCGCGGGCGAGCCCGCAGGTGGCGAGGGTCGCATAGACCTGGGAAGGCAGCTGGCCCTGGCGGCCCGGGATGGGGTCGCCGTGCGGGTCGACCGACGGGTGGCCGAGCAGGGCGTCGAGGCGGTCAAGCACAGCGTCGGAAATGGCGTGCTCCAGCTGCTCGGCCTCGGCGTTGACGGCGCCCCAATCCATTTTAAGCACGTTGACCAGGAATGTCTCCACCAGGCGGTGCCGGCGCAGCACGCCGAGCGCGAGCCGGCGACCGGCGGCGGTCAGCCGTACGCCGCGCCGGGGCGCATGGACGACCAGGCCGTCGGCGGCGAGGGCCTTGACCATGGTCGTGACCGTGCCGGGCACCACGGCGAGCGCCTCGGCCAGCGCGCCCATGGAGACGAGTCCGCCGTTGCCGGCCGAGAGCAGCAGGATCCGCTTCAGGTAGTTTTCGACCGTGACGCTGGGCATGGCGGACCGAGCGAACCACGCGGTTTGACGATGGCAAGAATACATTTTGACTAGTCAAAACAAACGGCCCTATCTTCCGGCCCGCGATGAACGACCCGGCTCCCTCCCCACCGACCCCGCCCGCGGGCGAGCCGGGCTGGGCGCAGGTGCGGGCCGCGGTCAGCCTGCCCGAGGTCCACCGCACCATCACGGTGCCCGCCGGGGCCTCCTTCTGGCGGAAGGTGCTCGCGTTTTCCGGTCCCGGTTTCCTGGTCGCCGTCGGCTACATGGACCCGGGTAACTGGGCCACGGACCTGGCCGGCGGTGCGAAGTTCGGCTACTCGCTCCTCAGCGTGATCATGGTCTCGAACCTGATGGCGATCCTGCTGCAGCACCTCTGCATCAAGCTGGGCGTCGCCACCGGCCGGGACCTCGCCCAGGCCTGCCGCGACCACTACTCCCGGCCGACGGTGATTTTCCTCTGGCTGCTCTGCGAGCTGGCCATCGCCGCGTGCGACCTGGCGGAGGTCGTGGGGTCGGCGATCGGACTGCAGCTGCTCTTCGGAATCCCGCTCGTCTGGGGGTGCTGTATCACGGCGTTTGACGTGATGATCGTGCTGCTGCTCCAGCACCGGGGTTTCCGGTACATCGAGGCGCTGGTGATCACGCTGATCGCGACCATCGGCACCTGTTTCGCCGTGGAACTGTTCATCGCGAAGCCCGACCTGGGGGGCGTGTTCGCCGGGTTTCTGCCGCGGCTCGAGGTCCTCAAGAACTCCGAGATGCTCTATATCGCGATCGGCATCCTCGGCGCGACGGTGATGCCGCACAACCTCTACCTGCACTCGTCGATCATCCAGACGCGGAAATTCCTGCAGAGTTCCGCCGGCAAGGCGGAGGCGATCAAGTTCGGCACGATCGACTCGACGTTCGCGCTGATGTTCGCGCTCTTCATCAACGCCGCCATCCTCATCCTCGCCGCCGCCGCGTTCCACGGCAACGGCCACGAGTCGGTCGGGGCGATCCAGGAGGCGTACCACCTGCTGGACGGCGTGCTGGGGGTGACATTCGCCAGCACGCTTTTCGCCCTCGCCCTGCTCGCCTCGGGGCAGAATTCCACGCTCACGGGCACGCTGGCCGGGCAGATCGTCATGGAGGGGTTCCTCAACATCCGGCTGCGGCCCTGGCTGCGGCGCCTCATCACCCGGGGCATCGCCATCGTGCCAGCGGTGGTGGTGATCGGCGTGTACGGCGAAGCGAGGAGCACCCAGCTGCTGGTGGCCAGCCAGGTGTGCCTGAGCATGCAGCTGGGCTTCGCCTGCTGGCCGCTGATGCGTTTCACCGGCGACCGGGCGAAGATGGGCGAATTCGTGAATCCCTGGTGGCTGAAACTCCTCGGCTGGACCATCACGCTTGTCATTATCGCCCTCAACGTTAAGCTTCTGTCCGACATGCTCCTGCCCGCGCCGTGGATCCAGTGGCTCCATGGCCTCGTCGGTCTGTCCGCCTCCGCCTGAGCCGCCTCGCCGCCGATGTATCAAAAAATCCTCGTTGCCCTGGAGAACAGCCGTGCGGACGAAACGCTCGTGCCGCACATCGCCGCGCTCGCGCGCCGGCTCGGGTCGGAACTGTTCCTCGTGCACGTGGCGGACGGCTGGGCGGCGCGCAACTTCGACCAGCTCCAACTGGCCGAATCGACCGAGATGAAGGAGGACCGCGCCTATCTGGAAAGTGTGGCGGGGCGGCTGCGGGACTCGGGCCTGAAGGTCGCGACGGAGCTGGTCCTGGGCAATCCGCCCACGGAAATCGTGAAGGCGGCGGCGGCCAATGCCTGCGACCTCATTGCCCTGGCCTCGCACGGCCACAAGCTCGTCGGTGACATCTTCCTGGGCAGCACGATCGACAAGGTGCGGCACAATACTGCGGTGCCAATTCTGGTGGTGCGGGCCGGCGCCGCGCCGACCGCCGGAGTCACCGGGCCGGCCGGACAGGGATGAGCGTCATCGACTGCCACGTGCATCTTTACCCGCCGGCCGTGAACCGGGCGCCCGCGGCGTGGGCGGCAGCTCACGGCGAGGGGCACTGGGCGGCCCTCTGCACCCGGCGACGCCAGAACGGACAGGCGGTGCAGGGCTTTCCGAGTGTGACCCGGTTGCTGCGCGCGATGGATGCCGCGGGCGTGGCGCGGGTCGTCCTGCTCGGGTGGTACTGGGAGCATCCCGCCAGCTGCGCGGCGCATAACCGGTTTTTTGCGAAATGCGTGCGGGCGCATCCCGACCGGCTGGCGGCGTTTGCGACGCTGCACCCCGCCGCGGGCCGCGAGGCCACGCTACAGGAAGTGCGGCGGGCGCACGGCGAGGGGCTGTGCGGCTTGGGCGAACTGTCGCCGCAGTCACAGGGCTATGGCATGGATGACCCGGTGTTCGGCGCGGTGCTGACGCTGGCGGCCAAGTTGCAGTTGCCGGTGAACCTGCATGTGACCGATCCGGCTAGCCGCAGCTACCCGGGCAAGGTCGAGACCTCGCTGGGGGATTTCACGCGCCTGGCGCGCAAGTATCCCGCCACGACGTTCATCTTGGCGCACTGGGGCGGACTACTACCGCTGGTCGATCCCAAGGCTCGGAAGCTGCCGAACCTGTTCTACGACACCGCCGCGTCGCCGCTGCTCTACGGCGAGGATGTCTGGCGGCGGTTTTTGTCGGTCGTGCCAAAGGAGCGCGTGCTGTTTGGTTCGGACTTTCCGCTCAATGTTTATCCGCGGATCGACGCCCAGCCGGACATGGCACGGATGGTGACGGAAGTGCATCGCGCCGGACTCACCGCCGAGGAATTGCACGCGGTGGTCCGCGCCAATGCCACGCGGATCATTCGCTGGTAAAATTTCCCAACGCCCAGGCCACCGCGGCGCTGTCCCGGGAAGGGACGACCAACTGCAGGCCGGTGGACAGCCCGGAAGGCAGGGAAACAGGGAGGGTGAGCACCGGCAGTCCGCCGATGCTGGCGGGTGCGGTAAGCGTCAGGAGGCGGTTCCGGTTCGCGAGCGTGCATTCCGCCTTGGTCAGCGCGGCACAGGGCGAGGCGGCCAGCAGGAGAAAGTCGTGGGTCTGGAAATACCGCGCCCAAGTCTGACGGATTGAGGCGGTGGTGCGAACAGCGGACGCGCGTTGGGCGCTGGTCAACGACTGGGCGCGATTGAGCCGCTGCCAGACCGCGGGGTCGTAGCGGGTGCGGAATTGCTCCGCCCACGGGCGATGGATCGCCCAGGCTTCGTCGGCGACGGTCGTCCCGTAGGCCTCCAGGGCAGGGGCGAACGCCCCGAGCAATTCCGCGCGGGTGGCGGCATCGGCCGGTTGTGCGAGCCGGCTGGCGGCTGACTGGCAGGCGCGGGCGACCTCGGTGTCGAGGCCGGGCATCTCGAGATAGCAGCCGCGGGGCGCGACAGTCGCCGGGCGTAAACCGATGAGCGCGTTGATCACTGCGGCCATGTCGGTGGCATTCGCGGTGAACCAGCCGGCGGTGTCGAAACTGGGGGCCAGCGGGAAGGCGTCGGCGACGAATGGGTCGCGGGGGGTCAGACGGAAGCCGTAGAGCCCGCAGAAGGCCGCGGGCAGCCGGACCGAGCCGCC
>CAIQKV010000030.1 GCA_903872505.1 uncultured Opitutia bacterium
ATCTCGCCCAGCCCCTCGCGCAACTCCGGCGGAATGTAGTGCAATCCCAAAGCCAGAAATAAATCCGTCTCGTTTCTAACGTTTCTACTTTCCGTATTTTTCTTCTTTGCCTTCAGCGTTTCCGCCTTTTCCTTCGCCGTCCCCTCGCCCTCCGCCGGCACCAACCCCCACTCGCTCAGACTCAGCCCGCGGCTGAGCGCCCGCTGGCGCAGCTGGACATTGTGGTCCTTCGAGCCGGTAAAATGATGCAGCGCGTACACAAACTGCTCCGCCGGCACGATCCGAAGGTCCGCCTGCAGCCCGCTCCCGAACCGCACGCTCGCCTTGGTCTCGCCCGACGCCGTGACCTCCTTCACGTCCGGCAGGCCGGTGAACCACGCCACCACCGGCGCCACGTCGCTTGCGGCCACCAGAAAATCCAGGTCGCCCACCGTCTCCATCCCGCGCCGCAGGCTGCCCGCCGCCTCGGCCTGCGTCACCTGCGGGAGTTTCCGCAGGCCCGCGACGATCGGCTCCGCAATCTCGGCGGCGTCCCACCAGAGATGCCGCTTCCCGTAGGCCTCGCGGTTCCGGATGCCGGCGAGAATCTTTTCCTGCGTCTTCTCGCCGAACCCGCCCAACTCCGCCACTTTTCCCTCGTGGCACGCCTTGGTCAGTGCCGCGAGGTCCGCAATGCCGAGCTTCTCGTGCAGTGCGCGGATCTTTTTCGGGCCGAGCCCCGGAATCTGCAGCAGCTCCACCAGGCCCGGCTCGATCGAGGCCCGCAGCTTGGTCAGATAGTCCAGCCAGCCCGTCGTGTACAACTCGGTGATTTTCTGCGCCAGCGCCTCGCCGACGCCCTTCACCGAGTCGAGTTCGCCGGCGGCAACCAGCCGCGCCAACTCGGCCTCCTCGATGGTCTCGATCACGCGCGCGCCGGTCTGGTAGGCGCGAACCTTGAACGGGTTCTCCCCCTTCAGCTCCAGCAGCGTGCCGATCTCCTCGAGCACATCGGCGATCTCGTTCTTGGTCATGGGCACGGCGCCAGCTTTGGGCGATCGGCGGCCGGCGCAAGTCCGGGCGCGCCGGCCGGGAAATTTCCCTTTTGAGTTTTGGCCCCCGCGCCGGAAGTCTCCCGGGATGGTCGAGCCCCTCGGCGACATTACCCTCAAGTTCGGTGAGCGCGTCCAGGCCGCGGCCATCCGCGGACCCGACGAGGCCTGGCGGGCGCGGATCACCCGGCTGCTCGGCCACAAGGGCGACCCCTGGCACTGGCAGAACACCGAGTTGCTGACCTGCCATACCGGCGTGGAGGCCTGGTTTTACGTGCTGCATCGCGCCGGTGCGCCCTTCGCGCATATCATGACGGCGGAAACGGGCGGCGTGGGCATCTTCGGCCATGTCTGGACCGAGCCCGCCGACCGCGGCCAGGGAGCCGCCGGTGCGCTGATGGAGCGGCAGATAGCGCACTTTCGCGCCCGCGGCGGCCGCGCGCTTTTTCTCAGCACCAGCCCGGACAACCCCGCGTTCGCGCTCTACGCCCGGTACGGGTTTGCCGCCGTCGAGCCGCAGAGCGGGGCGATGGCTTGCGCCTTTCAAGGCATGGAGACCTTCGAAGCTGGGTACTTTGCCCCCGGGGAGGTGCACATCGAGCCCCTCGGCTGGCCGCACTGGCCGACCGCCCCGGCGCTGTTCATGGCGGATATTCCCGGCATCATCCGGTGCGCGCCGCTCGGGCTCATCGGCCGAAAATCACCCGAGGGCGCGTTGCTGCCGTGGATCCGGCAAAAATCCGCCGGGCAGGTGGTCGTCGCCGCCAAGCCCAATGGCGCCGTGGTCGGGCTCGCCGCCTGGGATCACGACTCCCTCTCGGCGGACTCCATCGGCGTCGACGTCTTCTGCCACCCGCATTTCTGGTCGCAGGCGGCGCCGCTGCTGGCCGCGGTCCTGGCCCGCGCGCCGCGATCGCGCCGCGTCGCCAGCGCCGACTCGGATTGCCCGGCCAAGCTGGCGGCGTTGCGCGCCGCCGGATTCCAGGTCGCCGCCACCTGGCCGCGCCGGCTCGCGGCCGATGCCGCCGCCACGCGTTTCGCCGACCTCGTCATGCTCGAGCACGGCGGCTGACACGCGTGAAATCCGCCCGGAAGCCGGCCGCCTTTCTCCCTTCACCTTTCGCCCTTCGCCCTTCACCCTTTCCGACCGATGCCCTTCGCTTACCCGCGCACGATTCATTTTCCCGACACCGACGCGGCCGGCGTGGTGTTCTTCGCCAACTACCTCAGCATCTGCCACGAGGCGTACGAGGAGGCGCTGCACGCGGCCGGGATCGAGCTGAAGACGTTTTTCTCCGACACCGGCGTGATCATCCCGATCTCCAAGAGCGAGGCCGAGTATCTCCGCCCACTCGCGTGCGGGGACAAGCTGCGCGTGACGGTCGCGCCGGCGCTGCTCACGGAAAACTCCTTCGCGATCCGCTACGAGATCACGCGCCTCGGCGGCGGCGACAAGCTCGCCGCGCGGGTGCGCACCGAGCACGTCTGCACCTCCCGCCAGAAGAGCGGCCGCGTGCCGCTACCGCCCGCCCTTGCGGCCTGGGTCAGTGCCGGGTGAGCCGGTCGGGGTGAAACGCATTAAGTTGGAGCCGCGGCGCCCTCGCCGTGGATGGTGCATTTCGCGGCGAGGGCGCCGCATCTCCAAAACTCCAGCGCGTTAGGGGCAACGCGCTCCACCTTTCACTCGGTTATTCCAGCGCCGCCAGCAGCGCCGCGCGGTTCAGCTTGCCCTGCGCGTTGCGCGGCCAGTCGGCGACCGCCACGTAGCGCTTCGGCCGCTTGAATGCCGCCAGTCCCGCCAGCGCCGCCTTCACCCGCGCCATGTCCGGTGTCCGCCCGCCTGCGTCGTGGCACGCCACGACCGCCTGCCCCCACTCCGGGTCTGGCACGCCCATCACCGCCACATCGCCAAACTCGCCGCTGGCGCGCAGCGCCGCCTCCACCTCCGCCGGCTGCACTTTTTTCCCGCCAGTGATGATCACCGTGTCGCGGCGCCCCAACACATGCAGGTGCCCGTGCTCATCCAGCCGGCCGAGGTCCTCGGTCGCGAATTCGCGGGCTGAATTCTCGTCGGGAAAATATCCGCGAAACACCGACCCGCCCGCGACCGTGATCACGCCCTCGCCAGCCACCGCGACGCGCGCATGCGGCAGCGCCGGGCCGCAGCTGCGCGCGCCAGCCAGAAATTCGGCGGGACGCAGCGCCGTCACCATCGCCGCCGTCTCGGTCAGGCCATAGCTCAGCGACACCGGCAGCTCCGCGCGCGCCGCCGCGTCCGACAGTTCCGGCCACACCGGGCCACCACCGACGAAGATCACCCGAAACCCGCGCAGCCACGCCACCGCCGCCGGCAACGCCAGCAGCCGCTGCAACTGCGTCGGCACCAGCGAAAGCACCCAGCTTGCCCTCCGAAGCTTCAGCAAAGGAGGGCTTCCACTTTCCAATTTTTTCCAATCCCACGCCACATGCTCGCCACCCGTCGCGGCGCAGCGCACCCGCGCCATCAGACCGCTGACGTGATGCGCGGGCAGCACGCCGACGGCATTCACGCGCTCGAGCCCGAAGTGCGCGCAGAAACCCTCCACCGCCGCCGTCAGCGTGCGCTCGTCGTGACGCGCGAACCGCACGCCCCCGCCCGATCCGCCCGTCGGCACGCACAGCCAGCCGGTCGCAATTTTCGAGTTTCGATTTTCGATTTTCGATTCCTGCAGCGCCGCGACCTTCTCCCGCTCCACCGCGCCCCAGGCCGGGTCGCACAGGAACGTGAAGCCGCCGCACTCCTCCGCGCAGCCGGTGGCCTGGAGCAGTTGGGTCAGCCCAGCGCGTTCCATAAAACCTCCGGGTTGATCCGGGCGACATCCTCCCAGTGCAGGAACGGCCCCGTGTACGGGCCGTCGAAGCGGCCGTCGACAAACAGCGGCCACACGCCGAACCCCAGCGCGCGCGGCTCGCCCGGCCAGGCAAAGGCCGCCCGCAGCGCCGCCTGCGCGCCCACCCGCGTCTCCAGCGCCGAGGAAAACACTACCGCGGCCTTCGCCAGCGCGAGCCGCGCGAGCGTCGCTTTCGCATCGCCCAGCAGCGCCGGCTTCACGACAAACACCCCCGGCCAGCCGGCCCTCAGCCAGCGCTCCACCGCGCCTTCGCCGTTGAGCGACTCATCCAGCGCCAGCGGCGTCGGGTAGTCCCCCGCCAGCCCCAGCAGCAGATCGTCAACTTTGCGGGCCTGCGCCGCGCTGTCCGTCGGCTGCGCGAGGCACGGCTGCTCGACAAACTCCACCGGCCGGTCCGCGCAGCGTTCGAGCCAGCGCTCCGCCTGCCGCCGGTCCCACGCGCCGTTGGCGTCCAGCCGCAGCTTCGCGCCGCCGGGCAGCGCGCCACAGACGTCGTCCAGCAGGCCCAGTTCATCCTTCGCGTCGCCGACGCCGACCTTCCACTTGAAAACCCGGAAACCCGCCTCGGCCTTCGCCGCAATCTGCGTCAGCGCCGCGCGCCCGACCGGCAGCAGCGCCGCCATGCCCAAGTGCGGGTGCGCCGGAGTCAGTTTGGCGTGGTCCGTGCGGGCCGCGGCCAGCGCATTCCGCAGGCAGACCAGCCGCGCCGGCAGCGCGTCCAGCCGGGCGTCATCCACGATTTCCCCGAGGTCGCGGCAGGCCGCCACCGCCTCGTCCACAGTCTCGGTGCCGAACCACGGGATCGGCGCGGCCTCGCCGTAGCCGGTCACTCCCGCCGCATTCGCCAGTTGCACCAGCAAACCCTCCCGCTCCGCCCACCGGCCATGCGCCGTGCGCAGGGGCGCGCGGAACGGCAGGCGGTAACGGCGGAACTGCAGGCGGTAGGACACGCCACCAAGTCACACGCCCCCGCGTCCGGGCGCAAACCTGAGTTTCTGTTTGCGCTCGGCGCGGAGGGCCTTACTGCGTTCATGGCAACCATGACCAAGGTTGCCACGCCCGCCCGCTCCGCCGCCGCCAGCCTGCCCGCCAAGGCCCCGGCCGGAGCCGATGCCGAGTTCTACCTGCCGGCCGACGCTTTTTTCCGCGCCAGCCTCCCGACCGCGCTCACGTTCGACGACGTGTCGCTCGCCACCCTCTACTCGGAGATCCTGCCGAAGGATGCCGACACCGCGACCGCGCTCTCCGACGCGCTCCGCCTGCACATCCCGGTGATCTCGTCGGACATGGATACCGTCACCGAGTCGCGCATGGCCATCGCCATGGCGCTCAACGGCGGGCTCGGCCTCATCCACTACAACATGCCGGCCAAGGAGCAGGTGAAGGAGGTCGCCCGTGTGAAGCGCCACATCCACGGGCTGATCCAGGACCCGATCACCGTCACGCCCACCCAGCTCATCGGCGAGGTCCTCGCCATGATCGTGGCCAAGCGATTCGCCTTCTCGACCTTCCCGGTCGTGGACGCCGCAGGCAAGCTCACCGGCCTCCTCTCGGGTAATGTCGTCAAGGACCGCTACAAGACGAAGAAGGTCTCCGAGGTCATGACCCCGCGCGCGCAACTCATCACCGAGAAGGAGTCCGCCGTCGCCAAGGACCCGATCCAGGCCGCCGACCGTTTCTTCTCCGCCCATGTCGGCCTGAACAAGATGCTCGTCGTCGACCCCGCCGGCCGCCTCCGCGGGCTCGTCACCATCTCCGACGTCGAGAAGATCACCAGCGAGGCCAAGTCGCACCGCAAACCGGCCCGCGATTCGCAGTTCCGCCTCGTCGTCGGCGCCGCGCTCTCCCCCATCCGCAAGCCCGATGGCACCCTCGACCGCGCGCAGATCCTCGAGCACGTCGGCCACCTCGTCGCCGAGCACATCGACACCGTCGCGGTCTCGACCGCCCACGGGCACACCTCCGGCGTCGGCGAGATCGTTAAGCTTGTCCGCGGCGCCTTCCCGGACCTCACGCTCATCGCCGGCAACGTCACCAGCGCCGCCGGCGTGGCCTTCCTCGCCGACTGCGGCGCCAACGCCATCAAGGTCGGCCAGGGCCCGGGCTCGATCTGCACCACGCGCATCGTCGCCGGCGTCGGCATTCCCCAGCTCACCGCCCTCTACGTCGCCGGCCTCGCCGCGAAAAAGAAGGGCGTCCGGCTCATCGCCGACGGCGGCATCTCGAAGTCCGGCGACATCGTCAAGGCGCTCACGCTCGCCGACGCCGTCATCTGCGGCGGCCTGCTCGCCGGCTGCCGCGAGGCGCCGGGCGAGATCATGGAAATCAGCGGCAAGGTCTACAAACAGTACCGCGGCATGGGCAGCCACGCCGCCATGAAGGCCGGCTCCGCCAGCCGCTACGGCCACGACAAGGCCGACCAGACCCGCAAGGCCGCCGCCGAGGGCATCGAGGCGCTCAAGGAGGTCTCCGGCTCGGTGGACGAGGTGCTGGCCAACCTGATCGGCGGCGTGCAGTCCGGCATGGGCTACCTCGGCGCCGCCAATCTCACCGAACTTCGCGCCAAGGCCTGCTACGTCCAAGTCAGCGCCGCCGGCCAGAAGGAAGCGGCGCCCCACGACGTGATCGAGGTCGCCACCCGCAAGGGATGAGTCGCCATGTCCCGGGTCATCCGACCCGTGATCCGCAAACCGCGCCACGGGTCAGGAGACCCGTGCCACCTCCGGGCCGTTGGACCACGCGATTTGCCTAGCGCCTCCCGCGAATTGGCATTTACTGGTGCGTAATGGTCCCGGCACCAGCCAGGCCCGTCCCAATTTTTTCCGCACATGAGGAAACATTCCCTTGGTCCCACCGTCTCATCCGGGGTGAACTGCCCCAGATTCTGCTCCCGGGTGGTGCTTGCGCTGGCGCTCAGCCTGATCCCGCTCCGCGGCCTCGCCACGACGGTGGTGGCGCCGGAATTCGATTCGCTCGTCGCCCAGGCCGATTACGTCGTCCGCGGAACTGTCACGGCCGTCAGCGCCGAGTGGCGCAATGACGCCAACGGCAAGCACATCATCTCCAAGGTGAATTTTGACGTGCGCGAGGTGATCAAGGGCACGCCGCCCTCGCCGCTCGTGCTGGAGATGCTCGGCGGGCGCATCGGCAAGTACCGGATGGTCGTCGATGGCACGCCCAACTTCATCATCGGCGAGGAATCGATCCTCTTTGTCCACGGCAATGGCCGGCAGTTTTTCCCGCTGGTCGCCCTCATGTACGGCATGTACCCGATCACGCTCGACACCGCCTCGGGCCAGCGGCTGGTCCACCGCAGCAACGGCAGCCCGTTGTACGACGTGAAGGATGTGTCCCGGCCGATGACCGCCGCCAACGCCCTCGGGCAAGGGGCCGCCCGGCCGCTCACGCCGGCGGAATTTGCCGGTCAGATCCGGGCGTCCGTTTCCACTCACCCGGTTTCGCCCCCCGCCAATGCCAACTAGCTCCACCCGGTTGCTGGTCAGCGGGATTGCCGGCCTCGCGGTCATCGCGCTCGCCTGCGGCTTCACCTTCATCACCAACGACACGACCCACCTGCCCCTCAAATGGCCGCCGGGCACGATCCCGATGCGGATCATGGTGGACAACACCACCGTCCTGAGCGACGGGAACACGCAGGCCACGACCATCCAGGCCGCCATGCAGGATTCCACGCGGGGCTGGAATCACTACCTGGGCGATGCCCAGTTCACCCAGGTCATCATGGCCGCGGGCAGCGGCGCCGACGGGAATTCGATCAATGAGATCTTTTTCTCCAGTTCGCCCTACGGCAAGTCGTGGGACACCAACACCCTGGCGGTCACGACCGACTGGTACGTGAACAACCGGCGGGTGGAGGCGGACATCATTTTCAACACGGCCAAGAGCTGGGACTCGTACCGCGGCGCCCTGCGCGCGGCGACCGACATCCAGCGCGTGGCGTCCCACGAGCTGGGCCACGTGCTTGGCCTGGATCATCCGGATGAGGCCGGCCAGACGGTGTCCGCCATCATGAACAGCCATGTGAGCGCGATTGATGCCCCCACCGCCGACGACATCTCCGGGGCGCAGAGCCTCTACGGCCCGCCGGGCGGGCAGCCCAACGACAATTTCGCGGCGGCCACCACCATCACGCTTTCCGGCAACGCCGCCACCGTGACCGGCTTCAACAACAACGCCACGAAGGAAGCCGGCGAGCCGAGCCATGCGGGCAACAGCGGCGGCCGCTCCGTCTGGTGGAAGTGGACGGCACCGTCGGGCGGCCCCGTCACCCTGACGACCCAGGGCAGTGTCTTTGACACGCTGCTCGGGGTTTACGTCGGCTCCGCGGTCAGTTCCCTGACCACGATTACGTCGGGCGACGACGTCCAGCCGGGGGTCATCCAGTACAGCTCGGTCACGTTCACCGCCACCGGTGGCGTCCCGTATTATTTCGCCGTGGATGGGTTCAATGCCAATGACGGCAAGGGCGCGGACACCGGCGCGGTCACGCTCAATCTAACGTTCACCAGCACGGGGACCACGACCACGACGACCTCCAGCACAAGCACGACCAGCACCATTCCGGGCGCACCGGCGCCGTCGGGCGGCGGGGGCGGAGGCGGCGGCGCGCCGAGCGTTTGGTTTTTCGGCGCCTTAAGCCTGCTTGCTTGGGCGCGTCGAATGAGGCCCAAGAAGGGATGAACTTCCGGAGTTGGGCAGCCAGGAAACTGCCATGGGGGTTTGTCACCGTGGCGCTGGTCGCCCTGTTTCTCCACTGCCACGCCGGGTGGCGGTCCATCCTGCTGTTTGACCATGCGGCCATCGCCGGCGGTCAGTGGTGGCGATTGTGGACGGGGCACTTGGTCCATTTCGGCTGGCCGCACTTCGTGGCCGACGTTGGGCTTTTTCTCATCCTCGGTTTCATGCTCGGCGTGAAGCAGGCCAGGCTGTTCCCCGTGGTCCTGCTGTTGCTTCCGGCCGTCATCTCCGTCGCGGTGTATTTTTTCGCCCCGGGAATGGCCCGCTATGGCGGCTTGAGTGCGGTGGATCTCACCCTGCTGCTTTTTGTCGCCGGTCAGGGTTGGCAGCACAACTGGAAGGACTGGTTTTGGCCGGCGGTCTTGGTCGTCTATGTTGGCGAGATCGTCCTGGAATCCACCATCGGCCAGGGCCGGGGCGGAGGACTGATTCGGTTCGACGACCCGGAGATCCACGTTGCGACCTCGGCGCATATCGCCGCCGCCGCCTGCGCCTTGCTGATGTTTGCCGGAGGATTGGGCAAAAGGGCCGGGTGATGCCATGCCTTTGCCGCCCTGATGGCGGCGGGCGGCCTTGGACCCGGCCCAGCGGCCCCGCCCGCTGGCTTTGCCGCGTCTTCGCCGGGGTGGCGGCGGTGAATTTGGAGGCTGGTTTTCCGGCGCACTTGCCCTATTGTGACGGCTCCGGTGGCGCCTGAAAAAAACATAACCGCACCCGCACCTGCGCTGCCGGGAAGCACGCTGGCCATCGCTCTGGTGGCCGGCGTGGTGTTTTTGGTGCCGGCCGTCAGCGGCTGGCTCATCTACGATCGCGCGCTGATCCTGCACGGCCAGGTCTGGCGCGCCTGGACCGGGCACATCGTGCACTTCGGCTCCAGCCATCTCCTGTGGAATCTCGCCGTGTTCCTCTCCGCCGGGTGCTGGGTGGAGCGGATCCGGCAGCGCACCACCCGCTGGTTCTACCTCATCTGCGCGCCGGTCATCGCGGCGTCCCTGCTCATCCTCGAGCCGGAACTCGCGCGGTACGCCGGGCTGTCCGGCGTGGGCACCGGCGTGCTGGTCCTGCTCGGCTGCATCAAGCTGGACTCCCACAGCACCGAGCCCACCTGGTTCTGGGTCGCGGTCTTCGGGCTGGTCATCGTCAAGATCGCGCTGGAGACGGTGACCCGCGCCCCGCTCCTCGTGAACGACTTTTCCGGCATTATCGTGGTCCCGCTCGCGCACATCAGCGGGGCGGTCTGCGGCATCGCCACGTGGTTCGTCACACGCACGCCCCTCAACGCCGCCCCGCCACCCCCGTCATAGCGGAGCTTTTGCCTTGCCGTGGCGCGGTGGCTCGCGTTTTTGCTTTCCGGCAACTGGGGACTCCACTCTGGCTGCCACCGCCAGCATGTCGCTTACACCCTTCCGCAGCCAGCTCATCGCCGACGTGGGCATTTCCCTTGGGGACGAGGGCAAGGGCCGCCTCATCCCCGAGATCGCCAACGAGCTCCGCGGCACCCGCGCCCCCGTCTCCGTCGTCCTCAAGGTCAACGGCGGCGCCAATTCCGGCCACACCGCCGGCGGCATCAAGCTCAACCTCCTGCCCGCCGGCGTCGTGGTGAAGGACGCCGCCCACCTCTGCATCGGCAGCGGCGTCGTCGCCGACCCGCGCAAGATCTGGTGGGAGACGCGCCCGCTCGAGCAAAAGGGCCACGCCATCCTCTCCCGCCTCGTGATCGACGAGCGCACGCTGGTCTCCGACCTCACCCACCGCCTGCTCGACCTCGCGTGGGAGGACTACCGCACCCACATCCTCGCCGAGGAGCCCCGCGGCTCGACCGGCCGCGGCATCACCCCCGCCTACCAGGACGAGGTCGGCCAGTGGCAGATCACCTACGCCGACTTCCTCGCCGGCCCGAACTACTTCGCGCGCAAGCTCGCCCAGCGCGCCGACCGCGCGCTCCGCACCATCCAGCACGTCTGCCGCGTCAGCCCGGAGACGTTCGCCGGCTTCTTTGACAAGCTCACCACCGCCGAGCAGCGCGCCAACGCCGAGGCCATCGAGCTCGGCGTGTTCGGCAAGGAGGAGTTCGATTTCACGCGCTTCCGCGGCGCCACGCCGTTCACCCTCCAGCTCGACCGGCTGACCGAGGCCTACTGGTCCGCCGGCACCGCGCTCGCGAAGAACATCGGCGAGATCCGCGAGCTCATCCTGCGCGAGCTGCGCGCCGGCCGCACCATCATCGGCGAGTTCGGCCAGGCCTACTGGCTCGACAAGCGCCACGGCTATTCGCCCAACGTCACGGCCTCGCACACCTTCACGCCGGAGTTTTTCGAGAGCGCCGGCATCCCCGTGCAGCGCATCCACACCTTCGGCGTCGCCAAGGCCTACGACACCAAGGTCGGCACGCACACGTTCCTCACCCAGATCGAGGACACCCACCCGCTCGCCGCCAAGCTGAAGCTGCTCGAGTTCGGCACCAGCACCGGCCGGCAGCGGATGGTCGGCTGGTTCGACGCCGTGGAAAAGGGCGACGCCCTCCGCTACGGCGGCTACCAGGACATGATGATCAACAAGGCCGACGCCCTCACCCACCTCGGCGCGTGGAACGGCGACCTGCTGATCTGCACCGCCTACGAGGACGCCGCCGGCAAGCGCCACGTCCACGTCCCGCGCAACGAGGCCGTGCGCAA
Organism: uncultured Opitutia bacterium; assembly: GCA_903872505.1. Classification (GTDB taxonomy): domain Bacteria; phylum Verrucomicrobiota; class Verrucomicrobiia; order Opitutales; family Opitutaceae; genus Opi-474. The sequence goes on from CAIQKV010000030.1 coordinate 11,356, forward strand.
GACGCTGCGCCCCATTTATAGCAAGCACCCCGGCTGGGCGGAGGACATCTCCACCGTCCGCAAGTTCGCCGACCTCCCGCTCAACGCCCGCCGCTACGTCGCCGCGATGATGAAGGCCACGCTCAACGCCGCCTACGCCGGCGAGTCCTGGCCCAGCGCCGAAAAACTCCCGAACCTCCGCTACCTCGGCGTCGGCCCCGATCCTTCCCAGATCATCAAGGACGTGCCCGCGACGACCGAGCTCGTGAAGCTGGCATGAACAAATCGTTCACGGATTCCTGATCTTCACGCGGCCTTGGTGCGACCACTCGTTGTGGCCGCCTTCAATCAGGACAAACTTTGCCGCGGGCACGGCCCCGGCCAGGGCCACTGCGCGCGCCACGGGAATGATCTCGTCGTCCTTCGCCCCGAAGATCTCCACTGCTCCCCGGTAGCTCGCCAGCGCCGCCGCGTTGTCCCAGTCGTCGGCCAGCATCAGCCAGACCAGCAGCCGCGGATAATGCGCCGCCCCCACCCGTGACAGCCGGTCGAACGGCGTGATCAGCACCAGCTTGTCCGGCGGACGCTCCGCGCGCGCCAGGGTCGCCGCCGGCCCGCTGCCGATCGACTCGCCCACCACGCTCACCGGGAGCCGCGGGTAGGTTTCCCGCAGCAACCCGAACGCCTCCCGGGCCGCCGAGTTGATCGAGGTGAGCGAGGGCGAGCCCGCGCGTACGCCGTAGCCGGGATATTCGAGAATAAAAACCGAGTCCTCTGGCGAGAAACACGGCAGCGCGTACTCGCGATCAACGGCCTGGCCGGCGTTGCCGTGCAGCATCAGCCAGATATTTTTCGGCGAGGCGACTTTGCGCGCATAGCCGATGACTTCCCCGCCGCGGGTCCACGGCGTCAGCAGGCCGTCCGCGGGCCGGTGCGAGGGAAAATACATCAGCTTGCGCCCGAGGACGGAGCGGCTGACCAGCAACAGGATGACCGCCGCGGCACTGAGCAGCAGAAGTGTCATTTTTCGACCCATGTTTTGGAACTCCCGGTCTCCGCGGCACCGCGCCCAAGGCGCACTGCCGTTTGCCGTGCCCGGAGATTGAGTCCGGGTCAGCCATGGTGTCGAACCGCAACTAAGCTCGGCTTTTTGTAATTCCCAGTGCGCCGGATGATGTTAGTCTACGGCATGCTCTCCATCCGACACCAGTTGGGATTGAGCCGGGCCGTATGGCTCTGCGGTTTGGTGTGCAACGTTTCGGCGGCAGCGGAGTCGGCCGCAGCCCCCATCGACCCCGCCACCAACCCGCCGGTTCGCCCCGAGGAAGTCGAGCGCGACCGGGCGTTGCAACTCGACGAACTGAACACCCGCGCCCAGACCGCACTGCGTGAAAAGAAATGGGCCGAGGCCGCGGAGGCGATGCAACAGTTGGTCGCCGCCGAGCCCGACCGGTGGGACTTTCGCCGCGGGCTGGCCGGCGCGTGGTTGAATCTGGGCAAATACGAGGACGCGATCGGCACCTATGAGAAGGGCATCGCCCTAGCCCGGCAGGCGCTCGCCACCGCCCGCACCCCCGCGCAGACCGAGGAATTGAAAAAGGCCCTGGGCCAGATGCTCGCCAACGAGGGCAACGCCTACCTGAAGCTGGGCAAGTCCGATGAGGCCATGGCCGCCTGGGGGCAAGCGGCCGAGTGCGATCCGAATCCCGCCCTCGCCTATTTCAATCTGGCCGCGACTTGCTACAACCGCGGGAAAAGCGCGGAGTGCCTCATTTACTGTGACAAGGTGATCGCGGCGGATCCCGCCAGGGCCGACGCCTACTACATCAAGGGTTCCACCCTGTTCGGGAACGCGCAATTGGGGAAAAACAACCAGTTGATTGTGCCGCCCGGAACCGTCGAGGCCCTGCAAAAATACCTGGAATTGAAGCCGGACGGCCCGCACGCAGCCGATGTCCGGGCGATGTTGGAAGATGCCGGCGTGAAACCGGCCTCGGCCAAGCCGTAACGCCCGGCGACCGCGTACCGCTACCGGGTATCGCCGGCGCCGCCACCCGGCCCCAGTCGCGCCATCACCTCGCCGAGCAGGTAGATCGAGCCCGTCACGACCAGCACGTCACCGGCCCCGCCGGCGGTGCAGCGGTCCGGTCCCGGAAACAGCTGGTCCACAGTGGCGCGCACCACGCGTCCTTTGAACTCCTTCGGCACGAGCGACTCCAGTTCCGCATGGCTGCACGCCCGCGGTTGGTTCGGGACCACGAGGTGGACCTCCTGCGCATGCCGGCAAATCGTCGCCAACAGCGGTCCGGCCCGGTCCGCGCCCATCACGCCGGTGATCACGATGGGGTGGCGGCCGGTCTCGGCCACCAGGTGCGCGAGGTTGCCATCGAGCACCTGCGCGCCCTCGGGATTGTGCGACGCGTCGAGAATGGCCAGCCGGCCGCCGATTTTCACGCGCTGCCAGCGTCCCGGCCAGTCCACGTGCCGCAGGCCGTCGGCGATGTCTTTTCCCGTGATGCGCCAGCGCGGCGCCAGCGCGCGCGCCGCGAGCGTCGCCGTGGCGGCGTTCCACCGCTGGTAATCGCCCTCGAGGTTGGTTGCGGGGTAGCGCGCGAGGTCCTCGCCGAACGTCCCGGCCACCGAGACGACCGGGGCGACCCGGTCCGCGGCGACGGCGCGGATGACCTGCTCCGCCTCGGCCGGCATGCGGCCGATCACCACCGGCAGGCCGGGCTTGATGATGCCGGCCTTTTCCGCCGCGATTTTATCGAGCGTATTCCCGAGATACTCGCAGTGGTCCATCCCGATGGAGGTGATCACGCTGACCTCGGGGGTGACGACGTTGGTCGCGTCCAGCCGTCCGCCGAGCCCGGTCTCGAGCACCCCGATGTCGCAGTGTTTCCGGCTGAACTCCAGGAACGCCATCGCCGTCAGGTATTCGAAAAAACTCGGCTCGTCGCCCGGCTGCTCGCGCGCGATGCGCTCCGCCACCGGGCGCAGCTCGTCCATGTACGCGACGATTTCCGGCGTCGTCAGCATGCGCCGGCCGACCTGCACGCGCTCGCCGATCTTCACGAGGTGCGGCGAGGTGTAGAGCCCGACCCGCCAGCCCGCCGCGTGCAGGATCGCGTCGAGCATCGCGGCCACGGAGCCCTTGCCGTTGGTGCCGGCCACATGGATGAACGGGAGCGCGCGTTCGGGGTGGCCGATCGCCGCGGCCAGCAGCCGCATGCGGTCAACGCCGTGCTTCGTCCCCTGCGGCTTCAAGCCGAAGAGGTACGCCGTCACCGCCGCATGGTCGGTCGGGGGGCTGGCGGGCATGGCAGGCGCAGCGCGTCAGGTTTGGAGCACGGCCGCGGGCGCGGCGGATTTCTTCTTCACGTGCAGGGCCAGCAGCAGCTCGCCGATGCGGTCGCGCAACTCGGTCCGCTTCACAATCTGGTCGATCAGGCCGTGCTTGAGCAGAAACTCGGAGGTCTGGAACCCGGTCGGCAGGGTCTGCTTGGTCGTGTCCTTGATCACCCGCGGCCCGGCGAAGCCGATGAGCGCGCCCGGCTCGGCCAGGATCACGTCGCCCAGCGTCGCATAGCTGGCGGAGACGCCGCCCGTGGTCGGGTTCGTCAGCACGGAGATGTAGGGCAGCCCGGCCTGCGCGAGGCGCCCGAGCGCCGCGCTGGTCTTGGCCATCTGCATGAGCGAGAGGATGCCCTCCTGCATGCGGGCGCCGCCCGAGGTGCTGAAAATGATGCAGGGGCACTTCCGCGCCACGGCCACCTCGATTGCGCGGGTAATCTTCTCGCCCGCCGCCGAGCCCAGCGTGCCGCCGCAAAAGCGGAAATCCATCACGGCCAGCGAGACCTCGATGCCATGGATCTTGCCGGTGCCGCAGATCACCGCCTCCGGGAGTCCGCTGTCCTTCTCGTATTTCTTGAGGCGCACCGGGTACGGCGCCGAGTCCGTGAAGCCGAGCGGGTCCGCCGATCGGATGCCGGCGTCGGCCTCGGCAAAGGTGCCCTCGTCCACGAGCTTGGCGATACGCTCCCGGGCGCCGATCGGGAAATGGTGCCCGCTCTTCGGGACGACCATCTGGTTGTCCTCCAACTCCTTGGTGAAGATCGAGTCGCCCGTCACGGGATCCTTGGTGTAGAGCCCGTGCGGGATCTCCTTCTTGCGCGTGCGGCGGACCGTGTAGGTCGGTTTGTCGAAGTGGACCATTGTGGGGGAGTTCAGCCGTGGCCGAAGGTGACGACGTCGAGGTTCAGGCAGCCGGCGCGCCGGAGGACGAGGGCGCAGCTGTTGAGGGTGGAACCGGTGGTGAAAACGTCATCAACGAGGACAAGATGCTGGGCGGGATTTAGGGCCGGGCCGCGGGCAAGTGCAAAGGCATTTTTCAGGTTCGCCTGGCGGGCCCGCCGGTCGTGATGCGTTTGCGATACCGTGTCCGCCGTGCGCCGCAGCAGCGCCGCCACGCGCGCGCCGGCACCCGCAGCCCGGGCCAGCGCCTCCGCCAGCAGCGCGCTCTGGTTGAAGCCCCGTTCCCGTTGCTTGCGCGGGTGCAGCGGCACCGGCACCAGGACCGCGCCGCGCGCCAGCGCCAGGACGTGCGGCGAGCGGCGGAAAATCTCCTCCATGTCCCGCAGCACGAACAGGCCCTTGTGGTATTTCAGCTCGTGCACGAGCGCGCGGGCCGGGCCCTTCGACAGCACCGCCGTGCGGCCCTCACGAAACGCCGGCGCCAGCCCCTCGCAATGCGGGCAGATGCGCTCGCCCGCCACCTCGCCGTAGAAGGGATGGCCGCAGGTCGTGCAGTGCGGCGGCGTCACATAATCGATCTGCCGCGCGCAGCGGGCGCAGACGTGGCGGAACCCACCCGCCGCCTCCGCGCGCTCGACCAGCCCCCGGCACTGCACGCACACCGGCGGAAACACCACGTCACCCACCCCGCGCACCAGTTGGGCCAGCGCGTTCACCTCACGAATAAAAGACCTTCACCAGGAACAGCCCGTGCGGCGGCGCCGTCAGCACGCGCGCCGTGCGCTCCTGCGAGGCGAGGATGGCGCGCACGTCCGCCACGGTGATCTTTCCCTCGCCCACGCTCACCAGCAGCCCGACCAGGCTCCGGACCATCTTGTAGAGAAACCCGTCCGCCTCGAACGTGATCCGCACCCGCCGGCCGCGGCGCACGAGCTCCAGCCGCCGCAGGTCGCGGACGGTGTCCTCCGGCGACTCGCCCTGGCCGTTCAGGGCGGTGAACGCGCGGAAATCGTGCCGCCCGCGCAGCAGCGCCGCCGCCGCCTGCATCGCCCCCAGGTCAAGCGGCCGGAACACCGACCAACAGTAGGGCCGCGTGAACGGGTCCGCATCGCCGAGCTGGATCCGGTACTCGTACCGTTTGCCCGTCGCCTGGAACCGCGCGTGGAACTTCGCGGGCGCGGGCCGCACGGATCTCACTTGGATCGCCGGGGGCAGCCCCACGCGAAACGCCGCGAGGAGCTTGGCCTCGCCGTGCCGCCACTCGGCGTCAAAATGAAACACCTGCCCCAGCGCGTGCACGCCGGCGTCGGTCCGGCCGCTGCCGTGGATGCGCACCGGCCGGTGAAAAATCTGCTTCAGCCGCGCCTCGATGACATCCTGCACGGCGTCCGAGCGCACCTGGCTCTGCCAGCCGGCGAAACCGGTGCCGTCGTAGGCGCAGGTGCATTTCCAGCGCTGGGTGGTGGTGGCGGACGTCGTCACGAAAGGGGGAAAGTTTTATGTCGCGGCAGCGCGGCAGGACGGAAAAGGCGGGAAATTTGTCATTCCGAGGCTGGGTTGTTTCGCGTTTCCGCTCCTCCGCGTTTTCGCGATTATTCCGTATCCGGATCCGCCATGGCCGGCGGCGGGATCCGCTGGTCGAGAAAATCCTGCAGGATGATCGTCGCCGCGCGCGAGTCGATCAGCCCGCTGGCACGCACGTCGCGCCGCTGGGACTTCGGGATGGTGGACTCGGCCTCGTAGCTCGTGAGCCGCTCGTCCACGAGGTGCACCGGCAGGCCGAATTCCGTGCGCAACCGCGCGGCCAGCGCCTCGGCCTCCTGCGCCTTCGGCCCGGCGCTGTCGTCCATGTTCAACGGGTGGCCCAGCACGAGGTCGGTGGCGCGGCGCTGCCGCACGACGGCCGCGAGCGCGGCCCAGCGCTTTTCCGGTGCGGCCTCGGTGAGCGCGGGCAGCGGCGTGGCCACGCCGAGCTCGTCGCCGTAGCTGAGCCCGATTCGCCGGGTGCCGTGATCGATGCCGAGGCAGCGCATGGCGCCATTCCGGCGACCGGGCCCGCCCGGCGCAATTTCATTTGCACCGGGCGGCGAACCTAGTCCATTTCGCCGCATGGCTCACCCGGAACATCCCCTGGAGGTCACCGTCGCCGAGGCGCATGCGCTGGCGGCCACCCATCCTGACCAGGTGCGGATCATCGACGTGCGCGAGCCGGATGAGCTGGAAATCTGCCGGCTGCCCGGCGCGGAGCCCATCCCAATGCGGCAGATCCCGGCCATGGCCGCCACCCTGCCGCGCGACCGGCACCTCCTCGTGCTCTGCCATCACGGCGGGCGCAGCCTGCAGGTGACCCGGTTCCTGCGGGCGCAGGGCTTCACGGCGGTCAGCAGCATTGCCGGGGGCATTGAGGCCTGGGCCGAGGAACTCGACCCGACCCTGCGGCGCTACTGAGCGCAGGGTCCGGCCGGCCTAGGGGCGCTGCAGCTGCAGGACAACAATCGTGTCCGGATCCTGGCGGTCCGATGGCGCAACGAAAATCTTGAGTCCCGCGTCGGTCTGCTGGACGACGGCGGACCCGCCGGACAACACCCGCGATGCGATCACGCGGCCGGCCAGCGGTGGCAGCATCAATTCGGCCTCCGGCCACTTGAGCACGTGCACGTAGACCGTGTCACCCTGGCGCGTGGACACGCCGTAATCCCCCGGCGGAAATGGTCCGCCGCGCGTGCCGTAGATGCTCTCGCCGTTCGTCGCCAGCCACGCCCCCATGCGCTGCAGCCGGTCGGCTTCGCGGGGATCAATCTGGCCCGTGGGCAGCGGCCCGACGTTCATCAGCAGGTTGCCGCCCCCACCCGCACACCGCACCAGGTGGCGCAGGCATTCCTCGAACGGAATCACCGGCGCCTGAAAGCCGTGCCAGGACCAAAACCCGGTGAACGTCATGCACGATTCCCAGTCCCGCTCCAGGTTGTACTCCCCGATGCTCTGCTCGGGCGTGGTGCAATCCGCTGGTACACCGCAGCGGTCATTGATGATGATCTTCGGCCGCAGCCGGTGGATCATCTGGAAAAGTTTTTTCCCGTCCCAGAGCTGCCACGGGTAATATTGCTCACAGTCGAAGAAGATCACCTCGATGTTCGGGCACTTCACCAGCAGCTCCTCCACCTGGCGGGACATGTACTCGTTGTACCGCGCCATCCGCTCCGGGCCGTAGTCCGGGTGGTGCCAGTCGCGCTGCGAGTAATAGATACCATACCTGATCCCCGCCCGGGCACAGGCCTGCGCCATGGCCACGACCAGATCGCGGTGGTACGGCGTGGCCATGATGTTAAAGTCGGTGAACTTCGTATCCCACATGCAGAAGCCGTTGTGGTGCTTCGTGACTTGGATGAGGTACTTCATGCCGGCCGACTTGGCCGCGCCGACAAACTTGTCCGCGTCGAACATCCCCGGATAAAACGATTTGTGCAGGTGGTCATACACCTCGCGCGGCACCGCCGGCTTGAACCAGTCGAGCCAGAACCGGTGCTCCCTGATGCCGTGGAGGTCCGGGCTCGGCCGCGGGTTGTCGAGGAGCTGCTCGCCGTTATCGTCGGAGAACTGCTTGCTCCAGCTGATCTCGCTCGCGGCCAGGCTCGACGGATCCCAGTGCACAAACATCCCGAACTTGGCATCGCGCCACCAATCCAGCCGGCGTTGCGATGACTCGGATTTGTCCGCCCACTTCGGCTGCAGGGCGTCCGCCCAGTACTGCTCGAACGCCGGATCTTCCGCGTCGCTCATGTTTGCTCAGGCAATGACCCGCAGTTCCGGGTGCCGCCCGGCATACTCCCGCGCATAACCGGCAAACGCCGCCTTCAGCCGCTGGGTGACCGAGTGGATGTTGACGCTGAAACGATGCTCGTCGATCGCGGCCACCGGCGTCAGGTCCTTCGTCGTCGAGAGCAGGAAGCATTCGTCCATCGCGGCGAAATCCGCGGGCAGGACCGTCTCCTCCCGCACCGGGATGCCCGCGCGCGCCGCCACCGCGCCTAGCAGCAGCTCGCGCGTGATGCCGCCGAGGATCCCGGCGGACAGCGGCGGCGTGATGACCTTGCCGCCGCGGACAAACGCGAGGTTCGAGACCGCCGCCTCGGTCACCTCGCCCAGCCGGTTGAGCATCACGACCTCGTCGGCGCCGCGAGCCCGGGCCTCGCGCAGGCCGAGGATGTTGTTGAGGTAATTGCCCGTCTTCCACGCCGGGTCGAGGCTCTCGGCGGGATTGCGGCGCAGCGAGGTCGCCAGCGACAGGCGGAGCCCCTCCCGCAGCTTGGCCGGCAGATGCTCCTTGTTCGCCTGCACCAGCACCACGTAGTCGGCACCGTCCGCCAGCGCGATATCGAGGCCGATCGGCCCGCCGCCGCGCGTGATCTGCAGGCGGAGATAAAGTTCGTCGCGCAGGCCGGTGGCCTCCCGCCACGCCGCGGCCGTGCGCATGATTTCGGCCAGCATCGCCCCGGGCGCAAACGGCAGGGTGAAGTGCAGCGCCGCCGCGGACGCCTCCAGCCGGCGCCAGTGCTCCTCCCACGCAAAGATCACCCCGTCGTAGGTCCGCCAGACCTCGTAGATGGCGTCGCCGTAGAGGAAGCCCCGGTTCAGCGGCGACACCGACGGCTCCCGCGCGTCATGGAGCCGGCCGTTGGTGCAGGCTTGGATAAAGGGATCGGGCATGGCGGTTGGGCCCAGCCAACGCGAACCGCGCCCCCGTACAAACAAAAAGCCCCCGCGTTTCGGGCGGGGGCGTGGTCCAGGGGCCGGCGGCGCGGTCAGCCGCGCTTCTTCACGAGCCCCAGCTCCTTCTTGATGTTCTGCACGCTGGGCAGGGAGATGCCCGCGGCCTTGGCGACCTCGGCGCCGGTCTTGCCCGCCGCGACGAGCGCCTTCACCTTCGCCTTGGTGTCAGCGGTGATGACCGCGCGCTTCCGGCGCTTGCCGGCGGCCGGCTTGGCGGCGCCGCCCTTGGATTTGCCGGCGGCGGCCCGCACGGCCTTGAGAAAGGCCGGGGTGCTCGCAAAGCCGTATTGCCGCGGGAGGGCGGCGAGTTCCCGCGCGAGCTGGGCCGCAATGGACTTCTCCAGTTTGATGACCTTGGCCTTGGTGGCCGTGAGTTCCTTGATTTTGTTCGTGACCATATTTCCAAGCATATAGCGGGCTTCTCCTATAGCAAGTCACGCATAGTCTTTGATGATTTATCCATACCGATGATATTTCGCGTGATATAAATATAAATCCACCGCCCCGGCGGGTCGACGCGCCCCTCCCCGTCTAGCGCTGGGCGCGGCCCCGGCGGAACTGCGCCGGCCCGCAGCCGGCGTAGTGCTTGAAGACCCGGCTGAAATGGTGGCGGTTGGCGAAGCCGACCGCCTCGGCGACCTGCTCGATCGAGTCGTCGGTGAACGCCAGCCGGCGGCACGCCTCCCGGATGCGGCGCTCCGCCACGAACGCCGCCGGGGTGCGCCCGGTGCCGGCCTTGAACCAGCGGATGAAACCCTCGACGCTCAGGCCGGCCTGCGCCGCCAGCAGCCGGTTCGAGATTTCCCCGCCCAGCGCGTGCTGGATCCAGCTAAAAACCTTCCGCAGCCGGGGCGGCAGGGGCGCGAACCACCCCGGGCCCATCTCGGCAAAGACCACGTGCAGCAAGCCCGCGGCCACCTGCGCCGCCTGCGCCCGCTCGCCCCGCCCGATCCGGCGGTGCAGCTCGCGGGCCACGGCGCGGCTGGTGCGCGTGGCCGGCACCTCCACCACGCCGGCGGCCGTTTCCGTCACGGATGGATACAACGAGAAATGGACCCACATGTGCTCAAACCCGGGCCGGCTGCCGCAGTCGAACCCCACGCCGTCCGGCACCAGGACAAACCGCTCCGGCGTCAGCGGATGCCGCCGCCCGCCCGACTCGATCCACGCGCCAGGCGCCCGGTTGTAGTAGAGCCGCCAGAACGGGCTGCACACCCGCTGGTGGCTCCAGCCCGTCCCCGGCGGCAGGAGGCCGCATTCATGGATCTGGAAGTTCCCCCCGCCCTCCCCGGCCGTCAGGTTCAGGCCATGGGGCGTGAAGGGATCATGCCAGAGGTGATTGTCACTTTTAGGCACATCTTATGCCGTTGCAGACATTGCCAGTTGGCAAGCCCCAATGCTATCCTGCGGTCCATGAGTTCCCCCGTTGCCGACGCCCCGGCCGCCCCCGCGCCGCGCCGCGTCCTCATCACCCCCGAGTCGCGGCAGAAGCCCACGACTGTGGACCTGCTGAACGACTGGCAGTACCTGGAGAAGGCCACCCACCGCCTGATCTGCGGCTGGGGCCGCGAGGTGGCGCCGTGGTTCGACAAGAGCACCATCCACCGCCACGTCTGGGACCAGGCCGAGTGCGTCCGGCGCCTGCGCGAGCGCGTCGCCCAGTTTCCCGGCGGCAAGCCCGACGCCCCGGTGTCCAGCCGGCTCGAGCAGCTGGCCAACACCGTCCTGCTGGCGCCCAATTACAACGACGCGCTCGATGGCATCTACGAGCTCCTGCTCAAGGCGCTGGTGACAGCCTACGGCGAATACTCGGCCCAGGCCCACCCGATCCACGACGCCCCGACCATCGCGCTGCTGCACGAGATCAACCAGATCAAGAGCCAGGAATTCCTGTGGTACCGCGACTTTCGCCGCCGCCATCCCCACACCACCACCCTCGCCTACCGCACCGCGGTCGAGCAGCAGATCGCCGGCTGCGACGGCTTTCATGCGCCACTGCCGCTCGCCAAGGATGACGCCGGGGCCCAGCCCGCCGGCGCCCGGACGGATTTCAAGTACGCCAAGTTCAGCGCCCGCGACGTGCCCATCCGCCCGCGGTACAACCGCGACCCCATGCGCCACGAGGTCATGGAATATGTCCGGGTGGACTTCCCCACCAGCGTCGAGGCCCGCCGTCTCTTCTGGGGTTTCGGGTATCTGATGGAAAAGAACCTGCCGGACGACCAGTTGAAGTGGATCTACGACGGCCACTTCATGCCGTGGGAATGGCACCATGACATCTCCCGGCACCTCTGGGACGAGTCCCGCCACGGCGACTCCGGCTACTCGCGCCTGCGCGACTTCGGCATCGATTTCGACGACCTGGGCTTCCCCGGCTATGACCAGTCGCTTCGCGTCCCGGTGCTGGAAGCCGGGGCCAAGGCCGACGGCATCACGCTGGACGAGGCGATGCGAAATTACGCCAAATACCTTGATCCCGTGCGGAGCGAGCACATGACCCGGGCCGAGATCTACGAGGCTGTCTTCATGATCGGCCTGGTGGCCGAGCAGGGGCACTTCATCGTGAAGCAGGAGGCCTACGGTGATTTCAAGGAGGGCAAGGACCTCGAATCCGCCGAGATGATGCTGTTCGACATCATCGACGAGACCGCGCACGTCCAGTACGCCCACAAATGGCTTCCCCTGCTGGGCGAACTCTGCGGCGTGGACAACACCAACTACCGGGAGCGCGCCGCCACCATCCGCGCCGACGTCCAGAAGCGCCACGACGACCTGTCGGCGGAGCTGAACAATAAGCTGTCCCGGACCCCGGGCGACCGGGATTACGACTTTTACTGCGAACTGCTGGAGCGTATCCGCCGCGTGAAGCCCCTGGCCAACGCCACGACCTGCCCACCCCGTTCGCCCAAGCCGATGTGACCCGCCGCGCCAGCGCCCCCGGTGCGGGTGATTTTCACCCGCATTCGGCTTGCGCGCGGCACGCGCCCGCAGCTTTATTCGCGCTCCATGGCCCGCATTCCCCTCGAGGATAATTTCAACGACGTCATCAACAAGGCCCAGCGCGGCCTGAAGATCAGCGACGAGGACCTCGCCAAGCGCGCCGAGGTCTCCGCCGCCGACCTCGCCGCCGTCAAGGGCGGCAAGCCCATCATCGCCGTCGTCCGCCGCGTCGCCCGCCACCTGCACCTCGGCCCCGACGCCCTCGAGGCGCTCACGACCAAGGCGTGGTACCCCCAGCAGCCGAACTTCCCGACCGGCTTCGCGGCGTTCAACACCACCTACGAGGACATGACGGTGAACAGCTACCTCGTGTGGGACTCGCGCACCAAGCTCGCCGCCGCCTTCGACACCGGCGCGAACTGCGACGCGATGCTCGACACCATCCACGCCGAGAAGCTGCAGCTGGAGTACATTTTCCTGACCCACACCCACATCGACCACATCGCCGACCTGAAGAAGCTCGCCGCCGCGGCCAAGGCCGATGTCTGGGCGAGCGAGCTCGAGCCCGTGGATTTCCCCGGCGCCAAGACCTTCAAGGAGAACGCCCACTTCCATATCGGCCCGCTCGCGATCAAGACGCTCTTCACCTGGGGCCACTCCCCCGGCATGACGACGTTCTACATCACCGGCTTGAGCTGGCCCCTCGCCATCGTCGGCGATTCCATCTTCGCCAGCTCGATGGGCGGCAGCCCGACGCACTACGCCGAGCAGTACCGGCACAACAAGGAGAAGATCCTGCCGCTGCCGAACGACACCGTCCTCGCCTGCGGCCACGGCCCGCTCACCACCCTCGGCCAGGAAAAGCGCCACAATCCCTTTTTCACCTCCAAGTAACCCTCAACCCCACCCAACACATGCCTGAGAAAATTGCCTTCGTCGGAGTCGGCCGCATGGGCGCCAACATGGCCCGCCGCCTCAAGGATACCGGATATTCTGTCACCGCGGTTTACGACGTGCACGCGCCCAGCGCCGCCGAGCTCGCCAAGGAAATTGGCGCGAAGCATGCCACCAAGCTCGCCGACGTCACCGCGGCGGCCGATGTCATCTTCACCGTCGTCACCGACGACACCGCCCAGCTGGGCGTGTTCGCCGAGAGCGGCGACTCCCTGCTGACCGGCGCCAAGGGCAAGATCTTCGTCAACTGCGCGACCATCACCCCGAAGACCCATGTCGAGGTCGAGCGCCGCGCGAAGCAGGCCGGCGCCGTCACCCTCGAGGGCTGCATGGCCTCGTCCATCCCCCAGGCCCGCAACGGCACGCTCTACCTCATGTGCGGCGGCGACAAGGCCACCTTCGAGAAGATCAAGCCCATCCTGGAAAAACTCAGCACCGCGCTCCGCTACATCGGCACCACCGGCCAGGCCGCGCAGGTCAAGGCGCTCGTCAACATGGTCATGAACATCAACACCGCCGGCCTCGCCGAGGGCCTCGGCCTCGGCGCCGCGCTCGGGCTCGACCTCCCCATGCTCCGCGAGGTGTTCCTCCAGACCGGCGCCAACTCGCAGGTCCTCAAGACCGACGGCGAGGACATGCAGAACCGCGACCACTCGTGCTTCTTCTCCGGCGCCCACGCCGCCAAGGACAGCGGCATCGCCGCCCAGCTCGGCCGGGATGTCGGCCTCAACCTCCCGCTCGCCAACGCCACCAAGGCCCAGTTCGACAAGATGGTGTCGCTCGGTCTCGGCGGGCTCGACAAGTCCGGCGTCGCGGAACTCACCTTCAAGGGCCGCCACGGCTGACGTAATTTTCGATTTTCGAATTTCGATTTTCGATTCACTCCGGCGGGCGTTCCCCACCGCCGGAGGCTTCCGACAATCAGAATTCGCGAATCGAAACCACATCCCCTCTCAGTAATCGAAAACCGAAAATCGAAATTCGAAAATGCCTAAAATCGCCCACATCGCCAACCTCTGGTCCCTCGTCAACTATCCCTCGGCCGCCAAGCAGTGGTCGCTCGACAAGAAGATCCGCGCCGTCAAGGAAGCCGGCTTTGACGGCTTCACCACCGGCCTCACGCCCGAGTGCCGCGTCCTCGCCAGGAAATACGGCCTGAAGCACCTGCTCGGCTTCGTGTCCACGTCCTCCGGCGACCCCAGGGACTTCGCCAAGCGCATCCAGTCCCAGAAGGACGCCGGCGCCGTCCAGATCAACGTCCAGCTCGACGACCACGACACCCCGCCCGCCGTCGCGACCAAGCACTGGATCGCGATGGAAAAGGAAGCCGCCAAGATCGGCGGCGTGGTCCTCTCGCTCGAGGTCCACCGCGACTGCTGCACCGAGACCCCGGAAAAGACCTACGAGATCGCCCGCCTCTACCGGAAGGCGACGGGCAAGATGATCAAGATCAACTTCGACTTCTCGCATTTCTCCGTCGTGAAGCACCTCGGGCCGGGCAACTACGCCGAGCGCCTGCTCGACCATCCCGCGCTCGTGCAGAACGGCGAGCAGTCGCACTGCCGCCCCTTCAACGGCCACCACTGCCAGGTGCCGGTCACGCACCAGGGCCGGCTCAGCGACGAGGCCAAGAGCTACCTCGCCTTCTGCGTCGCGCTTTTCAAGTGCTGGAAGGCCGCGCTCAAGAACAAAAACCGCACGCTCTTCGTCTGCCCGGAAATGGGGCCGTACCACGAGGGCGGCGCCGGCTACAATATCAGCGGCCTCCCGCCGGCCTGGCCCGACGCCGTCATCCTCCGCCGCGAACTCGACAAGGCCTGGAAGCGGGCGTGAATGAAGAGGGAAGATTGAGGAGTGAAGGGTGAAACTTAGGGTGCGATAGGGCGTCTGAGTCAGTAGCTTTCACTCTTCGCCCTGCCATCTTCACTCTTCACATGAATCCCCGCCTTTTTTCCGCCCTGCCAGCCCTGCTCGTCGCCGCCCTCACACTGGCGGCCCTGCCGCTCCGCGCCCAGCCGGGTCCGCCGCGCGGCCGCGTGCTGCTCTTTTCGGAGCCCAACTACCGCGGCGAGGTCCTCGTGGTGGAAGCCGGCTCGGCCATCGAGAACCTTGAGTACGTCCGTGACGACCGTGGCCGGAAGTGGAACGACCGGATCGCGTCCGTGCGGATCGAGGGCCCCGTGCTGCTGATCATGTACGAGAACTCCCGCTTCCGCGGCGCCTCGGCCACGCTGACGCGCAACGCCGCCGATCTCGCCGCGCTGTCCCTCGGCGACCGCCACGGCGACCGGGAAGGGCCCGCCTGGGACCGGATGATTTCCTCCCTGCGCGTCGAGCCGCTCCCGCCGGCCGCACCCGTTTTCCTCCGGTGGGAGCGGCGCGACGCCGAGCGGGCGGTCCGTTCCGCCTACCGCGACCTCCTCGGCCGCGACCCCGACGACCGCGGCCTGCACGAATACCGCGAGCGCCTGATGGAGCGCGGTTGGACCGAGGACCAACTGCGCGACGATCTCCGCCGCAGCCCCGAGTTCCGGAACCGCGACCTCGACGCCATCCTGCGCAAAGTCTACCACGAGGTCCTCGGCCGCAGCCCCGATCCGTCCGGTTCCGCCAGCTATCGCCGCGCCCTGCAGAACGGGATGTCGGAGGCGGAGTTCCGCGCCGACCTTCTGCGCAGCCGGGAATACGCCGAGCTTCATGCCCGGAACAGTGTCACCCGCGCCTACCGTGAGGTGCTCCGGCGCGATCCGGACCCCGCCGGCCTCGCCAATTACACCAAGCTGATGCTCGAGCGCGGTTGGAACGAGGACCGCGTGCGCGAGTCCCTCCGCTCGAGCGACGAGTACCGGAAGATGCCGCGAAGGTAGGGCGGATTATCCTTAATCCGCCGCGGCGCGTTAGGGATAACGCGCCCTACCCTTGATCAGCCGTATTTCGCCGCCAGGGTGCGGCCCTCGCGGGCGCTGCGGTCGGCCAGATCGAGGATGTGGATCGGGCGCCGCGCCCACTCGGGCGTGATGGCCAGGGGCGTGCCCTTGGTGAGATGCGCCGCGATGTTGGCGTAATATCGCTCCCACTGCGCCGGCGGGTTCTTGCCCTTCGTCACGACCGTGGCGTCGCCGTCGCGCACGATGATCTCATGCGAGTCGTATTCCCACAGGAACGTGCCCTTGGTGCCGGTGACCTCGACCATCCCGCGCTTGGGGTTGGCGTCGATGTTGGTGATGCAGAGCGTCGCCCAGGCGCCGCTCTTGAAGCGTACGACCGCGTAACCCTCGTCCTCGACCGTGTCCGCGCCCCACTTCGACTGCTGGGCCCAGAAGCCACGCTTCGCGAAGCCCGTGACCTCGGCGATCTCCGAGTTGACCAGCTGCAGGGTGTATTCGAGGACGTGGACCCCCCAGTCGTAGAGGATGCCGCCGGAAATGGACTTGCTGGAGCGCCACCAGTCGCCGGGCTTGTTCCAGGCGCCCATGTGGCACTCCACGCGCACCAGGTCGCCAATCGTGCCCGCACGCACGACCTCGAGCGCCTTCAGGATCGAGCCGTCCCAGTGGCGGTTGTGGTAGGTGGACAGCATCACACCGGCCTTCTGCGCGGCGGCGATCATCGCGTCGCACTGCTCGCTGGTGATGGCGAAGGGCTTCTCGCATACCACGTGCCGGCCGGCGCGCAGGCACTGCAGGGCCAGCGGCGCATGGGTGTTGTGCGGCGTGATCAGCACGACCAGGTTCACGTCCGACTTCGCCAGCATCGCTTCCACGCTCGCGTAGGCCTGGATGCCGGGAAAATCCTGCTTCGCCACGGCCAGCCGCGCCTTGTCCGGCTCGGCCACGGCCCGCGGGGTCATGCCGGCCTTCTGCATGTCCTGCAGGTGCATGCGCCCCATGTTAAAGGCGCCGCCGTAGCCGACGACGCCTACCTTGATTTCCTTGGCCGACTTGAAGTGTGGTTTCATGAAAAAGTCTGGAAAACGAGCCGGACGGTGCGCCCGGCGAAGCCCAGTGACCTAAGGCCACCGCGGCCCGCATCAAAACTATTCGCACGCGCGCCGGAAATTCTCACGGCATCTGCGCATAGGCCTGCCGGGCGGTCTCGACCTCATCCTTGAGCGCGGCGGGCGGCCGGAAATCCGGCGGGATGCCGTGGACATAGCCGAAGAAGTCGCACCCGGCCTCGTACCACTTCCGCCAGCTGTTCGGGTCGCACAGCCCCCGGTCGTGCGGCCGGCCGACGATGGTGGTCATCAGGCGCTGGTGCGGTTTGCGGATCGCCAGCAGCCAGTTCATGATCGCGTCGTCGCTGGACTCGGCAATGAGCTGGTCGCATTCGTTCACCATCGGATGGTCGACCCACATCGGCTCGGCCGGCTTGAAGAAGGGGACGTTGAAGTTCGCCTTGGTCTCCGGGTTGCCCGCGTGCATCGCCTCCCGGATGCGGTAGTACTGCCGGGCCATGATCTCCCGCTTGTACTTCAGGCTTTCCTCCGGGGTGATGTCCGCCGCCTTCTCCGGCATCTCCCGGCCGATGATCTCTTTGAACGGCCCCTTCACGTGGGGCGAAGGCTGCACCGGGAAGTCGTTGCAGTCGTATTTGCCATAGTTGAAGCAGTCGAAATTGATCCACTCGACCGGATACAGCTTGAGGAACTCCGTGATGCGGGCGCAGAGCAGGTCGGTCCACGGGCTCTCGGGCGCCAGCATGCCCGACCAGATGTGGTTGCGGCTGGTGGGCACCACCCAGTCGTCGCGGAGGTTGCTGGTGATCAGGTCCAGTCCCGTGGAAAAGTAGCCGCAGAACGGGATCCCGGCCTTCTGCGACAACTTGAAGAGCTTGGGAAACAGCTCCGCGCCCGGTCCCGGGGCGACGGGACCCAGCTTCGTCGGGTAGAACGCGTATCCGCAAAAGACATAGCCCTGCAGGAACATGATGTTCACCCCGAAGTCGCGGTGCCACGCGAAGTATTCCCCCGGGTCGACCCGGGCCCAGTCCTGCGGCATGGCCGGCGGGATCATGCGCGGGTCCGTGGTGCGGATCCAGTTCAGGTCGCAGCAGAAGAGCTTGATCGGCTTGCCGCCGTTCGGGAGAGCGTGGGCTGGGGGCGGCATGGCGGGGGGAAGCGACCGGCGCTGCCCGGACGATGCGCGCCCGCCCGGCCGGGGCAAGCGCGCCGATGGCATGGCAGCGCCCGCGCCGCGCCAAAAAATGCGCCGAATTGGGCAAGCCCTGCGGAGTCGCGCCCGCGATTCTCCCGCATAATCAAATTCTCGAGTTGCTATTAATCCGGCTGCTCGGCCTGGCCACACCCAACCTCCTGCTGAATGTCCCGCGTCCCCCCAGTGACCCGCACCCCGAGACATCGCCGCATGATCGCCGCCCGCAGCCAGGTTCTTCCCCATGCCCACGCTTGGGAAATACTTCCATGAATGCCGAACTGATCCGCGAGTTGCAGGAAATGCGTCCACAAATCCGGGCGCGCTGGGAGGCGCTGTTGCGCGTGGAGCGGCTGCACACCCCCTTGGCCAATCCTGACACGCTCGTCTACATGTTCGACCAGACCCTGGACGAGGTGCTGGCCGGCCTGCCGCGGGGCCCGGTCCGGAACGCCGGTCCCCAGTTGACCTGCCAGAGCAAGGCCAACCCCATGCAGGTCTATTTTCCCGCGCTGGAACAGGCGCTGCTCGAGGCCCTCATCCACGCCCAGGCCGCGCAGCCCAAGCCCGAGGTCCGCAAGCGCCGCCCCTCCCCCGCGCACACCGCGGCCGTCACCGAGCTTCGCGCCACCCTGCGCCGGATCGCCCGGCGGGATATCGCCGCCTTCGACAAGCTTTGCGAAGGCCAAAACCGCAAGCGGACTTCCCGGGTGTGAGCCCGGCGGCGTGCAGCGCGACCGCGCCGCCGCACCCCGCGGCGGTGGCGACCCGCGGACCCACCGCCCTCCGCGGCGACGCCATTTTCCTCCCCTGACCCGCGCATAGCCGGCGATTTTCCCATGGACATGCCCGCCCAGATTCCCTCGCGCTCCCCCCGATCGGCCTCGGCCCCGGCCCCGGCTGCCGCCGGCTACGATCCCCGGGACCAGCTGCGGCCGCGCCGGCTCACGCTGGCGATGTGGGACCAGGCCTACCTGCTCCGCCACGGCCCCGGGGGCAGCTTTGCGGACTGGGACCGCGTGCTCGATGAGACCGTCGAGCGCGGCTACAACACCGTGCGGCTCGACCCGATGCCGCAGTGGGTGGACCTGGCCGAGCCGGACCGCGAACTGCACTGGCCCGACCCGAAGCAGCCGTTCATCCCGTGGGACTGGAACACGGCGGTCACCGCACCAGCCGGACGCTGGCTGATCGAGTTCATGGAGAAGCTGCTCACGCGGCCGGACCTGAACTACACGCTCAGCTGCTGGTGGTTTTGCAACCAGCCCGGCATGTCCCTGCAGGGCCCGCCGGTGCGGCGGCTGCCGCGCCACCACGCCGACATGGCGGAACTCTGGGCGGAGCAGCTGCGCGAGTGGCAACGCCGCTTCGGCTTCGACCGGCTGGTGTACGTGGACCTCGCCAACGAGGTGCCGTATTTCTCGCCGGGGTTCGTCGACCGCCTGAAAAAGGAGCACGGGCTCGACTGGGGCGCGGGCGCGCCGTTCACTCCGGAGCAGGCGGCGGCGATCGCGGCCGAGCTCAACCCGCCGCTGGCGGCGCTGCGGCGCGAGTTTCCCGCCCTGCGCTTCACCGCCTCAATCCACGGCGACCTGCGCTGGCTCGACGTGCCGCTCGAGCTGGACTGCCTCGACGTGCATTTCTACGCCGACGCCGACCCGCGCTGGTCGCAGCGGACCAAATTCGGCGAGCTCATGCCGCACCTCTACACCCGCAATGACTGGCACGCGGAGTTTTCCGACCGCTGCCGGCAGACCGCCGCGGCGGTCGCGCCGATGCTGCGGCAGCGCCAGCGCGCCAAGCTCATGCGCTTCGCCGGCTGGGCCGCCGAGCACGGCATGCCCCTGACCACGAGCGAATCCTGGTCCAGCTGGTATTACCTCGACAGTCCCGCGCTCGACTGGGGCTGGCTGCTCGACTGGGCGGCGTGGAGCGTGGAGGATGCCATCGCCGCCGGCATGTGGGGCTGGACGCCGCACAACTACGTACAGCCGCAATTCGCCAACTGGCGCGACGTCCGCTGGCACCGCCGGCTGACCGACCGCTTCCTCCAAAGTTGAGCCGCATCGCTCCAGGGCTGGCCCCGGACGCGCCGGGGCGCAGTGGCGGGATGGCCCCACGGCAGCCATGAATTTCCGCACCTGCCTCCTTGCCCTGCTGCTGGCGCTGACGGGCACGGCCGCCGCCGCCCGCCCGTTGGAGGTGCTGTTCATCGGCAACAGCTACGTCTACGTGAACGACCTGCCGCAGGTTTTTCGCCAAGTGGCCGCGGGCGCGGGCCTGGAGGCGCCGCATGTCGCGATGCATGCACCGGGCGGCCAGACCCTGTCCGGGCATTGCCGGGATGCCGGCCTGCTGAAAAAACTGCAGGCCCGCTTCGATGTGGTGATCCTGCAGGAGCAAAGCCAGATGCCGGCCCTGGCGGAGACGAATCCTGCGGTCCGCCGCCAGTTTATCGAGGCGTGCCAGTGGCTCGCCAATTACATCCACCAGCGGCAGCCCGCGACGCGCATCATTCTCCTTCAGACCTGGGCCCGCCATGCCTCGGCGTGGCGGCTGGATCCGAGCACGGCCGAACTGGGCGCCGACCCGGGCCAGATGCAGGCCCGGCTGAGCCGCTGGTATGCGGAGGCCGGCCGGCAGGCCCGCGTGCCGGTGGCGCCCGTGGGGGACGTCTGGCTGGCCAATTATCAACGCCCGCACCCGGTGATGCTGCATGTGGAGGACGGCTCGCACCCCGCCCCGGCGGGGACGTATCTCACAGCCCTCGTCCTGGAATCAGTGATCTATCAAATCCCCGCCATCACCCGCTTCGGCGGGTCGCTGGATCCGGGGACCGCCTTGCGGCTGCAGGCGCTGGTGCGGTCCGTCCTGCCCGTGCCCGCGGCGTCGCCTCACCCGCCGGCGGCGGTCCCGCCAAAATAGGCCGGCCCCGGTGCGTCCGCGTCCGCGATCCTTCCACCCGAAATAAACAACTCGTTTCAACTGCGCCGCCCGTTAGCTTTTTCGCCGAGCCCCTTGCATGAAATCCCACGCTGTCGTCTTCACTGGTCCCAACCAGGTGTCCTATCAGGAGATCAGCAGCCCCGAGCCGGGAGCGGAGGACCTCGTCGTCGAGCTCCATCACTCGTGGATCAGCAACGGCACCGAGGGTTCCTTCCTGCGCGGCGAGCGCCTGTCGGGTGACGTCGCGTGGCGGCCGGGCGATCCCGCTCCCTTCCCGCTGGTGGCGGGCTACCAGAAGGTCGGGCGCGTGGCCCGCGTGGGCGCTGCAGTCCGGGGATTTTCGCCGGGCGACTGGGTCTTTGCCTCGATGAGCAAGGTCGAGGGCATGTTTGAAAACCGGTACGCCGGGCATGTCTCGCCCTCGGTCTGCCACCAGCACTCGGTCCTGCGGCTCCCGGCCGGCGCGAACCCGCTGGCGTTCGCCGGCCTCGTCCTCACCCAGGTCGGTTTCAACTGCGGCTCGCGCTCGCCGGTCATCCCCGGTCAGGTCGCCGTCGTGATCGGCGACGGGCTTGTCGGCCAGTGGGCCGGGCAGACGCTCGCCCGCCGCGGCGCGAAGGTAGTGATGGTCGGGCGCCATGCCGACCGGCTCGCCCGGTTCCAGGCGCACGGCCCCACCCTGGCCGCCGGGCCGGACTTCGGCGTGGCGGCGGTGCAGGCCCTCGGGCTTGGCCCGATCCAGGTCCTGGTGGAAACCGGCGGGAAGGCCGCCGTGCTGGAAAAATTCCTGCCGCTGATGGCGCGCGGCGGCCATCTGGTCATCGCGGGTTTTTATCGGCCGTCCGGTGACGTGAACCTGCAGACCAGCCTCCAGGCCTTCCGCAATTCCGAGCTCTCGTTCGATCTCGTCTCGGGGTGGACCAACGAGCGCCTGGAGGAAACCCTCCGCTGGGTCGCCGACGGCCGGCTCGACACCCTGGGTTTGCTCACCCACCGCTTCCCCGTCGAGGACGCCGCCACGGCCTGGCGCCTGATTGAGACGAAATCCGCGCCGGTCCTCGGCGTCGTGCTCGACTGGCCCGCGTCCCGCCCCGCCCGCTGAAACCTTCCCATGAAGATTCCCTCAACCATGAAACTGCTCCAGATCGAGGCGCCGGGTCGCGCGGTCTGGAAGGACGCCCCCATGCCGAAACCCGCCGCCGGCGAGGTGCTGGTGCGCATCCTCGGCGTCTCCACCTGCCCGCACTGGGACATGCACATCTTCGGCGGCCGACCGATGTTTCCCGGGATGAAACTCGAGTACCCCTACCTGCCCGGCCAGCCCGGCCACGAGGCCATGGGCGAGGTGGTCGCGCGCGGCAAAGGAGCGACGAAGCACCGCATCGGCGACCGCGTGGTGGCGTGGCGCGACACCGGCAAGCCGCGCCAGGGGTTCTACGCCCAGTTCAACCATTTTCACGAGGACGACCTGCTCAAGGTGCCGGCGTCGCTCGCGCCCGCCGAGATCGCG
Organism: uncultured Opitutia bacterium; assembly: GCA_903872505.1. Classification (GTDB taxonomy): domain Bacteria; phylum Verrucomicrobiota; class Verrucomicrobiia; order Opitutales; family Opitutaceae; genus Opi-474. The sequence continues at coordinate 33,862 of CAIQKV010000030.1, forward strand.
TCGCTCGAGCTCGCCATGTGCGTCGAGGTCTCGTTCCAGCAGCTGGCCGCCCTCGGCGGCGGGCTCGGCCGCCTCGGCCTAAGCGGCCTCGGCCCGGCCGGACTGTTGGCGGTGCAGTTCGCCCGGGCCCACGGCGCCACCGAGGTCGTCGCCTTCGACCCGGTGCCGGCGCGGCGCAAACTGGCGAAGGCGCTCGGGGCGCACCGCGTGCTCGCGCCGGATGCGGCGAAGTGGCCGGCCTCGCGGCAGAAAAACACCCTCGATGACGCCATCGATCTCACCGGCGTGCCGGCCTCGATCGAGTTCCTGATGGACCGCACCCGGCGGTGCGTGACGCTGTTCGGCGTGTTGCGCGAGGAAGTCCGGTTCGGCATGCGGCATTTTTTCGGCCCCGGCCTGCTGCTGAGCGGCTACGCCAACCACAACCGCACTGCGGCCGAGACCGCGCTGCGCCTGATCCGCGAGGGCAAGCTGCAACTGGCGCCGCTGATCACCCGGACGCTGCCCTTCACGCGCTACGCGGAGGCGGTCGAACTGCTGCGGCAGAAAAAGGCGGTCAAGATCCTGTTCGATCCCTGGGCGTGACGTCCGGTCCCGCCCACCCCACCGCCCATCCCCTTCATGTCACTCTCCTCCACCGCAGCCCTCCCCCCCGGCTCCCCGCCGGCCGCGGCGGGACCCAAGCTCTACCGGGTCGGCACGCTCACCTACACGAAGGCCATGCTCGTGCAGGTGGTGTTCTGGATGCTCTGGGGCGACTTCTTTTTCCAGCTCCTCGAGTCGATGGTGACGGTCACGCCGCTGCTGCTGCGGTGGCATGGCGCCAGCGACACCCTGATCGGCCTGGTCGGCGGCAGCCTGTCCTCGGCCGTCGCGTTCTTCTGGTATCCGGTCGTCGCCACCCACAGCGACCGGCACCGCAGCAAGATGGGCCGACGCCGGCCGTTCCTCCTGTGGTGCACGCCCCCCGTCGTGCTCAGCCTGTTCCTGCTGGGCGCGTCCAAGCCCGCCGGCATCTGGGTGCACGCCCTGTTCTCCGCCGCCGGCGCCAACTCCTTCACCGTCGCCGGCTGCTCCATCGCATGGATCAGCGTCTGCGTCGTGGTCTTCCTGCTTTTCAACGCCTACATCGTGCAGGTCTTCGCCTGCCTCGTGGTCGACGTGATCCCCGCGGAGGTCATGGGCAAGTTCACCGGGCTGTACCG
>CAIQKV010000031.1 GCA_903872505.1 uncultured Opitutia bacterium
ACTTTCTCCCTTCCATGCCGACCCAATCCCATCAGTTAAAGAATCGCGTCGCAGTGGCGCTGGGCAGCGCCTGGTTGCTGGGCGCCGCAAGTGCGTTATCCGCCGTGGAGCTGCGCGTCGATCAACTCGACCTGGGGGAAGTCCAGCAGGCGTACGCCCCCGCTGCCCACGCGGGCGCGGCGTCGGGCGGGGGTTCGCTCCGCGTGGGGCGGAAGACTTTTCCCGTCGGATTCGGCACCAGCGGTTGCAGCCGGCTGGAGATCGCACTGGGTGGGCGCGCGGAAAGCCTGAGCGCGCAGACCGGCGTGGATGACACGTCGGGGTCGCTGGCGACCGTGCGCTTCCTCGTCGTGGGTGACGGCCGCGTGCTTTATCGCGGCCCGTGGCAGCAGCGCTTCGGGCCGGCGGTCGACCTGCAGGTGGATTTGCGCGGCGTGCAGCGGCTCGCCCTCGTCGCCGACGTGCGGGGCGAGCCCTATGCGCGGGCCGACTGGATTTCGCCGGTCATCGTCCACGGCGGGGCTGCACCGGTGGCGGTCGCGCCGGATGTTTCCGGGGGCGAGATTCTGGCGCCGGCGGCCGCGGCCGCACCGCGATTCAACCTGCCCGGGGCCGTGGGCGTGCGGCCCGGCCATCCCTTTCTGCAACGGGTGAATGTCGTCGGGCAGCGGCCCATGCGGTTGTCTGCCGATACTCTCCCCGCCGGAATCACTTTCGATGCCGGGCGGCAGGTGCTCGAGGGCGTTGCGCCCGCCGCGCCCGGCGAGTGGACCATCCGGCTGCGGGCGGAAAATGCCGCCGGCCGCGCCGAGGGCACGCTGCGCGTGGTGGTCGGGGAAACCCTGTCGCTCACGCCGGCCCAGGGCTGGAGCTCGTGGTATGGCATGTCGTTCAAGGTCTCGGATGCCTGGGTGCGCGAGGCCGCCGAGGCGCTCCTGCGCACCGGCCTGGCCGACCATGGTTGGACGCTGGTGAAGCTGGATGAAGCCTGGATGACGCGGCCCGCACCCGGTGACCCGGTGTTCGTCAGTCTGAAGGCCAAGGAGCAGCTGGGCCGCCAGCCGGGTTACTGGAAGGGGAGTGTGAACGATCCAACCTTCCTTGGCCCCGCGCGGGATGCCCAGGGCCGCATCCTGCCGAACGCCCGCTTTCCCGACATGCCGGCGCTCACCGCGTGGCTGCATGCGCGCGGCCTGCAGGCCGGCATTTACAGTTCCCCCGGTGTGCTCACCTGCGGCGGCTGCACGGGCAGCTTTGGCCACGAGACGGAGGATGCCGCGCAGTTCGCCGCCTGGGGTTTTGATTTTTTGATGTACGACTGGTGCGCGTACTACCTGGAAACCGGCCGGCTGGACCGCGCCGACTGGGAGCGGCCCTATGCCCGCATGGGGGCGGCGCTGCGCGCGCAGCCGCGGGACCTCGCGTTCAACCTCTGCCAATACGGCAACGCCGAGGTCTGGAAGTGGGGCGCGGCGGTCGGCGGCCAGTCGTGGCGGGTCGATCAGGACCTGATGGACACGTGGGGCGCCATCGCGGGCACCGGTTTTTTTGGCGAGGAGCGGGACCAGTATGCCGGGCCCGGCCGCTGGAACGACATGTGTTTCCTGATGCTGGGACAGATCGGGTTTGAGCGGAAACTGCACCCGGTACGGCTGACGCGGGACGAGCAGCGCACGCACCTTGCGCTGTGGTGCCTGCGTTCCTCGCCGCTGATCCTCGGCGGCGATCCGTGCGCGCTCGACGAGGCGACGCGCGCGCTGCTCACGAATGACGACGTGATCGCGATCGACCGGGATCCGCTCGCCCGGCCGGCCCGGCGGGTCGGGCTGAGCGACGTGCTGGAGGCCTGGGTGCGCCCGCTGGCCGATGGCGCGATGGCGGTCGGCCTGTTCAACCGGGATGAGGAGCCGGGGGCGGCGCAGGTCAGCTGGCAACAGCTGGGACTGCCCGGCAACTGGCGGGTCCGCGACCTCTGGCGCGGCCGCGAGGTCGAGGGCGCGGGCGGCGGGTGGTCCGGCTCCGTCGCGCGCCATGGCGTGGAGTTGTTCCGGCTCGAACCGGTTGCGCCCTGAGCGAGGCCGAGCGGGCGGGCCCGGTCACTTCAACTCCAGCTTCACCTGCACGACGAGTCGGCCCGACCGGCCGCGCTGGGTCAGGGTGAGACGCGGCTGGGTTTCGGGCAGGAGCGTGGTGAGGAGATAGGCCTCCTTGCGCTCACGCAGCACGTCCTTCCAGACGGGTTCCTCGAGCGGCAGGGATTCGATGCGCGCCTCGAGCCCCTCGCCCCACGTGAGAATGGCGCGCCCGCGCCGGCCCGTGATGACGGCGCGGCGCTTATTCGCGTCGAGCGTAATGGGCAGCGGGGTGGTCCAGCAGAACACGACGCCGTCGCCTTGCTCGACCGCCCAGTCGTCGGTGATGGTGAGATCGGCCGGGGTGGGAGCATCCCAGGTGCGCGTCCAGCGGCTGAACCAGCCCTCCCAGCCGGCGGCGAGATCCATCGTGGCCTGGAAGGAAGTCTCATCGCCGTGGCCGCGCGGCGTGATATCGGCGAAGATCGGGTTCGCCGGCTTCGGGCGCGCGCCCCCGGCCGTGAGCGGCACGAGCATGTTGTGCCGCTGGCAATGTTTCATCATATCGGCGAGCGGATTGCTGTAATCGCAGATGCCGAAATCCTTCGCGAAACTGTCACCGGCGAACTCGAGCACGAACGAGCCCTTGTCCTCGTGCGTATGCGATGCCCCGGACTGGTTGCCCATCAGGAAAAGCTTCACCAGCTCGCCGCCGAGCCGCCGGTGCGACGCCATCTGGCCGATCTTCGGCATGTCGACCACGGCGTGGAAGGCCGGGCCGGCGGCGGGGATGTCACGGGCGAGGTTCGCGGCGAGCAGGGTCATCGGCTGGCCGCCGGTGCGGGCGACGGACTTGCGGAAGATGCCGACCCAGTGCGAGTCCGGCATCAGCCAGGCGAGGAAGGCGACGCCTTCCTGCGGGACGTATTGCGCGTCGCAGATCAGGATCATGGCGGCGTCATCGGCGGTGCTGGCCAGCGTCTCCGCCATGATGGCCGTGGCGTAGAGGGCGGGGGGCACGAGTGAGCGGGCGTCCCGGCCACGGGCGCGCGCGTAATAGTAGAACGTGATCAGCGCCTGGCGGGCCGTGAACGTGAAGTAGGTCGGGCCTTCGGTGTAGCCGCCGTCGGGGAGCAGGATTTTGCCGAGGCTGTCGAGCAGTTCGGCCAGCGCGAGGTCGGTGTAGGGGACGACGCGGGAGGGCACGGGCCGGGGGTAGGGCTCCCATTTCACGGGCAGCGTGTGCTCGAGCACGAGGTAGGCATACATGCGGCCGGGCATGAACCACGCAGTCTGGTTGCACCAATAGATGTACGTGTACCACCAGGCGTTGTAGTTGTTCGTGCCCTGACCCTCCTCGGCGAGGCGGCGCAGGAGGAGCTCGCGGCCGTAGTCGGTGAACCACTCGCCGCACAGGTCCAGGATCAGCGCGACATCGCACATCACGAGGCTGGGCACAAACGCGCGGTGCTCCCACTTGCAGCCCGCCATCCAGCTCAAGAAGGACGGATCCCAGCGCGTGCAGTGCGCCAGGCAGATTGCGTAGCGCGCGGCCAGCCGGCCGAGTTTTTTGTCGCGGAACAGCACGGCCGCCTGGGCGGCGTTCGCGCCGTGGGTGAGCAGGAGGTTGCCGGTGTCGCGCACGCGGTTGAACCGCGTGTCGTTCCAGAAATTGACGTACTCGGTCGTCATTTTCTCCGGCACCAGCCGGCGCGCGTCCTCGGCCAGCGCCCACAGCGGCGAGGTGCGCGGGCCGCCGGCCGCGGCCAGCGCGG
>CAIQKV010000032.1 GCA_903872505.1 uncultured Opitutia bacterium
ACCCTCGCCGATATATATTCCTGGTCGCCCGATTACGAGCGGTCGATAGCGCTCTACGAGAAGATGATCTCTATTTCACCGCGCAACCGTCGACGTGATCCCCGCGGAGGTCATGGGCAAGTTCACCGGGCTGTACCGCGCGGTCGGGGCCCTCGGCAGCCTCGCCTTCAACCGCTGGGCGCTGGGCTGGGCCGAGGCCTACACGCTGCATCTCTACGTGCTGATCGGCCTCCTGTTCGCCGGCGCCTTCTCCGTGATCATCTGGAACGTGAAGGAAGGCGAGTATCCCCCGCCGCCCCCGAAGGCGCCCGGCGGCCGGCTGGGCGCGATCCGGGAATATTTCACGACCTGCTTCCGGCACCGCTTCTACCTGAATTTCTTCTGCGTCACGTTTTTCTACTGGGCCTCGCTGGTCCCGCTCAACTACGTGGTGTTTTTCAGCACCAAGGCCGGCAAACCCGGCTACGCCGAGACCCTCGGGCTGTCGCTCCAGACCTTCGGCGAGGTCAAGGGCTGGACCTACATCGTGCAGGTGCCGGTGTTCTTCATCGTGGGATTTTTCGTCGACCGCTTTCACCCGGTGCGGGTGGCGGTGCTGGGCATGTTTCTCACCGCCGCGAGCTACTTCTCCTGCTTCTGGATGATCGGCAACCAGCACACGCTGCTCGTCTGGTGGAGCCTCAACCAGGTCGCGATCGCCATCTTCCTCGGCGCGGCTTCCGCGATGGGGCCGCGGCTGCTGCCCCGGGAACGCTACGGCCAGTTCGTCAGCGCCAACCTGATCTTCGGCATGGTCGGGCTCATCATCGCCCCGCCGATCGTCGGGCGGCTGCTGCAATCCATCGCCGATTACCGGTACGTCTTCATCTTCTGCGGCGTCCTGACCTCGCTCTCCCTGGTCGCGCTGCTGCTCCTCCATGCGCAGTGGCAGAAACTCGGCGGCGTGCGGGGTTTCACGCCGCCCGATCCACTCCTGAAATAGCCCCCCGCCATGCCCAACCCGCCGGCCCTCCCCACCGCACTCCGCCCGTCGCGGTGTCTCGACACCCTCCATTGCCGCGCGGTGGACCGCGCCCCGCTCCATGTGCCGGCGATCGCCTGCAGCGTGTCGTCCGCCATCCTGGGCCGGCCCGCCCACACGGGCACCGGGTCCCTGCGCTACGCCGAGGTGGCCGCCTGGGCGGACGGCGAGGCCGCCCACGCGGAGTTCGAGGCCCAATTGTTTGCGGACGTCGTCGCCGTGACCCGGGCGCTGGACGTGGATGTGCTGCGGATGCCGTGGCGGATGAACGAGCGGCCCGACGCGCGGCTGGATGAATTCACCTTCCGGTTCGGGCCCGAGTCCGGCGAGCACGCCATCTGGCAGTATCACGCGGCCACGGCGGACTTCAGCCCGATCTTCCAATCGCCCCGCGCCGAGTCGGCCGAGACCCGGTTGCGGGCCGAACTGGCGCGGCTGGAGGCGCGCGCGGCCGATGCCGCGGCCGCGGCCCAGGCCTCGATCGCCGAGGCGGTGACGCTCTGCCGGCAATATGGCCGGGAATTCCTGGTGCGCAGCGTCGGGGCGGGGATCGGGGTCGGCTACGACCCGGACGACCTGGAGCTGATGGTGACCATGCCGGAGCTGTTCCGCCGCAAAGTCCTGCTCCAGGCGGACCACGCCATCGCCGTGGGGCGGGCGATCGTGGCGGCGGGCCTGCCGCCGGTGATGTCGGGCGGCGGCGATCTGGCCGGCACGCAGGGCCCGATCTATTCCCCCGCGATGTTCCGGGAGATCGTGCTGCCCGGCTATGTCAAGGCGCTCACCGAGCTGAACCGGTTGGGCGTGCACTACTACTTCTGCAGCGACGGCAACCTCTGGCCGCTGATGGACATGTTGTTCGGCGAGGCCGGCATCCCGGGTTACGGCGAGACGGATCGCGACGCCATGATGACGGTCGCCTCGATCCGCGCCCGCTTTCCCCGGCTGGTCATCTGGGGCAACGTGGCCTCGTCCGTGCTCATGTACGGCACCGTGGCGGAAGTCCGCGCGCAGGCCCGCGCCGCCCTGGCGGAGGCCGGCGGCCGGGGCTACTTCCAGGGCTGCTCCAACGCCATCGTGCACGGCACGCCCGTGGCCAACGTCCTGGCGATGTTCGAGGAGCGCTGACCGCGACGCGACCGCCCGCGCCACAAGAGTCGCCCGACTGGCCCGCATTATCGCGTCTTTTTAATGGTGCCGCGGCGGCGCGCCGGTCTTGTCACCGCCCGGCTCCGCCAGTGTAGTGGCGTCCTCCACCACCCGACCGATCTTCTCCCATGACCAAGCGCGAAGTCATCCGCCAAGTCCTCTCCCACCAGCGCCCGCCCTACGTGCCGTGGTCGTTCTCGTTCACGCTCGAGGCCAAGGAAAAGCTGGAGCGGCACTTCGGCACGACCGACCTCCCCGTGCAGCTCCACGATCACCTCGTCTGGGCCGGCAATCCCGCGGGCAGCTTCATCGACCTCGGCAACGACCGCGTGCGCGATCCCTTTGGCGTCGTGTGGGACCGCTCCGTGGACAAGGACATCGGCAACGTGGTCAACCCGCAGCTGAGCGCGCCGAGCCTGGCGGGCTATCGGTTCCCCGACCCCACCGATGGCATCTTCTTCGACGCGGTTCCGGGCATGATCGCGCACCAGCCCGACTGCTTCCGCGTGTTCCCGATCGGTTTCTCACTCTACGAGCGCGCCTGGACGCTGCGGGGCATGGAGAACCTGATGATGGATTTCATCGAGAATCCCGGCTTCGTGCGCGAGCTCCTGCACGCGATCGCCGACTACAACCTCGCGCAGGTCCGCCACGCCCTGACCTACGACATCGACGGCATCTATTTCGGCGACGACTGGGGCCAGCAGCAGGGCCTGCAGATGGGGCCGGACCTCTGGCATGAGTTCATCGAGCCCGAACTCGTCCGGATGTACCAGTCGGTGCGCCAGGCGGGGAAGTTCGTGCTGATCCACTCCTGCGGGGACGTGGACGA
>CAIQKV010000033.1 GCA_903872505.1 uncultured Opitutia bacterium
CGCGGTCCCGCACGGTGCGGTCGATGGAGGAGGCGCGCGCCGCCGCCGAGGCGCTCGGGATCTTCCCGCTCATCATCCGCCCGTCGTTCACGCTTGGCGGCTCGGGCGGCGGCATCGCCTACAACAAGGTGGAGTTCGAGGGCATCGTCGCCAACGGCCTCGACCTCTCGCCCGTCCACGAGGTCCTGGTCGAGGAGTGCCTGCTCGGCTGGAAGGAATTCGAGATGGAGGTCATGCGCGACCACAAGGACCAGTGCGTGGTGATCTGCTCGATCGAGAATTTCGACCCGATGGGCGTGCACACCGGCGACTCCATCACCGTGGCGCCGGCGATGACGCTGACCGACAAGGAATACCAGGTCATGCGCGACGCCTCGTTCGCCGTCATCCGCGAGATCGGCGTCGAGACCGGCGGCTCCAACATCCAGTTCTCCGTCGACCCGGTGACCGGCCGCATGGTGGTCATCGAGATGAACCCGCGCGTGTCCCGGTCCTCGGCGCTCGCGTCGAAGGCGACCGGGTTCCCCATCGCGAAGATCGCGGCCAAGCTCGCCGTCGGCTACACGCTGGACGAGCTGCGCAACGACATCACGCGGCTCACCCCCGCGAGCTTCGAGCCGACGATCGACTACGTCGTCACGAAGATCCCGCGCTTCACCTTCGAGAAGTTCCCCGATGCCGACCCGACGCTGACCTCCGCGATGAAGTCGGTCGGCGAGGCCATGGCGATCGGCCGGACGTTCAAGGAGTCGATCCAGAAGTGCCTGCGCTCGCTCGAGACCGGCGCGCGCGGCTTCGGCGGCGGCGGCAAGCACGGTGGCGACGAGCCGGTGGACGAGAAGACGATCAACGCCAAGCTGGGCACGCCCAACGCCGAGCGCATCTACTACCTCCGCCACGCGTTCCGCGCCGGCTACACTGTCGAGCGGATCTTCGACCTGACGAAGATCGACCCGTGGTTCCTGCACCAGCTCCGCGAGATCCACGAGATGGAGCTCGCGCTGGCGCCGCACACGCTCCCGTCGCTGGACACGGGCGCCTTCCGCCGGGCGAAGCAGTTCGGGTTTTCCGACGCCCAGCTGGCGCACATCCTGAAGAGCAACCTGGCGGCGGTCCGCGCCGACCGGAAGCGGCGCGGCATCCACACGACCTACCGCCTGGTGGACACCTGCGCGGCGGAGTTCGAGGCGTTCACCCCCTATTATTATTCGAGCTACGGCGACGAGAACGAAATCATCCCGTCGACGAAGAAAAAGATCATGATCCTCGGCGGCGGCCCGAACCGCATCGGCCAGGGCATCGAGTTTGACTACTGCTGCGTGCACGCGAGCTTCGCGCTGCGCGAGGCCGGCATCGAGACGGTGATGGTCAACTCGAACCCCGAGACCGTCTCGACCGACTACGACACCAGCGACCGGCTCTACTTCGAGCCGCTGACGCTCGAGGACGTGCTCGAGGTCTACCAGCAGGAGAAGTGCGACGGCGTGATCGTGCAGTTCGGCGGCCAGACGCCGCTCAACCTCGCCTCCGCCCTGAAGGCGAACGGCGTGAACATCATCGGCACTTCGCCCGAGAGCATCGACCGGGCGGAGGACCGGAAGCAGTTCGCCCGGGTGCTGGACAAGATCGGCCTGCGGCAACCGGCCAACCGCACCGCGCTGAACGAGTCCGAGGCGCTCGCGTTCGCGCACCAGGTCGGCTTCCCCGTGCTGCTCCGCCCGTCGTTCGTGCTCGGCGGCCGGGGCATGTTCATCGTCTATTCCGAGGCGGAGTTCCAGGCGGTCGTCCGCCACGCCTTCGACGCGATGCCGGGCACGCCGGTGCTCATCGACAAGTTTCTGGAGGACGCGATCGAGCTCGACGTGGACTGCATCAGCGACGGCGAGACCTCGGTGGTGGGCGGCATGCTCGAGCACATCGAGTTTGCCGGCGTGCATTCCGGCGACGCGGCGATGGTGATGCCCCCGCACACCCTCGGGGCCGAGATGCTCGCCAAGGTGCGCGTCGCCACGCATGCGCTCGCCCGCGAGCTCCATGTCGTCGGCCTGATGAACGTCCAGTTCGCGATCAAGGGCGGCGACCTGTACGTGCTCGAGGTCAACCCCCGCGCCTCCCGCACCGTGCCGTTCGTGGCCAAGGCCATCGGCGTTCCGCTCGCGAAGCTGGCCGCGAAGGTCATGACCGGTCTGAAGCTCAAGGACCTGGGCTTCACGCGGGAGCAGATCCCGAACCACTGGTGCGTGAAGGAGGTCGTGCTGCCGTTTGTGCGTTTCCCCGGCGCGATGATCACCCTCGGTCCGGAGATGCGCTCCACCGGCGAGGTCATGGGTCTCGACGAGGACCTCGGCATGGCGTTTGCCAAGGCCCAGGCCGCCGCCAAGCCCGGCCTGCCGGTCAAGGGCAACGTCTTCCTCTCGGTGAAGGACTCCGACAAGCCCCGCGCGATCGCACTGGCGCGCTCGATCGAGGCGCTGGGCTTCACGATTTACTCCACCAGCGGCACGGCGCAGACCCTCACGGAGGCGGGCGTGGCGGTGAAGCGCCTGGCCAAGCTCAGCGAGGGCCGCCCGAATGCCGTCGACATGATCAAGAACGGCCAGATCCAGATGGTGATCAACACGCCTGGCGGCATGATCCCGCGCCGCGACGAGAACGCCATCCGCGCCGCGGCCTACGCCCACAACGTCTGCCTCATGACCACCATCACCGGCGCCGAGGCGGCGGCGAACGGCATTGCCGCGCTGAAGCAGAAGCAGATCGGCGTGAAGCCGATCCAGCAGTACCGCGGCAACGTGACCGTGGTCTGAGCGCCCCGGCCATGCTTGCGGTTCGCATCCACGAGACCGGCGGCCCGGAGAAACTTCGCGCCGACGATATCCCTCTCCCGGCGCCCGGCGCCGGCGAGGTGCGGCTGCGCGTTGAGGCGGCGGGCGTGAACTTCATCGACACCTACAAGCGCAGCGGACTCTACCCGGTGCCGCTGCCGCACACGCTGGGGCAGGAGGCCGCGGGCGTGGTGACGGCCGTGGGGGCGGGCGTGACGGATTTCCAGGCCGGCGACCGCGTGGCCAGCGCCGCGATGACCGGCGGCTACGCGGCCGAGGCGCTCGCGCCGGCGGCGCAGGTGGTGCGGGTGCCGCCGGGCGTCAGCGCGCAGCTTGCCGCGGCGGTGCTGCTGCAGGGTATGACGGCGCACTATCTCGCCGGTGACACCTGGCCGCTGAAGCCGGGCGACACCGCGCTGGTGCACGCGGCGGCGGGCGGGGTCGGCCTGCTGCTCGTGCAGATCGCAAAAAAGCGCGGGGCCCGGGTGCTGGCGACCGTGGGCACCGACGCGAAGGCGCAGCTCGCCCGCGAGGCGGGCGCGGAGGCGGTGTGCGTCTACACGCGCGAAAATTTTTCCGCGGCGGCGCGCGCCTTTACCGGCGGCCGGGGCGTGGACGTGGTCTACGATGGCGTGGGGAAGGATACGTTTGAGGGCTCGCTTGCGAGCCTGCGGCCGCGCGGACTGCTCGCGTCGTACGGCAACGCGAGCGGCGCCGTGCCGCCCTTCGCGCCACTCGTGCTTTCGCAGAAAGGCTCGCTGTTTTTCACCCGCCCCACGCTGGCGCACTACACGGCCACCCCCGCGGAGCTGCGCGCGCGCAGCGGCGACCTGTTCGCGTGGATCGCGGCGGGGACGCTGCAGGTGCGCATCGGAGCGACGTTCCCGCTGGCCGCCGCGGCGGACGCGCATCGCGCGCTCGAGGGCCGCGGTACGACGGGGAAGGTCCTGCTGCTGCCAAGCTGACGCCGGACGTAGTAAGGATTAAGCTTTCGGGGTTATGACGGCGAAGCTGCTGTGTTTCCTGACACCTAACACGTAAAACCTAACACACCCATGGATTCTCTCGTCACCCTGATTGCCCTCCTGCACGGCCCCGACCGCCCCGGCCTCGTCGCGCGCGTCTCCGGCTGGATTTTCGAACATGGCGGCAACATCCTGCACGCGGATCAGCATCACGACCACGAGGCCGGCGTGTTTTTCCAGCGCGTCGAGTGGGAGCCCCAGCCCGGCACGCTCGACGCGGATGCCGCGGCCTTCCGCGCGTTTGCGGCCGGTCTTGGCATGGCCGTGCAGGTCACCTCTTCGGCCAGCCGGCCGCGGGTGGTGATGTTTGTCTCGAAGGCCGACCACTGCTTCCACGACCTCGCGCTGCGCTGGCAGGCGGGGGAATTCGCCGGCGAGCTGGTCGCGGTCGTGGGCAACCATGCCGACCTCGCCGGGGTGGCGCGCGGCTACGGGCTCCCGTTCCACCACATTCCGGTCACGGCCGAGACGAAGGCCGCGGCCGAGGCGCAGCAGCTGGCGCTGCTGCGCGAACTCGGTGCCGACCTGGTCGTGCTGGCGCGCTACATGCAGGTGCTCTCGGCGGACTTTTTGGACAAAATCGGCCGGCCGGTGATTAACATCCACCACTCGTTCCTCCCGGCGTTCGCGGGCGGCCGGCCCTACCACCAGGCGCATGCGCGGGGCGTGAAGCTGATCGGGGCCACCGCGCACTACGCGACCCGCGACCTCGACGAGGGCCCGATCATCCACCAGGACACCGCCCGCGTGACGCACCGCCACGGCGTGGAGGACCTGATCCGGAAGGGCCGGGACTTGGAGAAGACCGTGCTGGCCCAGGCCGTGCGCTGGCACCTCGGGGGCCGCGTGCTGGTCTACGGCCACAAGACGGTGGTGTTTGACTGAGGGGCGGGCGCGTCATCCCGAACGCACCGCGGCGGATTGGGGTTGTTCCGCCCTCCCTGATCAGGCCTGTTTTCCGGCATTTACACCGCCGCCGGGTTTTGTTTTCGTCCTCGTTTCATCCCTGCAACCCTCGCGCTTATGCCCACGCCCGCCACTCCTTCCGCCCCGAAAAACACCGGTGACAACCGCACTCCGGCCGCCGGGGGCGAAACCCACGTCGCGCTGACCTTCGAGGACCAGCTGCGCATCTACTGGAAGAAGCACAGCGGCACCGTGACGGCCTTCGTGGTCGTGGCCCTGCTCGCGATCATCGCCAAGGGCGGCTGGGACTATTTAGCCGCGCAAAAAGAATTGGACATCGAGAAGGCCTACGCCGCGGCCGGCACACCCGAGCAGCTCAAGTCCTTTGCGGCGGGGCATGCGGACCATGTGCTCGCCGGTCTCGCCCAGCTGCGCCTCGCGGATGAGAGCTATGCGGCGGGCCGGGCAAACGATGCCATTTCCGGCTACGAGGCCGCCCTCGCGGCCATCAAGTCCGGCCCGCTGGCCAGCCGCGCGCGACTCGGCCTGGCGATGGCCAAGGTCCAGGCGGGCAAGACCGCGGACGGCGAGGCCGCCCTGAAGCAGCTCGCCTCCGACACCACCGAGGCGAAGGCCGCCCGCGTGGAGGCCGCCTACCAGCTGGCCAGCCTGGCCAGCGTCACCGGCCGGCCCGACGACGTGAGGAAATATGCCGACCAGGTGATGCAGATTGATCCCGCCAGCCCGTGGATGCAGCGCGCGCTGATCCTCCGGGCCGGTTTGCCGGTTGCCGCAACGGCCCCGGCCGGGTCCACGCCGGCCGTCAAGTTTCCCGCGCCGAAGGGCAAGTAAGCCCGCGGGTCGGGTGACGCCGGGCAGCCGCCCTGAATCTGGTCGCAAGCTTGTTCGCGCTTTCAATCCAAGCATAACCTATTGGGTTACGTTGCGCGGGGGTGCAATTTGGATGGCACCCGCGAGCAGGCGGCCTGCCACGTCAGGCCACAACTGAACTCAGGGGTCGATTTTCCCGAGGTTCCGGCTAGGGTGGGGTTGGTCACCGATGAATACGCGCCTGTTCCTGCTGCTCCTGCTGGCGACGAGTGCCGCGCTGGCGGCCGACTCGCCCAAACCCGCGGAGCGTCCCCGGCTGACCGACGAAATGCGCCGCAGTGTGGCGGCCACTTCCTCTGATTCGACCGGACAGGCTGGCACCCCGGTCAGTGACACGCTGATGATGGCGCCGGTTCGCGTGACCGGCACCTATCAGCCGACGGCCCACCGACCGGGAGAGGACGACCCGAAGAGCCAGCCGTTCAACTGGACCGAGGGCGGCACATTTCTGAAGGACGAGGGCCTGCAATTCACGACGGAGCTGAAGGCCCAGTACAACGCGAGGCACAAGGGCTGGGACCTGCTGAGCTTCTCGTGGTAGGGCAGGCCCGCGGGCAACTGCATCGGAGTGATTCGAGACTGCGCTCGTGTTGAGCAGAGCCAGCCCGCGCGTGGTGATGGAGACGGCGAGGCCCGGTGGCCATTTGAGACTCGCGGCTGGGGCAAATCCTCTCCTGGCCGCTCTCCCTGTCGGGGCACAAAAAAGCCGCCCGTCCCGCGCAGCGGGAGCGGACGGCTGGAAGTTTAACGGGCGACCGGATTACGGGGCGTAGGTGATCGTGCGCACGCCGGCGACACCGGCGATCGTGATCGCCACACCCTGCGTGAACGCGCCGGGA
>CAIQKV010000034.1 GCA_903872505.1 uncultured Opitutia bacterium
ATGCGTTCGACTATGTGGGCCTCGTGCCCGAGGCCGGCGTCACGCCGCCAACGCCGGATAACAAGAATATCGTGGTGCTCGTCCATTACCAGCCGGCAGATCCCGATCGTTTCGTCAACTGCCGCCTCCAGGTCGACGGCCTGAATCCCCGCGACGGGGCCCGGGTGGAGGTAACCGCCGAGATGGCCGACGGGACCAGGCAGCCGCTCATGGCGCAAGCGCATTCGGGCGAGGTCAAATTCTCGCTGCACAAGCCCTTTAAACGCCTGGCCATCCAGGTGGTGGACGTGGCCACCGGCAGGAAAATCGGCTCCGGCGACCTGCCCTACACGACGAAACCCACCGATGCGGACATCCCGCCGCCGGTGAGCAAGACCACGCTGTTCCAAACGGAACTGATCAAGGCAGGGAGCGCGCGCAACTTCTCCGTCAACGGCCTGGCCGACCTCGAGGGGCCATACCCACAATGGGAGCTCCCGATTTTCCGCTGGGCCAAACAGCCTACCGTCCGGATTGAGGTGCCCGCCAATCCGAAACTCAAGCGGCTGCGAGTGTCGTTCGATGTGCGTTTGCAGGTGCGCGATGACGCCACCCTCCGGGTCATGCACAATGGCCGCCAGGTGCAGGACTTCGCATTGCGGGGAATCAACGTTTGGCACAATCAAGTCTTCGAAGTCTTTCCGTCTCCCGGGGACAATGTGATCGAGCTCCGCGACTACCCTAACGCCGAGGTTCCCGACTGGCTCGCCTACCTTGACCAAAATCTGGACGTAAAAGCCTACGTGGTGTCGCAGAGCCAGCCCCTGGAGGCGGGTGCCAAGGAACACTACCAGATGTTCGGCCGGAAAGAGCACCGCCCCCTGCCCATGAAGTTGAACCCGGCACCCGCCGCGCCGCCCCCTGAATCGCTCTATTTCCTCTATCGAAGCCTGCTGATCGAAGGCTTCAGCGACTAATGAATGCCTCGCCCCAGTCCTCCGCGCCGGCTTCGCCTTCCAAGCCACGCAACGCCTACATCGACACCCTGCGCGGCGTGGCGATCTTCGGCGTGGCCTGCATCCATTTCGGCGGGAGCTTCGCCAACGTGGACAACGCCTGGACCCCGTCCTTCTACCTAGGCTTGTTCTTCGGCCAGCTCTTCAACTTTGCCGTGCCGTTGTTCATTTTCCTTTCCGGCGTACTGGCCGGATTCAGTTCCGCGCAACCCTCCGCGACGCTTTGGACTTACTACCGCGGCCGGCTGGTGCGGATCGGTCTGCCTTACCTGGCCGCCAGCATCGCCTCGTTTTTCCTGCTGAATCACTACACGGCGTGGTCGGCCCTGCCGGGCGCCGGCGCCAAGCTCACCTGGCTCGCCCAGCGGTTGTTTTATTTCGGGGTGGAACCGACGCTGTATTTCATCCCCCTGATCATCTCGCTGTACATCCTGCAGCCGGCACTGAAGGCGCTGCCCGGCTGGATTCACACCCTCACCCGCCGGCTGGCCGGTGACTCGGTCAAGCCGGACCATGTCGTCCTGTGCCTCTCGTTGCTGTTCCTCGCCCTGCATGTCACCCTGGGGGTCCTGTGCTACCGCGGTACCCTCAGTTACTACAACTGGTGCCGGCCATGTCCGTTCTTCTGGCTCTTTTATTTCTTCAGCGGCCTGCACTTCAAGGTGCTCAGCTCGTTCTTCTCCCGCCGCCGGCTGGTCGTCTTGGGCTGGTTGGGTCTGATCATAGCGCTGGGCTGCCTGGTCTCGGACGGCCTATACCTGACTGATCGCAGCGCGGTGGGCGCCCACTTTGAGCTCAACAACATGGACTATGCCTACGCCCGGCCCCAACTGCTGATCTTCGACTTGGTGGTCACGGGGGCACTGTCCATCGGCATCGCGCTGGGCTGGAACTGGCGGACGAATCTTCTCTCCTTTCTCGGACCGTACACCCTGGATATCTATCTCTGGCATATCCTGTTGCTCTACGAAGGTGCCTGGCGGCACGCTGAGGTGCTTGAGTCCTGCCGACAAATGCCCGAGCTCATCCTGATCATCAGTGCCTTCGCCTGCCTCATCATCGCCGGCGTCAAATATTCCTATACCACCCTCGCCTTGACCGTCCGCCAATATCGTCTCGTTCTGGTCCGGAACCCGTGGTGAGCCATCCGCCCGCCGCGCCACCCACCCATCCACCGACATGGAAATTGCGATCATCCTTCCCGCCTACAACGAGGCCAAGACCATTGGCTCGACCCTCCGGGATTTTTACGGCGCGGCGCCCCAGGCTCTGTTCTGCGTCGTGGACAACAACTCCACGGACGGCACGGCTCAGGTTGCGACCGAAACCTGCTCGGCCCTGCCCGGGTGCCGTTTCCTGGTGCTGAGCGAAAAGCGGCAGGGCAAGGCCTTTGCCGTCCGTCGCGCCTTTGCGCAGGTCGAGGCCGATGTCTACGTGATGTGCGACGCGGACACGACCTACAGCGCATCCAACCTCGCGGCGTTGCTGGCCCCCGTGCTGGCGGATCAGGCCGACATGGTGGTCGGCGACCGGCACACCGCGGGTCACTATCTCCGCGAGAACAAGCGCCCGCTGCACAATTTCGGCAACAATCTCGTCCGCTCCCTGATCAACCGGCTTTTCGGGGTGTCCCTGAACGACATCCTCTCCGGTTACCGCGTGTTCACGCGCACTTTTGTGAAGTCATTTCCCGTCCTGACCGCCGGGTTCGAACTGGAGACGGAGATCACGCTGCACGCCGTCGACAAGCGGTTCCGCATCCTGGAGCTGCCCATCGCCTACCAGGACCGGCCCGCCGGGAATCTCTCGAAGCTCTCCACCCTGCGCGACGGCCGGAAGGTGCTCGTCGCGCTCTTTTCGATCCTGCGCTACAATCGTCCTTTCTTCTTCTTCGGGACCATCGCCGGGATTTTTGCGGCGTTCGGTTTGGCCATTGGCTCGCTGCCGGTGGTTGAATTTTACCATACCGGACTGGTGCTGCACATTCCTTCCGCCATTCTCGCCTCGGGGCTGATGGTCTCGGCCTTCATCACCCTGGCCATTGCGCTGGTGTTGGACAGCGTCGTGCACTTCCACCGCTACGATGCCGAGCTCCGCCTGATCGAGATGGAGGCTGTCCGCAAACGTCGCGACTGAGCCGGCCGTTGCCCCATGTTGCAGCACCTCAAGCCCACGGAAGCTGCCATCGAAAAGCTGGCGCTGGCCGAAACCGACTTGAGCCAGCAAGCGCGCTTCCGCCCCCTGCGCTGGGGTTTTCTCGGCAACCTTTTCCTGATCGTCCTGGCCGCCGGGACGGGTTTCGTGCACGCCCTGCTCGCCGCACTCTGGCGCCGGGCTTTCGTCCCTTACCGCCATGACCCCTGATGATGTGGTAGTGGTCGGCTCGGGGCCCTCCGGGGCGATGGCCGCGGCCGAACTGGTCGCGCGCGGCCTGCGCGTGACCCTCGTGGACTATGGCGACGACGACCCGGGCATGCGCGCCCGCGTGCCCGACATGCCCTTCAGCCAATTCCGGCGGACAGACCCGGCCCAACGCGGCTACCTGCTCGGTGACCGGCTGGAGGGGGTGCCCCGCAGCGGCGTGCGGGTCGGCGCTCAATTGACCCCGCCGCGGCAGTTCGCGAGCCGCGCCGCCGAGGGCCTGCTCCCGGTCCGCAGCGAGGATTTCCACCCGATGCAATCGCTCGCCCTGGGCGGCCTGGGTGCGGCGTGGGGAACGGCGTGCTTCACGTATTCGGCCGAGGAGTGCCGTCGCATTGGCCTCGATGCCAGCGCCCTCGCCACCCAATACCGGAATGTCATTGAGGAGGCCGGTATCAGCGGGCCCGAGGTGGACCCGAACCAAGGCTACTGGTGGGAGGGCGCGCCGGAATGCCAGCCGCCGCTTGAGCTCGACACGAACAGCGCGAGCATCCTGGCGGCCTACCAGCGGGATGCTCCCCGCTGGCTGCGCCGGGGGTTTGCGCTGGGCCGGATCCCGCTCGCCATCAATTCCCGTCCGCATCGCGGCCGGGAGGCCAACCCGTATTTTGACACGGACTTCTACGGCGATGTCCGCCGCTCGGCGTACCGCCCCCGCTACACCATCGAACGGCTCCAGCGGGAGTCCAATTTCCGCTATGTCCCTGGGTGCCTCGCCCTCGCCTTCCGGGAGGATCCGCACGGAGTCGAACTCGACTGCCTGCGCGGGGGCGAACGGGCCGTCTTTCGCGCCCGCCGGCTTGTGCTCTGCGCCGGGGCGTTCAACACGGCCCGCCTCGCGCTCGCGTCGCTCGCGCTCGACGACCGCGTCACGACCCTGCTGGCCAGCGCCTACACCTATTTTCCCACGCTGAACCTGCGCATGCTGGGCCGCCCGGCGGCGGACCGGCGCCACAGTATGGCCCAGCTCACCGCGCTTTTCGGCGCGCTGACCCAGCCGGAACGCACGTGCAGCCTGCAGCTGTATTCCTACCGCTCCCTGCTGCTCTTCAAGTTGATCAAGGAAATGCCCCTCGCCCCGTGGGCCGGCCTTCTCATGTCGCGCGCCATCGTCGACGCGCTCGCCATCTTCGGCGTCTTTTTCCCCGACGAAAACGGCCCGACCAAAACCCTGCGGCTGGGCGCCAGCACGACCTCCGCAGCTCCCGACGTCCACATCGCCTACGCCCGCCCCCCCGCGCAGCAGGCGATCCAAGCCGAACTCGAGGCGGGTCTGCGGAAATGTTTCTGGCGGCTGGGCTGCGTGCCGCTGGGCCGGGTGGATCCCGGCCTGGCGGGCAGCATTCACTACGCTGGCACCATCCCGCAGTCCAATCCGGTCAACCCCCGGTTTCATACCCTGGCCGACGGCCGCCTCGGGGGCAGTGAGCGAGTCTTCGTCGGCGACAATTCCAGCTGGAACTGGCTGCCCTGCAAAGGCCCCACCTTCACCGCCATGGCCGGCGCCCGCCTCGTGGCGGGGCACGTCACGGCCAGCCTGGGGGAACGCCAATGAAACTGCGCGTTGCGATCACCGGCGCCGGCGGATTTCTCGGCACCGCGCTGATGCGCGGCCTGCTCGCCTCCGGCGCGGAAGTTTACGCCCTGACCCGTCGCCCGGTTGGATTACCGGGCGTGAGCTGGCACGCCTATGAACTCGGCGGTCATTTACCCGCACCTGCGTTGTTCGAAAATGTGGACGCGGTCGTCCATGCGGCCTTCAGCATGGACGGTTCCGGTCCGGCGCAGGAACAGCGGAATGTCGCGGCCGCCCAGCAGCTGCACGCGGCCGCCCGCCGGCATGGTCGGCCTTTCATCTTCATCTCCTCCATGTCCGCGCACGCCGGGGCCATTTCCTCGTATGGCCGGGCCAAGTGGGCCAGCGAGCAGATCCTGGATCCCGCGGTGGACACCACCGTGCGCCCGGGACTGATCATCGGGCCGGGCGGCCTGTATGCCCGCATGCTGGCTACGCTGCGCCGCGCGCCCGTCGTGCCGATTTTCTACGGTGGCACGCAGCCGGTGCAGCCGGTCGGTCTGGCCGACGTGACCGCGGCGCTGTTGCGGATCCTCGGGCAACCGCTGACCGGGGTGTTCAATCTCGGCTCGCTGCAGCCCATCACCATCCGGGCTCTCTACACCCGCATGCTGGCCGCGGCCCACTTGCGGCGCCCCCTGCTCCGGCTCCCCGGGGACCTGACCGTGCGCGCCCTGCGCGTGAGTGAACGTCTCGGGCTGTCGCTGCCCTTGACGGCTGAGAATCTTCTGGGTCAAAAGCAGCTACGCGCGTTCGACACGGCCGCGTCGTTTGCCCGGCTCGGACTCATCCCCACGCCCTTGGATGAACTTCCGTGGGGCCCCTCGTCGTCATGAACCTGCTCCGTGAACCACGCCTTCAGGGCATCACCATCGGATCGCCGGAATTCTTCCGCATTCAAAACGAACTGATCGCGCAGCGCCCGGCGCTTCGCTTTTGCTACGACCTGTGGTATCACACGCTGCTGGACGATCCGGCCGTCAGGAACGCCCCTCGCGACGCGCGCTTTCTCGAGTTGGGCAGCGGCGGGAGCCGGCTCAAGGAACTCGACCATCGGATCATCACGTCCGACGTCTCGCCCGGGATCGCGGACCTCGTGGTGGATGCGCGCAAACTGCCGTTCCCTGACGCCAGCCTGCACGCCATCTTTCTCACGCATGTCTTTCATCACATACCCGACGTCAGCCAGTTTTTGCATGAGGCGGAGCGCGTGCTGGTGCCGGGCGGCGTGATCGGGATGATCGAGGTCGCGGCCACGCCTTTTGCGCGTTTTTTCTTCAATCACTTTCACCCCGAGCCGTTCTCCCCCCAGCTGGGTTGGACCTTTGCGCAGAACGACTCGATGATGGATTCCAACCAAGCCTTGAGCTGGATCGTGTTCGAGCGCGATCTGCTGCGGTTTCAGCGGGAGCACCCCGGACTGATCCTGGAGGAGAAGCGCTGGCTGCCCTGGCTGCCCTATCTGCTCAGCGGCGGCGTCACGCGCCGGGATTTGCTCCCGTCGGCCGTCGTGCCCGCGATCATCGCCACGGACCGGGGCTTGCGTGGGCTCTATGCCATTTTCGCGCTCCATTGGTTTATCCGCTTGCGGAAGCGCCACCCTCCGATGGGTAAGACCTGACCAGGATTACGTGAAGTCATGGATAGTTTCTTCCTTCACACACTGCTCCTTGGCTGGCTCTCGATCGCCGCCGCGTATTGGCTGACTCCAGCAAAAGCGGATCGAATCCTGGCGGCTTTGCTGCTGGCTTGGTCCAATGTGGTCGTGACAAGCCTGCTGTTGAGCGCGCTGCATCGGCTGGCCGAAACTCATTGGTTCCTAGGTCTTTCCACGGGCCTCGCTCTCTTGACGTGTCTGCTGGCTTGGCAGCGGTCGCGCGGTTTCACATCCGTCGCCTTGGAGGTGGATCCCACGCCCGCCCTCTGGCTGCAGGGCGCATTTTTTATCACTCTCGCGCCATTGGCGGGCGCCATCCTGACCAGTGCCTATACCTACGCCCCCAACAACCCCGACTCGCTCGCCTATCATTTGCCGCGGGTAATGTTTTATTTGGGGCAGGGCCACCTCGGACATTTTGACACGGGCGATGCCCGTCAGGTGCTACTGCCCTTCAATTTCGACCTGCTTCAGGTATTCGGCCTCATCTATGGTCCATCGTCTCAGTGCCTGAATTTTTTCAATTCGCTGGCTTGGATCGCTTCGGGTGTCGCGGTCTATCGCCTTAGCCGTCAAGGCGGGGCCAGCGCCAATTCCTCTCTGGTCGCGAGCTGGCTGGCGCTCCTCACCCTGCCGGTAATCGCCCAAGCCGCCTCCACGACCCCCGAATTGGCGGCGGGTGCAGCTGTGCTCTGCGCCGCCGTGTTCATATTGAACTGGCAACAGGGCCAGCAACGAAGTGATGCCCTGCTGGCTGGCTTGGCCGTCGGATTGGCCGCTGGGAGCAAACTGGACGTCCTCTTCTTTTGCCTCGGCGCCGGTTCTCTTCTGCTCATCGGGCGACTTCGTGCAGGGCTTAAGCCAGGCTCAATAAGCCTTCGTCCATGGTTAGGACCGGCGTTGCTGGCCGGCACCCTGGCGCTGCCTTTTTTTCTCATTAACTTGGCGCAGGGTGAAGTTGGGATCCTCCGCAGCACCGTCACTGACGCACCCAGTTCACTCTGGAGCGGATTCCTCCCGTTGCTGTCCAAGTCATCACTGGGAGCCCGTCTCAATGAGGACTTCATCGGATACGGGCCCATCGGCATCGGTCTCTTGGTCTGCGGGATCATTGTTGCATTCCGTCCTCGTCAAACGGCGGGAAGCATCAGGTGGGCTGTCTGGCTTGCCCTGGCTTGGATCACCGTGGAGTTGATGCTGGGTTTCGTAACGCCCGTCCGCCCGCGCGATTTTGTGCCCTCCGCCCTGCTGCTCTGCCCATCCATCGCCGCCATGATCCTGCCGGCTGGATTGGGCCGCCGCCTGCAATTGGCATTGTTGGCGGTGCTCGCATTGCTCACAGCCTGGTCCGCCAGCATCTATCTGCTCGATAATACCCGGCGTCCATTCGGGCCGATGTTGAATTCTACGTCACCCCCGGCGGCATTGCCCAGACTGCCCCTGCCACTGGCTCAACAACTGTCCTCACAGCCCTGGATCAATATCAACAGTGACGGCCGCAACGAGGCTATCTTCCCCCTCATGACGCTCAAGCCGGGCCAGCAGTTCACCTCCCGGTGGCAATCCGAGCCCCAAGCCTACAATCTCTTGTCGCGTTCATCGCTTTATCGTCAGTCCGGGGCTCAACCCCTGGACCAAATGTCCCGTTTTGCCGTGATCCCCTTTCCCGGAAAGCCCACCGCCGGGGTGGAATATCTTGCCACCATCGGGCGCGACGCGACCGGCCGCGACTATTTCGGGCTGATGCCTCAGGCAGGGAAAAACGCCTCCCTCGCCATCAATCAGTTTCTCTTGGTCACGGTCTCCACCGATCCGACCTGGACGGAGCCTGGCCGCGCCCAGCTTCAGGTGGCCGGCCTGAATCCCGCGGATCGCGCACTCGTGACCGTCGTGGAACAGGCGGCCGGCTCCCACTTCCGGCTCCTGTCCACTTTCCCGGCAGACGGCAGGACGACCGTGCAACTTTCCCCCACGACTCTGGGGCTCATCTTCAAAGTCTCGGCGGCCGACTCAGGCGTCCGGATCGCTAGCGCGGTGATCACCTTGGCGACCTATGGTGACGAAGCCACCCGTCAGGTCGCGCCACGGACCCCGCCCAACCTTGAAAACCTGTTCTCCACGGATTTGGTGCTGGATACGGATGGCATGGTTACGGTTAGCGATGGACTCTTGCCGACGGAGGGCCCCTTCCCCCAATGGAATCTCCCGTATCTTCGCTGGGCCAAAAAATCCTCGGTCCGTCTCACCGTCCCGCCAATTTCCAATTTTGGCCAGTTACGGCTCACCTTCAGCGTGCGCCTGCATGTCCGCAAAAACGCGAAATTGGAGGTGCGCTTCAACGGCAAGGCCGTGCAGCAATATGAGCTCTCCGATCCAAATATCTGGCTGGATCGGACCTTGGAATTCACCCCGCATCCGGGCGAAAACGTGGTCGAGTTCCGGGATATCCCTCTACCGAGTGAACCAGACTGGTTGGAATATCTCGAGCGATACCCGGATGTAAAAAATTACCTGATTACGCGCAAGCTTCCGTTGGAACAAGGTGCGCATGATCATTTTGAGAGCAATGGTCGGGCGGAAGGCCGGAGCATCCATCTGCGAGCCGTGCCTGGACCAGATGAGGGCTAC
>CAIQKV010000035.1 GCA_903872505.1 uncultured Opitutia bacterium
GATATCAAGTCGCTCTACATCCTGAAGCCGGATCAGCCGCCCACCCCGCCGGCCAATACTTCCAAGCCGCCGCCGGCCAAATAGCTCCGGCGCGGTGGTCCCCGGCAAATTAATCCTTGCTTTACCGGTGGCAAAACCGCTTTATCCGCGGTTTTATTTTATGAAAGCCACTATCAAAACCCAGGGGCAGCAGTTCACTGTCACCGAGGGCGACATTCTGATCGTCAACCGCTATCCGAACACGGAAGCCGGTGCCACCGTTGAGATTAGGGACGTGCTCGCCACCGGCGAGGGCGCCGATTTCAAGGTTGGCACCCCGACGCTCGTCGGCGCCTTGGTCTCGGCCAAGATCCTGGAGAACAAGCGGGGCGACAAGGTCATCGTTTTCAAGAAAAAGAAGCGCAAGGGCATGGAGCGTAAACGCGGCCATCGCCAGGAGCTTTCCGTCATCAAGATCGAATCCATCAAAGCTTAAGCAGCACCACCCGTCATGGCACACAAGAAAGGTCAGGGAACATCCAGCAACGGCCGCGAGAGTCACTCGAAGCGACTCGGCGTGAAACGCTTCGGCGGCGAAACCGTCCTTGCCGGCACCATCATCATCCGCCAGCGCGGCACCAAGCTCCACGCCGGGAAGAACGTCGGCACGGGACGCGACTGGACCCTCTTTGCGCTCAAGGATGGTGCGGTCAAGTACGACAAGGCCCACCGCCGCGTGGCGATTGTCACGAGTTAAGTTTTTGCCAACCGCGCATTTTTTGCTTTCAAACGCAGTCCAAAACGGACTGCGTTTTTGCTGTTCGGAAAAGCTCGTTACCTGCCCGTAAGCGTCCACTCCCCGCCCATGCCCGACCGCCTCGAAGAACTCCGCCACCAGCGGGCCCTCGTGCAGGAGCATCTGACGTGGCTCGAGCACGAAATCGCCCAGGTCACCGTCACCCGGCTGACGCTGCCGCCCTTCGCCTTCCGTCCGGACAAGTCCGGGACCGCCAGCCGCCCGCCCACCCCGATGCCGGACTCCGCGATACCCGAGCTCTCCCAGTTTCAGGTTGATCCCGACAACGTGCAGGGCGACACCCGGCGCGGCTGCTTCCTCTACACCGCCATCGCCCTGATCGCCCTCGTCCTGCTGTGCGTGGTGATTTATTTCGTGGGCTACCGCGATCGCCCCGTCCTCTTCGTGCCCGACAGGGCGGAACCGGCCATCGTGTATCCTGCCGGTGCCCCGAAATCGCCGGCCCAGCCCGCCAAGGGCCCGGCAACGCCGCAACCCGCGAAGCCGGCCCCGGCCAAGAAGTAACCGGCGGCGGCGGCTCAGCCCGCCGCCGGGTAGCTGCCCAGCCACTTCACGAGCGGGCAGAATTTCTGCAGCTCGGCCAGCGCCGCCTTCATCGCGGGGTCGTCGTAGTGTCCCGACACGTCGATGAAGAAATAGTAGTCCCACGGGCGCTTCTTGCTCGGGCGCGACTCGATCTTGGAAAGATTGATGCCCCGCTCCGCCAGCGGCATGAGCATCTTGAGCAGCGAGCCGGAGTGCGCGGCCGCCGCGTCGCCCAGCGAGATGGCGAAGCTCGTGATATCCTTGCCGCCCCCGACCGCGCCGGACGGCCGCTTGCCGAGGACGAAAAACCGCGTGGTGTTGTCCGCCTTGTCCTGGATGTTCTTCACCACGATCGGCACCCCGTGGGTCGTCGCAGCCAGTTCGCTCGCCACCGCGGCGGCGCCGGATTCGTCCCGGGCGATCTGCACCGCGCGGGCCGTGCTCGGCGCGTCGATCAGCTGGGCGTGCGGCAGGTGCCGCTGCAGCCAGTGCCGGCACTGGCCCAGCGCCTGGTCCTTCGAGTACACCCGGTCGATCTTTTCCAGCGGCGAGGCGGAGATGAGCGCGTGGGTGATCTCCAGGTAGATTTGGGCCACGATCTTGAGGTCGGACTCGATGAACAGGTCGAGCGCGTCGCGCACCGAACCCTCGGTGGAATTCTCGATCGGGATGACCGCGTAGTCCGCCTCGCCCTTCTCCACCGCCGTGAAGATGTCGCTGATGGTCGCCATCGCATGGTAGTCCACGCTGGCCCCGAATTTCTTCATCGCCGCGAGGTGCGTGTTGGTCGCCTCCGGCCCGAGATAGGCGATGAGCAGCGGCTTCTCGAGGGCGATGGCGGCGGACATGATCTCGCGGTAGATGGCCCGCAGCGCCTCGTTCTTGATCGGACCCTGGTTCTGGGCGGAAACCTTCTGCAGCACCGCTTCCTCGCGCTCGGCGACGTAGATCTGGCCGCCCTGGCTGCGCTTCAGCTTGCCGATCTCGCCGGCCAGCTTCAGGCGCTCGTTCAGCACCTCGACCAATTTCCGGTCGAGCGCGTCAATCTTTTCGCGGATCGGGCCGAGGTCCATGTCAGGTCGGCGCCGGGCTCTCCCCGGCGGGAGTGGCCGCGCGCTCGAGCGGCAGTTGCTCATCCGCCAGCCCCATGTCGGTGTCGCTGAGCTTGGCGGGGTTCATGGCATTGCTGAGCCACTCGTCGATCTGTCGCGAGGACAGCACGTCCGAGGCGGGCAGCTCGTCGAGCGACTTCACGCCGACAAATTCCAGGAACTGGTCTGTCGTGCCGTACTGGATCGGCCGCCCTGGCAGGTCGGCGCGCCCGACGACGTAGATCAGCTCGCGCTCCAGGAGCTTGTTGACGCCGGCCTCGGCCGACACGCCGCGAATGGCCTCGATCTCGGCGCGCGTGACCGGCTGCCGGTACGCCACGATCGCCAGCGTCTCGACCGACGACTGGCTCAGCTTCAGCGGCGGCGGCTCGGCGCGGAGGATGCGCACCCAGCGGGCGAATCGCGGCTGGGTGACAATCCGGTAGCCGTTCGAGCCCTCGATCAGCAGCAGTCCGTCATCGGCGGCGCGCAACTCCTCTGCGATCTGGTCCGTGGCCTCGTGGATCTGCGTGGCGGTGACGAGCGTCGGCACGTCGGCGTAAAGCTCCGGGTCCTGCGGCGGCTCCGCGAATACCTCGGCTGCCTCGGCGGCTCCGCCCGGCGGCGACCAGGGCGCCATCGTGACGCCCTCCGGGGCCTGCGCCGGCGCATCCGGCGCGACCGGCGTGTCCTCCGCCGGGGCCAGCGGCAGCGCGGACTCGTGGAAGCGCGTGAACGCCTCCTGGATGTCCTTGGCCGTGAGCGGCTGCGTGGAGGAGAGGAGCAGTGCCTTGAGCACCTTTTTCAGATTGAAGGCCATGCGGTAAAGTCACGACGAGTGAATGCGGCGGGCCCGAGCCTAAGCAATCCCGAAACGCGGCTTGCGGGCACGTGCCGGCTTTGGTTCGCTGCCTCTCCCGTCTCCCCCTTTCCCATGAGCGCCTCCAAGCCCGATCCCCTGCGTCCTCATTCCTCCGTCGTCCTCGACGGCCCCAGCCGCGCCGGCGCCCGTTCCATGCTCCGCCCCGTCGGCTTTACCGACGCGGACTTCCACAAGCCGGTCGTGGGTGTCGCGTCTACCTGGAGCATGGTCACGCCCTGCAACATGCACATCGATGAACTCGCCCGCGAGGCCGAGGCCGGCGCCAACGCCGCCGGGGGCAAGGCCATCATCTTCGGCACCATCACCGTCTCCGACGGCATCTCCATGGGCACGCCCGGCATGCGCTACTCGCTCGTGTCGCGCGAGGTGATCGCCGACTCGATCGAGACCGTTGTGGGCGCCGAGGGCTTCGACGCGGTGGTGGCCATCGGCGGCTGCGACAAGAACATGCCGGGTTGCGCCATGGCCCTCGCCCGGCTTAACCGCCCGGGCGTCTTCGTCTACGGCGGCACGATCCTCCCCGGCATCCACCCCGACTCCAAGAAGGAGTGCGACATCGTCTCCGTCTACGAGGCCATCGGCCAGCACTCCGCGGGCAAGGTCGACGACGCCGGGCTCACCGCCATCGAGGCCTGCTCCGTCCCCGGCGCCGGCTCCTGCGGCGGTATGTACACCGCCAACACCATGGCGTCCGCCATCGAGGCGCTCGGCATGTCCCTGCCGAATTCCTCCGCCCAGATCGCCATCTCCGGCGAAAAGAAACTCGACTGCCGCAACGCCGGCGCCGCCGCGCTCGCCCTGCTCAAGGCCGGCATCCGCCCGCGCGACATCATGACGAAGAAGGCGTTTGAAAACGCCATCACCGTCGTCATCGCCCTCGGCGGCTCGACCAACGCCGTGCTCCACCTGCTCGCGCTTGCCCACGAGGCCAAGGTGAAGCTCTCGATCGACGACTTCACCCGCATCGGCAAAAAGGTCCCGGTCCTCGCCGACCTCAAGCCCTCCGGCAAATACGGCATGGCGCATCTCTCGCGCGTCGGCGGGCTCCCGCCGCTGATGAAGATGCTGCTCGACGCCGGCCTCCTCCACGGCGACTGCCTCACCGTCACCGGCCGGACCATCGCCGAGAACCTCCGGAACGTCGGCCCCTACCCGGCCGACCAGGACGTCGTCCACCCGCTTTCGAATCCCATCAAGCCGGACAGCCACCTGCGCATCCTCTACGGCAACCTCGCTCCCCAGGGCGCCGTTGCCAAGGTCACCGGCAAGGAAGGCCTCACCTTCTCCGGCAAGGCCATCACGTTCGAGTCCGAGGAAACCGCCCTGCACGCGATCCTCGCCGGCCGCGTGAAGGACGGCCACGTCATCGTCATCCGCAACGAGGGCCCGCGCGGCGGCCCCGGCATGCGCGAGATGCTCGCCCCGACCAGCGCCGTGATGGGCAAGGGACTCGGCAAGACGGTCGCGCTCATCACCGACGGCCGGTTCTCCGGCGGCAGCCACGGCTTCGTCGTCGGTCACATCACCCCCGAGGCGTTCAACGGCGGCCCGCTCGCCCTCGTGAAAAACGGCGACACCATCGTCATCGATGCGGTGAAGAACGAACTCACCCTTGCCCTCCCCGCCAAGGAAATCGCCGCCCGCAAGCGGGCGTGGAAACAGCGGAAACCGAAGGAAACCCACGGCGTCCTCGCCAAGTACGCCAAGCTCGTCACCAGCGCCTCCGAAGGCGCGGTGACGGACAAGTATCTCTGATCGCAACACCGCCATGATCTGGTCCCGGTTCAAATCCCATTTTTATCACAACGCTGACCTCGGCGTCTCGCTCGACGTCAGCCGGATGCCTTTCCCGGACGAGTTCCTCGTTACGATGGCGCCAAAGATGGCCCAAGCCTTCGCCGACATGGCCGCGCTCGAGAAGGGCGCCATCGCCAATCCCGACGAGAAGCGGATGGTCGGCCATTACTGGCTGCGGGCGCCGCAGCTCGCGCCCACCCCGGAAATCACAACCGAGATCACCTCGACGCTCACCGCGATCAAGGACTTCGCCGCCAAGGTCCACTCCGGCGCGGTCGCGGGGCCCAAGGGCAAATTCAAACACCTCCTCGTCATCGGCATCGGCGGTTCCGCCCTCGGCCCGCAGTTCGTCAGCCACGCGCTCGGCCGGCCGCGCAAGGACAAGCTCGCCGTATCGTTTTTTGACAACACCGACCCGGACGGCTTCGACACCGTCCTCGCCGGACTGCGCGGCCAGCTCGCGAAGACCCTGGTCGTCGTCATCTCGAAGTCCGGAGGCACCGCGGAAACCCGCAACGGCATGCTGGAGGCGATCGCCACCTTCCAGGCGGCCGGCCTTGACCCCGCCAAGCACTTCGTCGCCATCACCGGCGCCGGTTCGAAGCTCGACGCCACTGCCACGAAAGAAGGCTGGCTCGCGCGCTTCCCGATGTGGGACTGGGTGGGCGGCCGCACTTCGGAACTCTGCGCCGTCGGTCTGCTGCCCGCTGCGCTGCAGGGACTCGACATCTCGGCGATGCTCGATGGCGCCGCCGCGATGGACAAGGTCACGCGCCATCCGACCATCGCCCAAAACCCGGCCGCGCTGCTCGCGCTCATGTGGCATTTCGCCACCGAGGGACGCGGCGCGAAGGACATGGTCGTGCTACCGTACAAGGACCGGCTGCTGCTGTTTTCGCGTTATCTCCAGCAGCTCGTGATGGAGTCGCTCGGCAAGGAAAAGGACCTTTTGGGCAACGTCGTCCACCAGGGCATCACCGTCTACGGCAACAAGGGCTCGACCGACCAGCACGCCTACGTGCAGCAGCTGCGCGACGGCGTGAACAATTTCTTCGTCACTTTCATCGAGGTGCTCAAGGACCGCGACGCCAAGTCCTCCCTCGAGGTCGAGCCCGGCATCACCGCGGGCGACTACCTGCAGGGTTTCTACCTCGGCACCCGCGCCGCCTTGAGCGAAAGCGGCCGCCACTCGGTCACCCTCACTTTGCCCGATGTCTCGCCGCGGTCGATCGGCCTGCTGATCGCCCTCTACGAGCGTGTCGTCGGCCTGTACGCTTCGCTCATCGGCATCAACGCCTACCACCAGCCGGGCGTCGAGGCGGGCAAGACGGCCGCCGGCGGGGTCATCGCCCTCAAGCTGAAGGTTGCCGCCGCGCTCAAGACGGCGTCCGGGGAGTCGTTCACCGCCGAGCAGCTGGCCGGGAAGCTGGGGTTGCCGGAGCAGACCGAGCTGGTCTTTAAGATCCTTGAGCACCTCGCCGCCAACCACGGCAGCGGGGTAAAAAAGCGCGGGCGCACCCCCTGGCACCAGTCCCGCTACACCGCCAAGGCCTGACCTTCCGCGCCAGACCGATGGAACTGTTGTCCCCGCTGCGGTTCCCAAGGCTTGGCCAGGCTGACCGCTGCCGTCTTGCACAACCGTGATTCACTCGTATTAAGCAACTGACATGAACTTCCTCAAGAAACCCATTTTCGCCCTGATCCTCATCGCGCTGGGCGCGACCCTCGGCGGCTGCACGACCAAGACCTCCAAGGACACCTCGATCCCGTGGAGCCGTCCCGCCGACTGGGAAGGCCAGATTCCCGGCATGCCCACCTCAGGGTCCGGCCACTGATCCGGACGGTTGGCTCCAGACAAAAAATCCGGCCCCGCGCCGGATTTTTTTATGAACGAATCCCCCGCCCCCAACGCCTCGCTCACGCCGCTGCCCGGCCACCTCTACGTCGTGGCCACGCCGATCGGCAACCTCGCGGACCTGACCGAGCGCGCGCGGGCCATCCTCGGCGCCGTTGATGTCATTGCCTGCGAGGACACGCGCACGACCGGCGCCATGCTCTCCCGCCTCGGCCTGCACCGCCAGCTCGTCGCCTATCATGAGCACAACGAAACCGAGATGGCGGAAAAACTCGCTGCGCAGATCGCCGCCGGCAGCTCCGTCGCGGTTGTCAGCGACGCCGGCACGCCCGCGCTGAGCGATCCGGGTTTCCGGCTCGTCCGCGCGTGCCGCCGCCTCGGGCTGCCCGTCGTGCCCGTCCCCGGCCCGAGCGCCCTCACCGCCGTGCTCAGCGCCGCGGGACTCCCCACCAACGGTTTTCTCTATGTGGGCTTCCTGCCCGCCAAGAGCGCCGCGCGCATCGCGTTTTTCGAAAAATACCGGGACTTCGACTACACGCTCGCCCTCTACGAAAGCTGCCATCGCATCGACAAGGCCGTCGCGGAGATCGTCGCGACCCTCGGCGCCGCCCGCGTCATCTGCGTCGCCAAGGAGGTCACCAAGCTCCACGAGACCTTTTTCGTCGGCCCGGCCGGCGAGGTCCAGGCGCGCCTGGCCAAGGCCAGCCTGAAGGGCGAGTTCGTGCTCCTCATCGCCCCGACCGATTTCATTTTGTAACCACGGAGGCACGGAGAACACAGAGGAAAACTTGAAGCGGCCCCAGCTCCGTGCTCTCTGTGCCTCTGTGGTTCAGCCCTCTTCCGTCGCCGTCATCGACATCGGCAGCAACTCGATCAAGTCGCTGGTCGCCGCCCGTGCTCCGGCTGGCGGAATGACGGTCCTCGCAAGCCGCACGCTCGACGTTCGCATCAGTGCCGGCATCAACGAGGCGTCCCCGCGCCTCAGCGAGGACGGCATGGTGCGCGGGCTGGAGGCCGTCCGCATGCTCCTCGCCGAGTCGGCCGTCTTCGCGCCCACGAGCACCGTCCTCGTCGCCACCAGCGCCGTGCGCGATGCCCAAAACGGACCCGATTTCCGCGCCCGGGTGAAGGCCGCCACCGGCCAGACCATCCGCATCCTCACCGGCGCGGAGGAGGCCGACCTCATCGGCCGCGGGCTCACCTGCGATCCCGCGCTGGCCGGCCTGCAGGATTTCTATGTCTTCGACCTGGGCGGCGGCAGCCTGGAATGCCTCGCCTTTCGCGGCCGCCGCGTGCAACAGGCCGTCAGCCTGCAACTCGGCTGCGTCCGGCTCACGGAAAAGTTCGTCTCCGACCGGGGCGCGCCCTTCGCGGTCGACCTGTTTCCTCGCATCGCCGCCTATTGCGCACAGGCAATGGCCTCGGCCGGCTTTGCCTTCGACCTGCCACCCGGCGCCGTCGCCGTCGGCACCGGCGGCACGATCACGACGGTTCGCACCATCGTGGCCGCCCAGCACGGTGTCGCCCTCGAGGCCTCGGCGCCGGATGTCGCCCTCGAGACGCTGCACCGCCAGTTGCTTGAGATCGGCGGACTGCCGCTGGCCGCCCGCCGGCAGGTTGCCGGCCTGCCCCCGGCGCGCGCCGACGTGTTCCCCACCGCCCTCGCCACGCTCATCGCCGTGGCGGAACGCGGACGGTTTTCGGCGTTTCGCCACTCGCTCTACAATCTGCGCTTCGGCCTCGCCCGCGAGGCGCTGGGCGGCTGAAACCACCTCAGCCGATCGTCAGGAGTCTCGCCTCGGTCGTGAGCGGAAAGCTGAGCCGCGCCACGTAGTCCGCCGGCTCGGGCAACCCGTCCTGCGTGTAGGAATTGTGCGGCACGATCGGGTAATCAAGCAACGCACCCTCCGGGAGGCGCCAGGTCAGG
This sequence comes from uncultured Opitutia bacterium, assembly GCA_903872505.1. Lineage (GTDB taxonomy): Bacteria > Verrucomicrobiota > Verrucomicrobiia > Opitutales > Opitutaceae > Opi-474. The sequence continues at coordinate 8,875 of CAIQKV010000035.1, forward strand.
CCGCGCCAGACCAGTTCCCGCACGGGCTTCACGCCCCCATTGAGATGAATCAGGACCGAGGGATCGATTTTCTGGCTGTCCCCGTCGGTCGTCACCGTTTCCCCCGGTCGAAATGCCAGGATCAACGCCGCCTCGTAATGCGCCTTGGCCGCCGGGCGGAGCAAGCGTGCACCGATCCGGCAAAGACCCCCGGCCAGGCTCAACTCCACCTCCACGTCGTCAGGTCCGAAGCCGTAGGTGACGGTCGCCTGCGTCGTCGTGACGACCCCGGCACGGGCACGATCCGGAACGTAAGCCCGCCCCTCATCCGTCCGGCGAACCGTCGAGAACCGCGGCATGAGTTTGCTCCCGCCGGTGCCGGCCAGATAACCCGCCTCACGGTGCCAGACCTCGACGAAGTTCTGCGTATCGAGCACGAACCGGCTCGGGTGCTCGGCCGTCAACTGCCAGCCGAGATAGGCCTGCCAGGCGCCTTGGGCAAGGCGGGCGGCGGGCAGCGTGGTCGGCGCCGCGACCGTGATTTCGCGGGGGCGGACATCCGGCTTGAAGACAAACTCGGCAAACGACCCGAAAAAGGCGAAGCCCTGCGCGCCATTGTCATGCACGCCCGCCTCGCGGAAATAGCGCCGCCCCGACTCCAGCCGGGCCAGCACCAGCTGGCGGCCCGCGGCACACCCGAGAAAGCCGGGCGGCAGGAACAGAAACGGCATGCGGGAATAGCGCATGCGCACATCGGCGACCACGGCCGTCGTCCCGTCAGGCAGGCTGAAGAAATCGTAGAAGCCCAGGAAACGCCCGAGCGAGGCCTGCGCCATCTCGTCCCCCGAGAGTTCGGCGTAGAGCGAAACCGCCTCGGCCGTGACCAGCGAATAGCCGACCACGATGCCCTGCGCCTCGGGCCAGTAGCCGTCGGCCTGCTGGAACGGCAGCACGCACCGCGCGAAAAAGTCCCGGGCATAGGCCATCCACTCGGCCTGTTGAAAGTACCGGCCCGCCCGGTAAAACAGCAGGCCGTGCCACGTGGCGTGGTTGCCCACGAACTCCGCGGGTGTCGTCGCATATTTCGCCACGAAGCGCCCGTGCAAGACGCCCACCGCGCCGGTCACGGCCTGGGCCAGCCGGACGCGCAGCTCAGGCGTGCCCAGCTGGTGCCGCTCCATCAGCTCGAGCGAGCACAGCAGGTAATAGTTCAGCCACTCGCCGACATGGCGGCCCCACTCCCGCCCGCGGGAAAAGTGCGGCGTGTGAAACTCCGCATCCGTGATGGAGAGGACGTACTCGAGGTTGCGCAGCGCGAGCCGCAGGTACTCCGCCCGCTCCCCCGGGGTGGCGCCGGGCACCTCCCCGGTGGCGAGCTGCAGGAACACGAAATGGCTGAACTGGTTGTAGTAGGACGGCCCCTGCGCGTGCGGCCAGTCGCGCAGGTCGAGGTCCATGCTGCCGCTGGGGCCGAAGTGCGGCGCCAGCAGGCGGGCCCATTCCGACAGCAGGCTGCTCGTCACGCGGCGTAATTCATCCATGGCGGGAACGGTGCTCACTTCCGGGATTCGTGCGGGTGAAACGGCGGCGGCAACGGTTTGCCCCGGGGCTTGACCGGCTGTTGCACCAGCCGCCGGGCCTTGGCGGACACCTGCGCCGCCTTCCTCAGCTGGAGCAGCATCGCCGCCATGTCCGCCGGCAGCGGCGCGCGCAGGTCGATGCTCTTGCCGGTGAGGGGATGCTCGAAGACGAGGTGCTCGGCGTGCAGCATCACGCGCTCCGGCTGGTGGGCCAGGCGCGGGTCGGGCTTCCAGCCGTAGACCGCGTCACCCAGCAGGATGTGGCCGAGCGCCTTCATGTGCACCCGGATCTGGTGGGTGCGGCCGGTGTGAATCGTGCAGCGGATGAGCGTGGCGACGTCGCCGAAGCGCTCCACCACCTCCCAGTCCGTGTGCGCGTCGCGGCCGCCCTGCTCCGCCTCCATCGCGGCCATCTTGTGCCGGTGCTGCTTGTTGCGCCCGATCGCCTTCGTGACCGAGCCGCTCAGCAGACCGGGCGCGCCGGCGACGAGCGCGAGGTATTCCTTTTGGAGTGAACGCTGGGAAAATTGCTCGGCCAGCCCGCGGTGCGCCCGGTCGGTCTTGGCCACAAGGATGATGCCGGAGGTCTCCCGGTCGAGCCGGTGCACAATGCCCGGGCGCTCCACGCCACCGACCCCGCTCAGGCCGCCCTTGCAGTGCGCCAGCAGCGCGTGCACGAGCGTGTCCTCGCCGGTGCCGGCGCCGGGATGGACGATCATGCCGGCGCTCTTGTTGACCGCGAGCAGGTGCTTGTCCTCAAAGATCACGTCGAGCGGGATGTCGACTGCCTTGAGCTCCGCCGGCTTCAGGTCCGGAAAGGAAAACTCCAGCACATCGCCGCCGGCCACGGTCGTATCCCGCCCGATGACCTGCCCGCGACGGCTCACCAGGCCGGCGTCGAACGCGCGGTGAAACGCCACCCGGCTGTGCTCACGGTGCGACAGCGCGAGGGCCTTGTCGGCCCGCAGCAGCCGGATGCCCTCGGGGACGGTGTAGACGGTGTTCACGGTGGCGGTCGGGTGGGATACCCGCCTAAGCCTTCACGAGCCGGTCGATTTCGTCGAGCGCCGCCTGGCGGGCCGCCGGCGGGACCTCGGCCACCTGCCAGCCGTTGCGCGCGACCTGCGCCAGCTCGGCGCGCGTGAACTGCAATCCGGCCGCCAGCGCGGCGTACTCGTCGTTCACCGCGTTGGCGAAGCAGAGCGGGTCGTCGGTGCTCAGCGTGCACCGCACGCCCGCCGCGATCAGCCGCCGGATCGGATGCGCGGCGAGATCCGGGAAGACCTTCAGCCGGATGTTGCTGATCGGGCAGACGTCGAACGTCACGCCGCGCTCCGCCGCGAGTCGCACCACCGCGGGATCCTCGATGGCGCGGACGCCGTGCTGGATGCGCGTGACGCCGAGCACCTCGATGGCCTCGCGCACGCGCGCCGCCCCGTCAAACTCCCCGGCGTGGCACTTGGTGACCTTCCCCGCCGCGCGGAGCCGTGCCCAGACCGCCGCGGTGTCGCGCTCGGTGGGCATCTGCTCGAAGCCGTGCAGGTCCACCCCCGCGAGCCCGTCCCAGGTGTGCAGCCGATCGATGGTCGGCCGGAGGTCGCCCGCAATGTCGCTGCGCAGCATGCCGGTGAAAATTCTCACCTCGAGGCCCGCCGGCACCGCCGCCCGGATGGCGGCGATGATCTCGGGCCCGGGCACGTTGATGAACTTCGTGACCGGCAGGTGAAAACTCGTCTCCACGTAGCGGACATTCTGCGCGACCTGCTTGGCGAACATCACCTTCGTCGCCTCGTGGTAGCGCTCGGCGCTGGTGAACCAGGGCAGCGCATGCTCCAGCAGGATGTGCTCGAACTCCGGAAAGGTCTCGTAGCGGTAATCCGCCCGGCGGAACCGCGGGTTGGGCGGATATTTCTCCGGCTGCCAGGCGGTCAGCAGCTCGTAGGGCAGCGCCCCCTCGACATGAAGGTGCGTCTCCGTCTTGGGCAGCGCCTGGATGAAGTCCGGCATCACTTCACTTTGCCGAGCAGGTAGTCCGGGTTCAGCTTGTGCAGCGCCTTCGGGACGAAGAGGCCGTCCTTGCGGATCAGCACGCCGTCGAACCAGATTTCGCCGCCGCCGTATTCCGGGCGCTGGATGCAAACCATGTCCCAGTGCACCTGGGACTTGTTGCCGTTGCCCACGCCCTCGTAGGCCTGGCCGGGGGTGAAGTGGAACGAGCCCGCGATTTTCTCGTCGAACAGGATGTCGCGCATCGGCTCGAGGATGCAGGGGTTGAAGCCGATCGCGAACTCTCCGATGTAGCGGGCGCCCTCGTCGCTGCTCAGGATCTCGTTCAGGCGCTTCGTGTTGCTCGAGGTCGCGTCGATCACCCGGCCCTTCCGGAATTCCAGGCGGATGTTGTCGAATGACGAGCCGAGGTAGACCGTCGGCGCGTTGTACTGCACGACGCCCTCGACGCTGTCCTTCACCGGGCAGGAGAACACCTCGCCGTCCGGGATGTTGCGCAGCCCGCCGCAGGTCTGCGAGCCGATGCCCTTGATCGAGAACCGCAGGTCCGTGCCCGGGCCCTTGATGTGGACGCGGTCGGTGGCGTTCATCAGCTTCGCGAGCGCCGCCATGCCCGGCGTGAAGAGGCTGTAATCCAGCGTGCAGACGCGCAGGTAGAACTCCTCGAACGCCTCCGTGCTCATGCCCGCCTGCTGCGCCATCGCCGGGGTCGGCCAGCGGAGCACGACCCATTTCGTCTTGCCCACCCGGTGGTCCAGCACGGGCTTCATCAGGCGCGTGACCAACTGCACCTTCTCCGAAGGGACGTCGGAACCCTCAAAGATGTTGTCCGAGCCGCGCAGCGCGATGTACGCGTCCATCTTCTGCATGCGCGCCAGCTCCACCTCGGCGTGCGGCGCGAACTGCGCCTCCTCGGCCCCCAGCGAGAGCTCGCGGGTGATGCGCGCCCGGTGGTTCTGCACCAGGGGATGCGCCCCCTGCCGGCGGGCCGCGCGGATCAGGGCGATGACGATGGAATCGGGGACGTCGAACGCGTCGATCAGCACGCGCTCGCCCTTTTTCAAGGCGGTCGAGAAACCAATCAAGCCTTCGGCCAGTTGCGTGATGCGGGGGTCGATAATCATGCGCCCAGCTAACCCCAACCGCCGGCAAGCGTGCAAGCGAAAGCGCGGCCGCCCGGTTGCCGGCCCCCCGCTCAGTCGGCGCGATTTGGCGCAGCCGAGCCGTTCCCCTGCGTCCCGCTTTGCGGGAAACAAATCCGGCCCACGGCCTCGTCGAAGTCCGCCGCGCCGCGGATGATGTCGATCTCCAGGCGCAGGTAGAACAGCGGCAGCGGCCAGGTCAGGCCCTCCGGGATGCGGACCGCGTCCTTCTCGGTCGTCACCAGGCACTCCGCCCCCTCGCGCCGCGCGAGGTCGCACAGGCTCGCCAGGTCCTCGTCCGTGTACCGGTAGTGGTCGAGGAAGCGCTCCCGGGCGACCAGCTTGGCGCCGAGGTCCCGCAGGAATTTTTCGAAGCTTTCCGGCGTCGCGATGCCGCTGAACGCCGCCACCCGGCGGCCCTTCAGGAAGGTGAGCGGCTCGCGCGCGCCGGGGGCGTCCGCCGCCACGCCGAACCGCTGCAGGTACTGGGGCCGGTGCACGCACTCGATGAGGTCCGCGCCGGGATTGTGCCGCGAGATCAGGGACTCGAGTTCGTGGTCCCGCTCGCCGTTGGACTTGGTCAGGAAGACGTAGCTGGCGCGCTTCAGGTGCTTGATCGGCTCGCGCAGGATGCCACGCGGCAGCAAGTGCCCGTTGCCGAAGGGATTCGTCTTGTCGACCAGCAGCAGGTTGAGCCGGCCCTTGAGCGGCAGGTATTGAAAGCCGTCGTCGAGCACGAGGGTGTCGCAGCCGAACCGCTTGATCGCGTAGGTGCCGGCTTTCACGCGGTTCTTGTCCACCAGCACGATCACGCCCGGCAGGTTGCGCGCGAGCATGTAGGGCTCGTCGCCGGCCTCCTCGCTGTCGAGCAGCACGCGCTCGCCGTCGCTCACCACGCGCGGCGGCGGCTCCTCCGTGTGGGTCAGCGCATACCACCATTTTTTCCAGAATGGCGGCGCCTTGCTCTTGTAACCGCGGCTGAGGATGGCGACCTTGCGGCCGCGGTCGCGCAAGGCGCGGGCGAATTTTTCCACCACCGGCGTCTTGCCGGTGCCGCCGACCGTGAGGTTGCCCACCACGACTACGAGACAGCCGAGGGGCTGGTCGTGCAGGATCCGGTGCCCGTAGAGCCAGAGCCGGGCCTGCACGAGCGCGTTGAAGATCCAGGACAGCGCCTGCAGGAACGCGCCGTAGACCGCCGCGCCGGTGTCCGCGCGCCGTCCCAGGATCACATCGATCGTGTAAAGCTCGAGGGCGTTGAACTTCTTCTGCAGCCAGGATTGCGACATGCGATGACGGGAATGAAGGTTGACGCCGCCCGCCGCGCAAACTGTTTTCGATCCATCCCCTCCCCTGTATGAGTTACAAACTCTTCATTCCCGGCCCCGTGGCCGTATCGGAAAAGACCTTTCGGGCCATGACCCAGCCCCTGATCGGGCATCGCAGCACGGATTTTGTCGCGCTGTACAACTCCCTCCAGCCCGGGCTCCAAGCCATCGCCGGGACCAAGGACCCGGTCTACCTCTCGACCAGCAGCGCCTGGGGCGTGATGGAGGGCTCGATCCGCAATGTCGTCAAAAAGAAGGTGCTCTGCTGCATGAACGGCGCCTTCTCCGACAAGTGGCTCGACGTCGCGCAGCGGTGCGGCAAGCCGGCCGCGGCGCTCAAGTTCCCCTGGGGCCAGCCCGTGGACCCCGCCGCGCTCCGGCGCGAACTGGAGACCGGCGGCTACGACGCGCTCACGCTCATCCACAACGAGACCTCCTGCGGCTGCATGAGCGACCTCGCCGCGATCATGGCGGTCGTCCGCGAGTTTCCCGAGGTCATCACCATCGTCGACACCGTCAGCTCGCTCAGCGCCCAGCCCATCCCCAAGGATGAGCTGCGCATCGACGTGCTCGTGAGCGGCTCCCAGAAAGCCTTCGCCCTGCCGCCCGGCCTCTCGTTTCTCTCGGTTTCGGCCCGGGCCCTCGCCCGCGCCGCCACCGTGCCCGACCGCGGCTATTACTTCGACTTCGTGGAGTTCCAGAAGAACCACGAGAACGGCATGACGCCCAGCACCCCGTCGATCGCGCACATCTACGGGCTCCAGTCCCAGCTCGGCGTTTTCGCCGCCGAGGGCCTCGAGGCGCGCTACGCCCGCCATGCCCGGCTCAACCAGACGGTCCGCGCCTGGGCGCTGGCAAAGGGCTTCCGGCTCTTCCCGCGCGAAGGCTACGGCTCGGTCACGCTCAACTGCCTCGCCAACACCCCCGGCTACGACCTCCCCGCACTGAACAAGATTCTCAAGGCCAAGCACGGCCTCGTGATCGACGGCGGCTACGGCAAGCTGAAGGGCACGACCCTGCGCATCTCCAACATGGGCGACGAGACCGACGCGACCATCGCATCCCTGCTCGCGTCGCTCGATGCCGCCCTCGCGGAAACGCCGCGCCTTCCGGCCTGAGCGCGGCGGTTTTCGCCCCTGCCCCGCGGCGATAATTTCGGACCCCGGCCGGCCTCGCCGGAAAACTAATCCTTGAAATCGCCGGACGCGGGCCCTAACCGCTCGCGTCCACATGAAGTCCCTCATCATCGCCGAAAAGCCCTCCGTCGCAGCCGATCTCGCGCGGGCGCTCGGCAAAATCCCCAAGAAGGGCGACCACTACGAGAACGACGAATACGTCGTTTCCTACGCCCTCGGCCACTTGGTGGAACTCGAGATGCCGGAGGACATCGACAAGAAATTGTACGGCTTCTGGCGGCTCGAGACGCTGCCCATCATCCCGAAGAAATTCGGCCTCAAGCCCATCGAGTCCTCCCGCGAGCGCTACGCTGCGCTGAAAAAACTCCTCGCCCGGAAGGACCTCGACCTCGTCATCAACGCCTGCGACGCCGGCCGCGAGGGCGAGCTGATCTTCGCCTACCTTTACCAGCTCACGAAGTGCAAGCTGCCGGTGAAGCGCGCGTGGATGCAGACCATGACCACCGGCGGCATCCAGGAGGCCTTCCAGCACCTGCGCGACGGCGCCAAGATGGCCGGCCTCGCCGACGCCGCACGCTGCCGCAGCGAGAGCGACTGGCTCATCGGCATCAACGGCACCCGCGCCCTCACCAAGCGCATGTTCGGCTCGCGCGCCGGCAACGTCGCCTCCGTCGGCCGCGTCCAGACCCCCACCCTCGCCATCGTCTACGCCCGGGAGCTGGAGATCCGCAATTTCAAGCCGCGCGGCTACTGGCGCGTGACCGCGACATTCGAGCTCGCCCAGGGCCGCTACGAGGGCGCGTACCAGCGGCCCAACTTCAAGCGCGACGACAACGACGAGCACGACCGCATCGACCGCATCTGGGAAAAAGCCCGCGCCGAGGCCGTCCTCGCCGCCTGCTTGGGGCACCCGCCCGCCACCGTCACCGAGGAGAAGAAGGCCAGCACGCAGGCCTCCCCCCGCCTCTACGACCTCACCACGCTGCAGCGCGAGGCCAACAACCGTTTCGGCCTGCCCGCCCGGCGCACGCTCCAGATCGCCCAGGCGCTCTACGAGAAGCACAAGATGATCACCTACCCCCGCACCGATTCGCGGGCGCTGCCGGAGGACTACCTGCCCACCTGCCGCGAGACCCTGGCCAATCTCCACGGCAGCCTCGGGGTGCACGCCCAGCAGGTCCTCGCCGCGGGCTGGCTGCGGCCAAACAAGCGCATTTTCAACAACGCGCAGATCTCCGACCACTTCGCCATCATCCCCACCACGCACGAGGCCAAGCACCTCGACGAGATGGAGGCCAAGGTCTTTGAGATGATCGCCCGCCGCTTCGTCGCGGTCTTCTTCCCCGCCGCCGAGTTCGACATCACCACGCGCACCAGCACCGTCGCCGGCCACGAGTTCAAGACCGAGGGCAAGGTCCTCACCGCGCCCGGCTGGCTCGCCGTCTACGGCAAGACCGTCCTCGATGACGATTCCCCGGACTCGAAAGCGCTGCCCGCCCTGAGCGCGGCCGACGGCACGCCCGCCAAGGCGAAGACCGTCGCGCCCACGCTCCATGAGGAAACCACCAAGCCGCCGCCGCGCTACACCGAGGCCACGCTGCTCTCCGCCATGGAGACCGCCGGCAAGTTCGTGGACGACGACGACCACGCCGAGGCGATGAAGGAACGCGGCCTCGGCACGCCCGCCACGCGCGCCGACACCATCGACGGCCTGATCAACCAGAAATACATGGACCGCGCGCAGCGGGAGCTCATGCCCACGGCCAAGGCCGAGCAGCTCCTGCAGTTCCTCTCCGCCGTGAAGGCCGACGCCCTCACCCAGCCCGCGATGACCGGCGAGTGGGAATTCAAGCTCCGCCAGATGGAGCACAACAATTTCTCCCGCGCCCAGTTCATGGAGGAAGTCATCGAGCAGACCAAGGGCATCATCGACCGGGTGAAGACCTTCGAGGAGGACGACTCGATCGCCCGCGTGACCGACATCCCCTCGCCCACCGACGGGAAGCCCCTCCGCGAGACGCTCCGCGGCTACAAGTCGCAGGACGGGGAGTTCATGGTCTACAAGGTCATCGGCGGCCGCAAGATGGAGGAGACCGAGGTGCGCGAACTCGTCGCGAAGCGGACCATCGGCCCGCTCGACGGCTTCATCTCCGCCAAGACCCGCAACCGCTTCAACGCCGTCCTCAAGCTCGTGAAGGACGCGGAGACCGGCAAGTGGAAGACCGAATACGACTTTGGCGACAAGTTCGACGTCGCCACCCTCACGCCGTTCTGGACCGACCCGAAGACCGGCGCCGAGCTCTGCGAGGTCGGTTCGCAGTATGTCCTCCGCGAGCGCGACGGCGACGCGTGGAAGCAGACCTTCCGCGTCGGCCGGCTCATGTGCCAGAAGGCGATCCCGCAGGAACAGGTCATCAAGCTCATCGCCGAGGGGAAGACCGACCTGATCCAGGGCTTCACCTCCAAGAAGGGCCGGCCGTTTGACGCGTTCCTCAAGCGCGAGGCCGCCCGCATCTCCTGGGAGTTCCCGCCGCGCGCGCCCAAGCTCGACAAGGACGGCAAACCCATCGCGCGCAAGGCCCGCACCCCGCCCGACCTCTCCAAGGCCGTCGTCATCGGCCCGAGCAAGTCGCACGGCGGCGAGCTCCTCCAGACCGCCGATTCCTACTACGTGCGCAAGCCCGAGCAGGACAACCGCATCGTCTTCACGATGAAGCGCCACATCTGCGCCAAGGAGATCCCCGTGGAGGAGGTCCAACAGCTGATGGAAACCGGCCGCACCAACCTCATCGAGGGCCTCATGTCGAAGCGCATGCAGCCATTCAGCGCCTACCTCGTGCTCTCGAAGACCAAGGCCAAGGCGGACTTCGAGTTTCCCCCGCGCTGAGGCCATCTGAACCGGTCACGGTAACTTATCGTCCACGCCCTGCGTCACTTCCCCAGCGTGAACACCCCAAAAAATTACCTGATCGGCTTCCTCCTCCTGACCACCCTCGGCGCCGGCGTACTCGCGTGGCAGCAGTATGAGAAATTAGCCGTGCTCAGGACCGCATGCTTCACCAGTGCGGAGCGTGCGGATCTGCAGAAGCGCCTCTGGGATTCGGAAAAGCGGCGTCATGAACTCGAGGCGGCGCTGAAGGACCGGACCGCCGGCCCGGCCATGGCGGCGACGGATGCCGCCGGACCGGATGATGCCGCCCCCGGCCGCCGCGGCGGACCCAACCGCGGCAACCCGGGCGCGAATTTCATGGCGATGATGGACAAGCCGGAGATCCAGAAGCTCATGGCGATCCAGCAAAAGGCGGCGCTCGATTCCCGTTACGCCGCACTGTTCAAGAACCTGAACCTCACCCCGGCCCAGCTCGAGCAGTTCAAGAACCTGCTCGTCGAAAAGCAGACCGCCCTGACCGACGCCCTCGCGGCCGCCCGCGAGCAGGGCATCAATCCCCGCACCGACCCGGAGGACTTTCAAAAGCTTGTCACCGATGCGCAGGCCGAGGTTGACGCCAGCATCAAGTCCGCGCTCGGCGACCCGGCCTATACGCAATACCAGCAGTACCAGCAGACGCTCCCGCAGCGCAGCGTGGTGAACCAGCTCGCGCAGTCGCTCAGCTACACCAGCACGCCGCTCACCAGCGACCAGAGCGAGCAGCTGGTGTCCATCCTCGCGGCCAACACTCCGCCCTCCAACAATACCAATGCGATGGCCAACAACCTACGTGCGACGTTGACCGCGGGCCTTGGCATCGCCGGTGGCGGCCCCGGCACCCCCATCACCAACGACGCCATCACGCAGGCCCAAACGATCCTCGCCCCGGCGCAGGTCACCGCGCTGCAGCAGCTCCAGGCGGCGCAGCAGGCGCAGGCCCAGTTGCAGGCGGCCATGCGCAACCAGTTTCGCAACGCGGGGCCACCCGCCCCGCCGGCCACCTCGACGGGCACGCCCGCCGCGCCCAAGGGTCCCGGCGGTGGATGACAGCGAAAACGCTTGTCGCACAGTTTGCCGCGACGGATAGTGGGGCGGATTATCCAATCCTTCCGACCATGATCGTCACTACCGGCCAGCTCTTCTCACATGCCTATGGCAAGTACGCCGTCGGCGCCTACAACATCAACAACGCCGAGCAAACGATGGGCCTCTTCAAGGGCTGCATCGTGTCGTCGGCGCCGTTCATCATCCAGATTTCGAAGGGGGCGCGCAAATACACCGACAAGCGCATGCTCGAGGCCATCATCCGCGCCGCCGCCGAGATCTTCCCGGAGGCCATCTTCGCGGTCCACCTCGACCACGGCGACGAGGAGACCTGCTACGAGTGCATCGGGTCCGGGTTCTTCAGCTCCGTGATGATCGACGCCTCGCACGAGTCCTTCGACCAAAACGTCGCCATCACCAAGCGCGTGGTGGACAAGGCCCACGCCAATGGCATCTCCGTCGAGGCCGAACTCGGCATGCTCGGCGGCGTCGAGGAGGACATCAAGGTCGAGGAGGGCAACGCCTGCCTCACCGACCCCGCCCAGGCCGCGGACTTCGTCAAAAAGACCGGCTGCGACTCCCTCGCCTGCGCCATCGGCACCTCGCACGGCGCCTTCAAGTTCAAGGGCCGCCAGTCGCTCCATTTCGACGTGCTCGAGAAGATCAAGGCCCGCCTCCCCGGCTTCCCGCTCGTCATGCACGGCTCCTCCTCCGTGCCCAAGGAGGAGGTTGACCGCATCAACGCCGCCGGCGGCAAGATCGCCGGCTCCATGGGCGTGGATCCCAACGAATACCTCCCGGCCGCCAAGCTCGGCGTCACCAAGGTCAACATCGACACCGACGGCCGCCTCGTGTGGACGCGCGTGCACCGCGAGTTCTTCCGCGACAAGCCGGGCGACTTCGATTTCCGCCCGCCCGGCAAGATCTTCATCGAGGAATACGCGAAGTTCATTGCGAGCCGCAACGTCCTCCTCGGCAGCGCCAACCAGCTCGCCGACGTGCGCAAGAGCCTCGGGAAGTAACCGGGAGCAGCCGGCGGTCAGCTTACAGCGGCTTCCGGAAATTCAGCGAGGTCTTCGTGACCGCGTAGCCCAGCCGCTCGTAGAACCGGTGCGCGTCCTTGCGCGTGACATTGCTGCGCAGCGAGAGGACTTTGCCGCCGTGCTCCTTCGTCCAGCTTTCGGCCGCCTGCAGCAGCCGCGCCCCGATGCCGCGGTTGCGGGTGGTGGAATCGACGATCAGTCCGGCGATCTCGCCGCGGATTTCCGTGGCCAGCCACCGCGTCAGGTGTACGTGCACCCAGCCGATCACGGCGCCCGCGGCCTCCTCCGCGACGAACACCCGGTGCTCCCGGTCGGGCGCGACGCGCTCGAACCGGGCCTGCATCTGGGCTTCGTCCGTGGGATAACCCAGTTCGCCAGCCAGTCGCGCCAGGGCCGGCACGTCGTCCGCCCGGGCCTCGCGGATCACTACCTGTGCCGTCTCCTTCACGGCAGCCACGGATACTTGCGGGCGTCGGGTTGGCGTTTCTCGCGCTGCGCGGAGTGGAATTCCTTCGCCTCGGCGCTCATGTAGTAGAGCAACGTGGCGTTGCCGGCGAGTTCCTGGATGCCCGCCTGCCCGTCGAGCTCGGCGTTGAACCCGCTCTTCAGCAGCCGGATCGCCAGCGGGCTGTGACCGAGGATCTCGCGCGCCCATTTCACGCCCTCCGCCTCGAGCTCGGCGACGGGCACCACCGCGTTGACGAGGCCCATGTCCAGCGCCTGCTGCGCGTTGTACTGCCGGCACAGGTACCAGATTTCCCGCGCCTTCTTCTGCCCGACGATGCGCGCAAGGTAGCTCGCGCCAAACCCGCCGTCAAAGCTGCCCATCTTCGGGCCCACCTGCCCGAAGACGCCGTTGTCCGCCGCGATCGTCAGGTCGCACACCAGGTGCAGCACGTGCCCGCCACCGATGGCGTAGCCGGCCACCAGCGCGATGACGACCTTCGGGACCGAGCGGATGAGTTTTTGCAGGTCGAGCACGTTGAGGCGCGGCACGCCGTCGCCGCCGACATAGCCCGCCGGCCCGCGGACGCTCTGGTCGCCCCCGGCGCAAAACGCATACTTGCCGTCCGTGTGCGGACCCGCCCCGGTGAGCAGGATCACGCCGACCGACGGGTCCTCCCGGGCATCCGCGAAGGCATCGTGCATCTGCGCCACGGTCTCCGGCCGGAACGCGTTGCGCTTCGCCGGCCGGTTGATCGTCACCTTCGCGATGCCGTCGGCCTTGTGGTAAAGGATGTCCGTGTAGGTCTTTGCGACCTTCCAATGGGGCAGGCTCATGGCCTGAACGTAGAAAAAAATGGGCCATTGTCGATGCGTCCGACAGCCCCTGCCCCTCCACCCGCCCCGGTCCGCCAGCCTTTTCCGCACCCCGGCCATCCTGCTGCAATGTAACCCAATAGGTTATACTGACCATCGCCGGTCAAAAGGTTGGACCGCGCCACCCGGCCATTTTTCTCGAAACCGCCCCAATTGGTCGCTTCCATGGCGCTGCCTCTACCCTGTTCATGACCAACCCACCCATGCCCTTGAAGGCCAGCGCCCGCGTCGGGCTCACGATCGGCGCCCTGGGCGTGGTCTTCGGCGACATCGGCACGAGCCCGCTCTACACGATGAAGGAGTGCCTTTCCCACATGCCGGCGGGAAATCGCACCGAGGGCGTGCTGGGCATCCTCTCCCTCATCTTCTGGGCGCTCATCCTTGTTGTCAGCGTGAAGTACCTGTTCTTCATCACCCGGGCGGACAACCAGGGCGAGGGCGGGATCTTCGCCCTACTCGCGCTGATCCACGCCAAGGGCGAGCCGAAACCCCGGCGGGGCCTCGGCATTGCCGTCATCATGATCCTGGTCGGCGCCGCCCTGCTGTACGGCGACGGCGTCATCACCCCGGCCATCACCGTGCTCAGCGCCGCGGAGGGTTTTCTCAACATCAGCGACGGCTACCGGCCCTACGTGGTGGCGATCGCGTGCACCATCCTCGCCCTCCTCTTCTGGGCCCAGCACAAGGGCAGCAAGCGCATCGGCGGCATCTTCGGGCCGGTCATGTTCGTGTGGTTTCTGGTGCTGGGCGTGCTCGGCGCCTGGCAGGTCGTGCAATACCCGGCCGTGCTGCAAGGCCTCAATCCCGCCTACGGCCTGAAGCTCCTCGCGCGCCACCCGGTGGAGATCGCCGCCCTGCTCGGCGCCGTCGTCCTCGCGATCACCGGCGCCGAGGCGCTGTATGCCGACATGGGCCACTTCGGCCGGCGGCACATCTCGCTCGCCTGGTACGGCGCCGCCCTGCCCGGCCTCGCGCTGAATTATTTCGGCCAGGGCGCCTACGTCCTCACGCACCAGACGTCGCTGGAAAACCCGTTTTTCATGATCGCGGCCCAAGGGCTGCCCCGGGTCCTGCTGATCGGCCTGTCCATCATCGCGGCGATCATCGCCAGCCAGGCGCTCATCACCGGCGCCTACTCGCTCACTCGCCAGGCCATCCAACTGGGCTACTTTCCGCGGTTGATGGTCAACCACACCAACGCCGAGCAGTCGGGCCAGATCTACCTCCCGTTCGTCAACACCGTGCTCGCCTTCGGCTGCATCCTCACGGTCATCGGCTTCGGCTCCAGCGACCGCCTCGCCTCGGCCTACGGCATCGCCGTCACCGGCACGATGGCCATCACCACCCTCGCCTATTTCCTGGTCGCCCGCCGGGTCTGGGCCTGGCCGCTGTGGCGGATCGGTACCATCTGCGGGGCGTTCCTCCTGATCGACCTGGCCTTCTTTTTCGCCAACGCCCGCAAGCTCAGCGAGGGCGGCTGGTTCCCGCTCGCCATCGGCGCCGCCCTCCTCGCCGTCATGCACACCTGGAAGAAAGGCCGCATCGAGATCTTCCAGCGTGTCTATGGCGGCAACGTCACCGAGGCCGAGCTCATCACCATCGCGCGCAGCAAGCATGTCACCCGGGTCGGCGGCAGCGCCGTGTTCATGGTCGGCTCGCCCAAGGGCACCCCCATCGCGCTGCTCCACCACGTGAAGTCAAATCGCTGCCTCCATCAGACGGTCGTGCTGCTCAGCATCATGACCGAGGATGTGCCGACCGTCCGGAGCGCAGACCAGCTCTCGCTCCGCGAGATCGGCGAGGGCATCTGGCGCGCGGAGGGCCACTACGGCTACATGCAGTCGCCCGATGTCGCCGTGTTGATGGACGCGATCAAGGCGCGCGGCGTGCCGATCAACCCCCAGGCCACGACGTATTTCTTCAACCGCGAGATGATCATCAAGGGCGGCAACGCCGACATGTGGGAGTGGCAGAAGGGCCTGTATGCCTTCCTCAGCCGCAACGCCCGCCCGGCAAAGGACTATTACCAGATCACCCCGTCGCAGATCATCGAGATCGGCCTGCCGCTGCAGCTGTAGAGACGGAGGATTTTTGGGGATGCGGCGCCCTCGCCGCGTTCCTACCACATCCGCGGCGCGGGCGCCGCGGCCCCATTTCAGATCGCCCGCTCTGCCGCCTTGGCCGCTTCAGCGAAAATCTTTTTCCGCAAGGCTGCGTCCTTTTTCCGGTCCGTGCGCAGCTCGAGCACGCGGATCCCGCTCAGCGGGAGCCGGGATACCAGCCGAGTGAATTGACCCCAGCTCGTCACCCGCGTATGCGCCACGCCGTAACTGGCGCAGAGCTTCCGGAAATTCGCCTGCTGCGGGGTGGCGAAGAACTCCTCGAACGGCGGGTTGAACTTGGCGATCGGCAGGTGCTCGAAAATCCCCCCGCCGCCGTTGTTGATGAGCACGATCGTCAGGCTGCCCCGGAGTTTCGGACGCAGCAGAAAGCCGTTCGTGTCGTGCAGCAGTGCGAGGTCGCCCGTCAGCAGCACCGCCGGGCGGCCGCCGTGCGCCACGCCGAGCGCCGTCGAGAGCGTGCCGTCGATACCGTTGGCGCCCCGGTTGCAAAACACGGGCTGCGCCCGGTCCGTCGCCGGCCAGAAAAACTCCGCGTCGCGCACCGGCATGGAATTGGCGACGAAGACCGGTGTGAGCCGCGGCAGGTGCTCCGCCAGCCGTCTCACCACCCCACCCTCGAAATTCGCATGCGCCCGGGCCAGGGCTTGATCCAAGCTGCGCCCCGCCGCCCGCTCCGCTTGCCGCCACGCTTCGCCATATGCCGTGGCACTCCGCGCCGGCGGTACGACGCTGGCGGCGAAGGCCCGCAGGCCCCCGCGCACGGGGCGCGTCGCCAGGTGCAGCGGGTCGGAATTCTGTGCGCGCGCCGTGACCAGCCAGACATCGGGGGCGCACTTTTCCAGCCAGGCGCGCAACGCCTTGCTCGTCGGCCAGCCTCCGATGCAGACGACCACGTCTGGCTTGAGCCGGCGGCCCGCGGCCGGACTCCGCAGGATGGCATCATAGCAGGTGATCAGGTTCGGCAGATCGCCGGCGTGACTCCGCAGCCCGGACAGCCCGTCGGCCAGAACCGGCCAACCCAGCTCGCGGGCCAACCCGGCCAGCGTGGCGGCGTCCTCCGGCAAAAGGCCGCTCTCCATGGGACCCACCACCACGATTCCCCGCCGGGTGGCGGAGAGATCAAAACGCTCCAGAAAAGTCGCCACCGGCGGGGGCGGCTGCACCGCGTGGAAGAACCCTTCCTCCCGCAGCGTTTTTTTCATTAGGGCGGCGGTGCCATCCGCGATCGGCGGCAGTGGGTCGCGGAACGGCGCGTTGAGATGCACCGGGCCGGCCTGGGGCGACAGTGTGCGCTCCCACGCCTGCGCCACCGTCTGCCGGAGATAGCGCAGCATCGGCAGGCTGGCGACCGGCACCGCGAGCTCGTGGTAGAAATTCACGTGGCTGCCGTAGAGCTTCTGCTGGTCGATCGTCTGGCCCGAGCGGCACTCGCGCATCTCCGGCGGACGGTCCGCGGTGATGACGAGCAGCGGCACGCCGCTCTCCTGCGCCTCGATGACCGCGGGATAATAATTCGCCCCCGCGGTGCCGCTGGTGCAAAGCAGCACCACCGGCTGGCGCGACCGGCGCGCGAGCCCGAGCGCGAAGAATGCGGCCGAGCGCTCGTCCAGCACGGGAACCGATTCGATCTGCGGGTGCCGGGCGAAGGCGACGGTCAGCGGCGTCGAGCGCGAGCCGGGCGAGATGACCGCGTGTCGCACGCCGAGCCGGTGCAGGGTTTCCACCAGCACGCTGCCCCAGAGACTGTTGGTGTTGCGGTAATCGAGCATCGGGGATCAGGCGCAAAGCGCGCCGAGCATGGCTTTAAACTTCAGCTCCGTTTCGGCAAACTCCTTCTCGGGCGCCGAGCCCGCGACAATCCCCGCGCCGGCGTAGACCCGCGCCGTTGCCCCGTCCACCAGCGCCGAGCGGATGCCGACGAAAAACTCGCCGCCGCCGCGGGCGTTCACCCAGCCGATCGCGCCGCCGTAGAGTCCGCGGGAAAAGCCCTCGAGTTCGCGGATCCGCGCGATGGCCGCGGCCGCCGGTGATCCGCCCACCGCCGGCGTCGGGTGCAGGGCGCCCACGATGGTCAGCAGCCGCACGCTGTCCGGCAGCACCGCCTGCACGGGCGTGTGCAGGTGCTGCACATTCGCCAGCCGGCGCAAGCCGGGTTGCGCCGGGTAGTCCAGCTTCAGGCCGAGCTGCGCCAGCCGGCCCGCGATGGTCTCCAGCACGAACCGGTGCTCCCGCAGGTCCTTGTCGTTGTGCAGCAGCGCCTGCGCCAGGGCCGCGTCCTCGCTGGCGCCGCGGCCGCGTGCGGCCGTCCCGGCGAGCGCGGCGGTCTCCAGCGTGTCCTTGCTGACGCGTACCAGCTGCTCCGGGCTGGCGCCGATGAAGCTCTGGCCGCGCCCGTTCGCCAAAGAAAAAGCGTAGCAGTCGGGAAAACGCTGCCGCAGGCCGTTCAGCACGCGCAGCGGATGCAGCGGTTCACCCAGCGTGAGATCCACGGCGCGGGCCAGCACGATCTTCTCGAACTCCCCCGCCGCGATGCGCGCCAGCGCCCGGGTCACCGCGCCGCGGTAGTCGCCCGTCTCCCGCGTGGCATAGTCCGGCGGGCTGGCCGGCTCCGCCGCCGCCGACTCGCGGTAGCGAAACTGCGAGAACTTCCCGTGCGCCCGCCACACGCGCTCCGCCAGCCCGGCCAAGTCGCCGTCCGCGGTCACCAGCAGGTTGGCCACGGCGGTCGTCGTCGCCCCCGCCCGCGCCACCTGCCACCGCGGCACGAAGACACGCGCCGCCGGGAACGCATCGCCCGGCTCCGCCTCGTCGTTGAAGGCAAACGCCGTGAAAAAGTGCGGGCCGCCAAACGGTGCCTCGACGTCGCCCACTGCGATTGTGTCCGCCAGGGTCGCGTCGATGAAGCGCTGGATGGCGGCGAATCGGCCCGGGCCGCGGGCCTCGTGCGCGACCGCCACCTCCGCGCCGGAAATCGCGCTCTCGAGGTTGGGCCGCTCCGCATAAAAGTGCGGCTCACCCGGCTCGAAAATCGACTCCAGCACGGCCAGCGGATCGAGCGCGCCGACCGCGAGCGAGATGCTCACGAGCCGCGGCCGGCCGTCGCGGCGGGCCGCCGTCTGGCATTGCCCGAGAAACGCCCGCAGCGCCTCGGGCGACGCGTTGTCAGCCGGATGCAGCGGAAGGATCGTCACGACTTCGGGGCCGGCGGGGCCGCCGGGGCCGGCCGCGGGAACAGCACCAGCGCCTCGGCAACCTTGGCGCCGGTGAGCCGCGTGCCCCAGGCCAGTTCGTCGCGCCAGACGGGACCGGGCGTGTAGCCCAGCACGCCGTTGATCCGGGCCGCGGCCGCGGGCATCACGGCCTGCAGCAGCGCCACCGCCAGGCGGAGCGCCTCGGCCATCGTCGCGAGCGAGGTGCGCAGCAGGGCCTGGTCGGCCGCTTCCGCCGACTTGCCGAGCTTCCACGGCGCACGCTTCTCGATGTAGGCATTCGTCGCGGTGACAAAGTGCATCGTCCGCTCCAGCGCCGTGTGGAACTGGAAGCCCTCGCAGAGCGGGATGACCTCCTCCCGGGTTTTTTCCCAGAGCGCGTGCAATTCCTGCTCCGCGTCCGCCGCCGGCCCGGCGGCCGGGATCACGCCCGCACCGAAGCGCGTGGTCATGTTGAGGGTGCGGTTGACGAGGTTGCCGAGGTTGTTCGCGAGCTCGCTGTTGTAGCGGACGAGGAACTGCGCCCGGGAGAAGTCGCTGTCCTGGCCGACATTCATCTCGCGGATGAGAAAATAACGCAGCGCGTCCACGCCAAACTCGCCGGTGTAGTCTGAGGGCACGACGACGTTGCCCTTGCTCTTCGACATCTTGGCGTCGTTGAGCGACCACCAGCCGTGCACCAGGAGCTGTTTCGGGAGCGGCAACCCGAGCGCGTGCAGCATGACCGGCCAGTAGATCGCGTGCGCCGGGATCAGGATGTCCTTGCCGATGACGTGGATATCGGCCGGCCACTGGCCGGTATCCGCCACCGCGGAGTAGTAGTTCACGAGCGCATCGAACCAGACGTAGGTCACGTAATTCGGGTCGAACGGCAGCGGAATGCCCCAGGCCAGGCGATCGCGCGGTCGCGAGATGCAGAGGTCGTTCAGCGGCTCCTTGAGGAACTCGAGCACCTGTTTCTGCCGGAAGCGCGGGAAGATGAAGTCCCCGTGCTGCGTGATATAGTCCACGAGCCAGTCCTGGTATTTCCGCAACTTGAAGAAGTAGTTGGTCTCGGTGATCCCGGTGACCTCGCCGAAGATCTCCGGCCAGGAACCGTCGGGCAACCGGTCCTTTTCCTGCAGGAACTGTTCCGCCAGGGTGGAATAGAAGCCCTTGTATTCGGCCTGGTAGATCTCGCCCTGGTCGAAGAGCTGCTGGAGCAGCCGGCGCACCACCTGCTGGTGCCGCGCCTCAGTCGTGCGGATGAAGTCGTCGTTCGAGATGTTGAGCAGGGGCAGCAGCGCGCGGAACTCGGCGCCGGTCTCGTCCACGTACTGCTGCGGCGGGATGCCGCGGGCCTGGGCGGCCTGCTGGACCTTCTGGCCGTGCTCGTCGACTCCCGTCAGGAAATGCACGCGGTCGCCCAGCTGCCGGTGGAACCGGGCGATGACGTCGGTCAACACCTTCTCGTAGGCGTGGCCGAGATGCGGCAGGCCATTCACGTAATCGATGGCCGTGGTGAGGTAGAACGATTTCATGCGGGAGCTGGCCAACAAAAGCCGCCCCGGGCGAAATGTCGAAAGTTTTGACGTCGACCGGTTGCTGCCACAGGTTGCCGGCCCGGGTTGTCCGGCTGTGCATGAACTCCCTCACCCGCCTCATCGGCTATTCGCTGCTCCTGCTCCTCGTGTTCCTCGCGGCGACCGTCGGGGCCCAGAGCTGGCTGCGCCGCCAGACCCATCGCCTGCGGGCGGAGGCCATCGATTCCCGGCGGGCCCAGTTCGAGGCCGTGCTCTCGGCCGTACCCCGCCCACCGGACAAGTGGGACGACGCGTACCTGCGCCAGCTCGGCGAGATGCTGGGTGTCACGGTAACGCTCCAGGTGGGCGACGCGACCCTGCCGTCGCGGGATGCGGGGCTGCTTTATTTCGAGCGGGAAATCGGCCACGGCGCCGCGCCGCCGCGCATGGCCCGCGTGGCTTTTCTCGCCCCGCCCACTTCCCGGTTGCTCGCGACTTACCAGCAGGTCACCGTCGGGCTGATGCTCTTCGGGGGGATCCTGCTGGTGGCGGGGGCATTTTTTGCCATGCTCAACTGGCGCGTCGCCGACTCGGGCGGCACCAGCCCGCCAATGCACGCGCGCTCCCGCGCCGAGATGGGTAGCTTGGAGCACCTCGCACGGACGTCCGTCGCCCGGGGCGAACAGCTCGACTTGGAGCGCGACGGCCGCCGCCTCGCCGAGCAGGACGCCCTGCTGAAGCAGCAGCTCCTGAACCAGTCGCTCGAGGGGAAAATCCGCCTCGGCAACGACCTGCACGACGGCATCATCCAGTCGCTTTACGCGTCCGGCCTGACGATCGAGTCCGCCCGCGCGCTGGCGCGGACCGATCCCGCCGAGGCCGACCGCCACCTCGCGCAGTGCCTGCAGCACCTGAACGCCACCATCCGCGACGTGCGCAACTACATCACCGGTCTCGCGCCGGAATCCCTGCGCCGGGCGGGTTTCGCCCAGGCGATCGAGTCGCACATCACCGAGCTCGGCGCCGGGCGCAATCTCCGCTTCGACCTGAAGTTTGACGACGAGGCCATCGCCCGGCTCACGCCCGCGCAGACCACCGAGGCGCTCCAGGTCGCCCGCGAGGCCATCAGCAACGCCCTGCGGCACGGCGGCGCCTCGTTCGTGACCGTGCGCCTGCACCAGAGCGACCGCGAGGTCGGCCTGTTGGTGCAGGACAACGGCGTCGGCTTCGATCCCGCCAGCCTGGAGAAGTCGGGACACGGGCTCGGCAACATGCAGACCCGCGCCAGCCGCATCGGCGCCTCCGTGCGGGTCGAGAGCCAGCCCGGCAGCGGCACCCGCGTCATCCTCACCTTGCCCCTCCTCAACCAACCGGTATGAAATCTCCCGTCAAAAACCGCATCCGCCTCGTCCTCGTCGACGACAGCCTCGTCGTCCGCATGGGTCTCCGCACGCTGCTCGGCACCGAGCCCCGGATCGAAATCGTCGGCGAGGCCGGCACCGTCGCCGCCGCCGTCGAAACGTGCCTCCACGTCAAGCCGGCCGTCGTGCTGCTCGACATCCGCCTGCCGGACGGCACGGGCTTTGATGCCTGCCGGCAGATCCTCGCCAAACTGCCCGACACCCGGGTGCTGGTGCTCACTTCCGTGGCCGACGAGACGTTGGTGGACGAGGCCATCCGCGCCGGCGCGCATGGTTATCTCCTCAAGGAAATCGACGGCCGGGGACTGCTGCAGGCGGTTTTCGACGTGTCCGAGGGCAAGTCCATCCTCGACCCGGCGGTGACCGCCCGGGTGATCCAACTCGTCAAGGGCGGCACGAACGCCTCGCGCGACGCCCTGGCGGTTCTGTCGCCGCAGGAGCGAAAAGTGTTGGCCCTGATCGCCGAGGGGCAGACGAACAAGGAAGTCGCCAACGGGCTCGGTCTCGCGGAAAAGACCGTGAAGAATTATTTGAGCAATATCTTCGAAAAACTCCACGTTTCCCGCCGATCCCAGGCTGCGGCGATGTTTGTGAGAGAATCTCGATAGTTTACGCCACTGGTTTGCGATGTACCGGCGGCTCAATAGGGCCATAAGGCCCTATTTCTGTAGGGTCTAATATCTAGCGAAGAAGCTAGATAATCTAATTTTCATCGCATAAAGTGGAATTGTTAAAAACTTATGAATCGCTTTGCTTCGATTCAGTACTCGCAAGAAATCAGGCCCACGCTTTCACCTTCACCCTAAACGCCTGCGAGTTACATCATGGTCCGCTTCGTCCGTCCCAGGACCATTTTCCCCTCGAAATTCATTTTTCATGCATAATTTACACCCCAGCGATATGAAACGCTCCAACAATGTCGTTGCCCGCCTCCGTCGTCGCACGCAGCGGGGTTTCACCCTGGTCGAAACCATGATCGCCACGATGGTGTTCACGATGGGGATTCTCGGGGTGTACGCGATGATGCTCAAATCTTACGAGCTGGTCACCCTCTCGCGCCACCGCGACAACGGCCGCGCCCTGCTCCTGTCGTTTGCCGACCAGTTTCTGCGCCTCCAAACGACCGACGCTGATCCATTCACCGGCCTCCCGGCGCCGCGGACGTTTTTTATCCCCTCCGGCCCCACGGGTAGCGGCATGAGTTGGACCGACACCAGCGGACACGCCGGCACGGTTGATGCCCAGGGCCTGCACGTGCTCCTCGGTGAAGCGGGCAGCAGCCAAATTCCGGCGACCATCACCCGCTCCGTGAGTTTTCTCGATTCCACCACCGGTGCTACCACTGGGAGTGTGACCGCGGCGGCCGCTGGCTGGCTCCTGCAGGGTACATTCACCGTCACTTACGACATCAATGGCCGGCACCAGACCCAGAGCCTCACGGTCGCCCGGTCGGTCCGCTGATTACCCCATGAAAACCAGCCCCCGCACCGCGAGCCGCCAACGTGCCTTTGCCCCGGTGAAGATTCTCATTTCCGCGACGGCGGTTGTTTTCGCCTTGGCGGCCGTTTCGTTCGGCGCCGTGACCTCGGCGAAGATCCTGCACCGGCAGGTTGTCACCAGCCGCAGCGCGTCCCCCTCCATCCCATGAACCCCAGCGCGTCAGTCTCCGCCTCTCCGGCCGTCCGTCAGGGTACCCTCTCGCCCATCGAAATGTTAGTGCTCGCGTTCCTCATCGCCGCCGTTGCGGTTGGCGCCGTGATGTCCGCCAAGCTCCTGCAACAAAGGGTGCGCGCCAGCAACCCGCTGACCGCCACGCTCTCCCTCCCAACACTTTTGGCCAACCCGCCTCTGACCCGCCCCGTTTGATGAAGCTTTCTGTCCAGGATTACCGCCGCCCTGGCGCCCGCCGGGGCGGCTTCACGCTGGTTGAGATCCTGGTGTCGCTGTCGGTGGCCGTGTTCGTGCTCGGGGCCATCGCCACGATCGCCGTGATGTCCGCGAAGGTCATGCGCAAGAACGTGCTGGCCGGCGACGCCGTGACCGCCACGCGCCTGTTCCAGGAGCACCTGAACAAGGAGATCACCATGGCGGTCTCCAGCCCCGATGCGGTAGCCCCGCAGTATTCCGGCGGCAACGGCGCCACGCCGGAGCGTTTTTCCCGCCTGACTTACCGCTATACCGTCGGGCCCCTCGCGAAAATCGTGGGCAACACGCCGCATTCCGAGGTCAATATCGTGGTCAACTGCCCGGCCACGCTCGTTCCCCGGATCGGCGATTATTACATGATGGACAGCCCGAACCTTGGCACGGGCATTGCGATCGCGAACGTCCAGGACTTTCGCGCGCCGAATGTCGACGGCAATGTCACCCTCACGCTGGCGCAAGCCCTCGACGCCGGCACCATCGGACCCCCGGAGGACGCGGCTAATGGCAACCTTGTGACCATCCAGCGCCAGCGCGCCTACCAGACCGAGGTTTCCACCAAATATCCTGCGCTGTTCGAAGTGCGCTGGTATATGACGACCGCCAGCACGACTCCACCGGCGGTCGGCGACACCGAACCCTACCTGGTGATCTCAAGCAACCTCGCGCCGTCCGCCCAGTACCCCTTCATCAAGTTACCCGGTCCGGGCGTCACGCCTGAGCCGGCGGTCGGGTGGGAATTCACCTACGCCGCTGCCATCAACGAGGGACAGTTTATCGGCGGCAAGACTGGGTTCTATGAGGCCAACCACTCCGAGGGCCTGATCATGCCGA
>CAIQKV010000036.1 GCA_903872505.1 uncultured Opitutia bacterium
AGTACGCACCCGACACGCTAACATGATCACCAAGGCGCAGCTCCAGAAACTCGGACGCCTGCACGGCACGCCGCTCTTCGTCGTCGACCACGAGGCGCTCCGCGGGAACTACCGCGAGTTCAAGAGGTACCTGCCCCGCGTGCAGGCCTACTACGCGGTCAAGGCCGAGCCCCTGCCCGAGATCGTGGAGACCCTCTACAAGGCGGGCGCGAGCTTCGACGTGGCCTCCATGCCGGAGTTCCGCATCGTCCACGAGAACATCAAGCACCTGTCCGCGAAGAAGCGGCAGGACTGGATCTGGGACAAGATCATCTACGCCAATCCCACGAAGCCGGCCGACACACTGCAGAAGCTGAACCGCTACAAGCCGCTCGTCACCTTCGACAGCTTCGAGGAGATCAAAAAGATCCGGCAGTATGCGCCGAACGCCGGCCTGGCGCTACGGCTGCAGGTGCCCAACACCGGCGCGATGGTCGAGTTGTCCTCCAAGTTCGGCGCGGCGCCCGGCGAAGCGGTGGACATGATCCTCGCGGCGGACAAGGCCGGGCTCACGGTCGAGGGCATCAGCTTCCACGTCGGCAGCCAGACCACGAATTTCGACAACTACGTCCAGGCGCTGAGCCTGACGGCGAGCGTGTTCAAGGAAGCCAAGGACCGCGGCTACACCAAGATGAACCTGATCGACATCGGCGGCGGCTTTCCCGCGCCGTATGACGCGAGCGTCAAGCCGTTCAAGGAGCTCGCGAAGGTGATCAACACCGAGATCGACCGGCTTTTCCCAAAGGACATCCAGATTTTGGCCGAGCCGGGGCGTTACATGGTAGCCTCGGCGGGCTACGCCGTCTCGAAGGTCATCGGCAAGGCCGTGCGCGGCGGCAAGATGTGCTACTACATCAACGACGGCGTGTACCACACGTATTCCGGCGTGATTTTCGACCACTGCAAGTACCCGATCAAGGCGTTCAAGCGGGGCCCGACGCAGATGTGCTCGGTCTTCGGCCCGACCTGCGACGCGCTCGACGTGGTCTCGATGGCGGAGAACCTGCCGAACCTCGAGCGGGACGACTTGGTCTACAGCGTGAACATCGGCGCCTACAGCCACGCCTCGGCGACATTCTTCAACGGCTTCCCGCCGGCGACGGTCGTCCACGTGAACCAGTAAGGTGGAACGCGTTGTCCCTAACGCGTTGGATTGAGAGTTGGAGCCGCGGCGCCCCCGCCGCGGATGGGACACGTAACGCGGCGAGGGCGCCGCGTCCCCAAGTAAGACAGGCGCGTTAGGGACAACGCGCTCCAACGCGGGGCTGGTTGCAGACTTTGGGTTTCCGGCTTTTGTCTGAGGACCCGCATGAAGCCCGCCTTCAAGATCTTTTCGCCCGAAACGGGGACGAATTACTGGATATTTGTTTCCGCACCGGAAGCGCGGGGCACGCCGGGACCCTGGCCGGCCGTGCTGTTCTTGGACGGCGACAACCAGTTCAAGTTTGCGGTCGAAGCGTACCGGGCGCTGCGCAGGGCGAAGCAGGTTCCGCCGTTGCTGCTCGTCGGGGTGGGTTACGGCGCCAGCTACGGGCAGGACACAAACAAGCGCGGGCGCGACTACACGCCGACGCATCACGCCTTTGAGCCGACCAGCGGCGGAGCGAAGGCCTTCCGCAAATTTCTCGCCGCGACGCTCTGGCCGGAGCTGCAGCGGCGGTATCCGGTGAAAGCACAGCTCCGCGGAATCGCCGGCTACTCGCTGGGCTCCCTGCTCGTGCTGGACGCGCTTTTCCAGGCGAAGCCGTTCTTCACCCACTACCTGGCTGCGTCGCCCTCGGTCTGGTGGGATGACCGGGCGATTCTGCGGCAGGCGAAACGCCTGCGCTCCCGCCAGGCCACACTGGGTGCGGCGCTGTTCCTGAGCGTGGGCGAAAAGGATTCCGAATCGATGACCGGCGACCTCGCGCTGCTCGAGGCGCAGCTGGCCAAGCAGCCCTTCAAGGGCCTGGACCGCACTTCGCGCCGGTTTGCCGGCCGGAACCACTACGACGCGTTGCCGGACAGCTTCCGGACCGGCTTGGCGACGCTGTTTGGGACGCCGGCAGCTCAGCTCCGGTAGTCGGCGTTCTCGCTGACGTACTCGTGCGTCAGGTCGCCACCGAGCACGGTCGCGGCCGCCGTGCCGCCGCCGAGGTCGACCCCGATCTCCACGCAGCGCTCGTGCGGCGGGTAGGCGATGGGCGCGGTGAACACGCCGTCCTTGGGCGGCGCGCTCGCGTAGAGCTCGGCGGCGCGCAGGTGCGCCACCAGGGCCTGTTCCTTTTTCGGATTCAACTGGAAGACGCCGCCCGAGAAAATCTCGATGCCGCCGAGGGTGAGCATGAGCTTCGACAGATCGGTGGCCGGCGCGTGGGCGCCGACGTGCTTGCCGATGGCCTGGACGAGCCGGCCGACGTTCGGGTCGTTGCCGGCGACGGCGCACTTGAAGAGCGGGGCGTTGACGATGGCCTTGCCGAGTGCGCGCGCCAGTTCGACCGACGCGGCGCGCTGTACGGACACCCGAATCACGTGGCGTACGCCCTCGCCGTTGCGCACGACATCCTCCGCGAGGTCCTGGCAGACCGTCGTGAGCGCCTGCTCAAACGCGGCCTGATCCACGCCGGGCACCTTGCCGGAGGACAACAGCACGACGGTATCCGAGGTGCTCGTGTCGCTGTCCACGCTGATGGTGTTGAAACTCGCATTGACGGCCCGGGTGAGCATGGCGCGCAGCGCGGCGCGCGGCACGGCAAGGTCCGTGAGCACATAGACGAGCATCGTGGCCATGTTCGGCTCGATCATGCCCGCGCCCTTGGCGATGCCCACGATGCTGCCGCCGCCGACCGTGGCCCGGCGCACCTTCGGATAAAGATCGGTCGTCACGATGCCCTCCGCGGCGGGCAGCACGGAGCCGCCGGCGAGCGCGGCCACGGCGGAAGGCAGCGCGCCGACGATCGCGTCCACCGGCAGGCCCCAGCCGATGACCCCGGTCGAGCTGGGCAGGACCTGGCTGGCGCCCAGCCCGAGCAGCCGCGCGGTTTCGGCGCACACGCGCTCGGCCGCCTCGACGCCGCCGGGGGCGCAGACATTCGAAATCTTGTTGTTCACGATGATCGCGCCGAGCGCGGGATCGGCGAGCCGCCGGCGGCCGACAACGACCGGTGCGCCGGGAAACGCGTTGCGCGTGAAGACCGCGGCGAAATCCGGCGTCGGCCGGTCGAGCGCCAGGAGCGTGAGCGTCATCTTCGCCGGCTTGGGCGCCTCGCGCGGGATGAAATCGAATCGCGTCGTGCCAACGCGGAAGCCGGCGGGCAGCGCCGCCTGCGCGGCGAGCCAGGCGCGGTGGGCCTCGCGGGAGGCGAACGTGAGAGAGGTGCTGGGCACGGGAAAAACGTGCGCGCGCGCCGCCGCGGAGTGAAGAAGAATTTATTCTGTCAGTGCGAGTCCCGCCGGGGCGGGACATGGCAATCCACCGGATCCGGATGGATTGCTTCGTCGCTTCGCTCCTCGCAATGACAACCGGACGCGCGGCGCGAAATTATTGTGGAAATGCGCGCGCGGTGTGCCTTATTCACGTCCAGTCCCACGCCACCTTCATGCCTGCCATCCTCCCTCACCCAGCCACTGCGCGGCGGCCCGCCGCGCACCTCCATTGCGATGAACGTCGCTGAAGTCACGGCGAAGGCCAAGGTGCTGATCGAGGCGTTGCCCTACATCCAGGACTTCCGGGGCTCGACCTTCGTGGTCAAGTACGGCGGGAGCTTCATGGATGACCCCGACCCGGTCGCCCGCACGCGGGTGGCCCACGACATCGCGTTTCTCGCCGCGGCGGGCATCAGCGTCGTCGTGGTGCACGGCGGTGGCAAGGCCATCACCCGGGCGATGGAAGCATCCGGCCTCAAGGCGACCTTCATCAATGGCCTGCGGGTCACGGACGAGGCGGCCGTCGCGGTCGTGAAAAAGACGCTCGACGAGATCGTCAACAAGGACGTCTGCGACGCCATCGGCACCGCCAAGGGCCGGGCAAAGGGCCTGCCGGGCGACACCGTGCTGGTCTGCGAGAAACTCACCAAGGACGACGACGGCAACCCGATCGACCTGGGTTACGTCGGCGACGTGACCGAGGTGAAGGTGAAACTCATCAAGAAAGAGATCGCGGAGGGTTTCATCCCGGTGATTTCGCCTGTGGCCGAGGGCCTCGACGGCAAGCCGTACAACGTGAACGCCGACCTGGTGGCCGGGCGGGTGGCGAGCGCGCTCCGCGCCCGGCGGCTCGTCTACATGAGCGACGTCCCCGGCCTGCTGGCCAATCCCGCCGATCCGGAGTCGCTCATTTCCACGCTCAAGGTCAGCCAGGTCGAGGACCTGAAGAAGAAGGGCGTCATCGACAAGGGCATGCGCCCCAAGGTGCAGAGCGCCATCCGCGCGCTCGAGGAAGGCGTCCAGCGCGTGCATTTCATCGACGGCCGCCTGCCGCACAGCCTGCTGCTGGAGATCTTCACCAGCCACGGCATCGGCACCGAGATCGTGCAAGGCTGACGGCCAAATTTCGATTTTCGATTTTCGATTGGTGAACCCAAATCCGAAAGTCGACGGATCCGAAATCGAAATTCGAAAATCTAAATTCGAAAATTCATGAACCAGTCCTCCATCATCCGCACCAGCACCGCCGAGCTCTACGACGCGAACGTGATGAAAAATTACGCCCGCCCCGCCATCACGCTGGTGCGCGGCCGCGGCGCGCAGGTGTGGGACGATGCGGGCAACAGCTACCTCGACTTCACGTCCGGCATCGCGGTGAGTGCGCTCGGGCACTGCCACCCGCACTGGGTCGCGGCCATCCAGCGCCAGGCCGGGGAGCTCATCCACGTCAGCAACCTCTTCCGCCACCCGAACCAGGGTGAACTGGCCCGCCGGATCGTCGGCCAGGCCGGCCCGGGCCGGGTGTTTTTCTGCAACAGCGGCGGCGAGGCCGACGAGGCGCTGATCAAGCTCTCCCGGCTGCACGGCGTCGCGAAAAGCGGCGAGGAGGGAAAATGCTTCAAGGTCATCTGCGCCAAGAACGCGTTCCACGGCCGCATGTTCGGCGGCATGAGCGCGACCCCGCAGGAGAAGATCCAGAAGGGCTTCCGGCCGCTCGTGCCCGGCTTCGTTTTTGGCGAGCTGAACAACCTGCAGAGCTTTGCCGACCTGATCGACGCCCAGACCTCGGCGATCCTGGTCGAGACCATCCAGGGTGAGTCCGGCATCCACCCCTGCACGCCGGAGTTCCTGCGCGGGCTGCGCCAGCTGTGCGACCAGCACAACCTGCTGCTGATGCTCGACGAGGTGCAGTGCGGCCTCGGGCGCACCGGGAAATTCTATGCCTTCGAGCATGCGGGCGTCCTCCCGGACGCCATCGCGATGGCGAAGGGGCTGGGCGGCGGGTTTCCCATCGGCGCGATCTGGGTGCGCGACCGCTTTGCCGACCTGTTTCAGCCGGGCAGCCACGGCACCACCTTCGGCGGCACGCCGCTCGCGTGCGCCGCCGGCCTCGCGGTGCTGGATGTCTTCGCGCGGGACAACCTGCTCGAGCTGGTCCGCACCCGCAGCGGCCCGTGGCTGGAGGCGCTGGCCAAACTCGCGGCCGAGTACCCGGCCCAGCTCACCGCCGTCCGGGGCCGGGGCTACCTGGTCGGCCTGCAACTCGCGTCCGACCCGGGGCCGTATGTGAACGCCCTGCGCGAGCGCGGCCTGCTGGTGGTGAGCGCGGGCGGCAATGCCATCCGCGTCCTGCCGCCGCTCATCGCGACGGCCGAGGAACTGGCCCGCTCGGTGGAAATCCTGCGGGCGGTCTTCGCGGCGAAGGCCTGACCGCAGGACACACTTTTCACTCGTGGAAAGGCCTCCGGGGGGTATATATCTCCCGGCTTTCATGAAGCATTTCATCAAAGAAACCGACTTTGCGGCCTCCGAGCTGCCGGGGCTTTTTGCCCACGCGCGCAGCTTGAAGCAGGGCCGCGGCCGGCCGGCGGCGCCGGTGCTCGCCGGGCAGACCTGGGCGATGATTTTCTCCAAGTCGAGCACCCGCACGCGCGTCTCCTTCGAGGTCGGCATCCATGAGCTGGGCGGCAATGCGCTGTTCCTGAACAAGAACGACATCCAGATCGGGCGGGGCGAGACGATCCAGGACACCGCGAAGGTCCTCTCGCGCTTTGTCCACGGCCTGGTCGTGCGCACCTTTGACCACCAGGACGTCGAGGCGCTCACCCAGCACTGCTCCATCCCGGTCATCAACGCGCTGACCGACTTCCTGCACCCCTGCCAGATCTACGCCGACGCCTTCACCGCCGCCGAGCGCTGGTCCCGCCCCGGCGGGACGGGCGGCGACCTGGTCGCCTCGCTCCGGGGCCGGAAAATCGCCTACCTCGGTGACACGTGCTTCAACATGGCGAACTCGTGGATCCTCGGCGCCAGCCTGTTCGGGATGAAGATCGCGCTGGCCGGTCCCGCCGGCTACGCGCCCGGCGAGGAGATCCGCGCCCAGCTCAAGCGGGAGGGCCGGCCGCTTGATTTCCAGTTCACGACCGATCCTTTCGCCGCGGTGAAGGATGCCGACATCGTCTACACGGACGTCTGGACCAGCATGGGCCAGGAGAGCGAGTCCGGGCAGCGGACGGCCGAGTTGGCGCCCTACGCCGTGACCGCGAAGCTGTTTGCGGCGGCGAAGCCCGACGCGCTGTTCATGCACTGCCTCCCGGCCCATGCCGGCGAGGAGGTCGAGCAGGCGGTGCTCGACAATCCGCGCTCGATCATCTTCGACCAGGCGGAAAACCGGCTGCACATGCAAAAGGCCATCCTGGCCGCGGTGGCCCGGCCGCTGCGGGCCTGAACCGAACCCTTTTTCCCATGAAAATCGTCCTCGCATACTCCGGCGGACTCGACACGTCGGTCATCGTCAAATGGCTCCGCGAAACCTACGACGCGGAGATTGTCACCTTTGCCGCCGACATCGGCCAGGAGGAGGAGCTGAAGGGACTGCCGCAGAAGGCGCGCAAGACCGGCGCGTCGAAGCATTACACGCTCGACCTCGTCGAGGAGTTCGCCCGCGACTTCATCTACCCGATCATCCGGGCCAACGCGGTGTACGAGGGCCAGTACCACCTCGGCACCTCGATCGCGCGCCCGCTGATCGCGAAGGCGCAGATCGACATCGCGCGGAAGGAGAAGGCCGACACGGTTTCCCATGGCGCCACCGGCAAGGGCAACGACCAGTGCCGCTTTGAGATGACCTACATGGCGCTGGCGCCGAAGCTGCAGATCATCGCCCCGTGGAAGATCGACGCCTTCCGCCAGGAATTTCCCGGTCGAGCGGAGATGATCGCCTACTGCGTCAAGCACCGCATCCCCGTCGCGGCCTCGCTCAAGAAGCCGTATTCGATGGACCGCAATCTCCTGCACATCTCCTACGAGGCGGGCATCCTCGAGGATCCGTGGTTCGACCCGACCACCAAGGCGAACAAGGGGATGTTCAAGCTCTCCGTCTCGCCCGAGGACGCGCCGAACCGGGCCGAGTACGTCGAGCTCGATTTCGTGAAGGGCGACTGCGTCGCCGTCAACGGCCAGAAACTCACGCCCGCCGGCGTGCTCAAGGCGCTCAATAAACTCGGTGGCAAGCACGGCATCGGCCGCGTGGACCTCGTCGAGAACCGCTTTGTCGGCATGAAGTCCCGCGGGGTCTACGAGACGCCGGGCGGCACGATCCTCCTGCACGGCCACCGCCAGATGGAGTCGCTCACAATGGACCGCGAGGTGATGCACCTGCGCGACTCGCTCATCCCGAAGTACGCGGAACTGGTCTACAACGGCTTCTGGTTCGCCCCGGAGCGCGAGGCCCTGCAGGCGCTGGTCGACGAGAGCCAGCAGTTCGTCACCGGCACGGTCCGCCTCAAGCTCTACAAGGGCAACGTCATCACCTGCGGCCGCAAGTCGAAGTATTCCCTCTACGACTTCAACATCGCATCGATGGAGGGCGTGAAGAGCTGGTACAACCAGACGGACGCGACCGGCTTCATCCGGCTGAACGGCCTGCGGCTCCGGGCGCGGACCCTGGCGCAGCGCGGCCCGAAAGTTTGATTTCGTCGCAGCCCCGGGGCGATCCGTCGCTCCGGGCTGGTTTTTCGCACCACGGGAGGCATGGTCGCGCCATGCACACCCCCTGCCTGCGAGCGGCTTCCGCCGTCCTGATTATGGCGGCGTTTTTCACCATTACACTTCCGGCCCAGCCCCCGACGCCCCCGGCGGCGCCTCCGCCCCCGGCGCCGATCAACCATGACTTCGATTTCTGGCTCGGCGAATGGAACGTGACCACCCCGGATGGCAAACCCGCGGGTACCAATCGGGTCGAGTCAGTCGCCGGCGGCCATGGTTTGCTGGAGAACTGGACCGGCGACCCGGCGGTGGGCGGCGGCAACGGCAAAAGCCTGAATTGCTACAATCCGGCCCGGCGACAATGGCAGCAGTTCTGGATCGGCAGCGGCGGCGGGATGCTGGAATTGGCGGGCGGGCTCCATGACGGCAGCATGGTGCTCACCGGGCAGCACCTGGTTCGCGGCCAGCCGATACTCGAACACATCAGCTGGACGCCGAACGCCGACGGCACGGTCCGGCAGTTCTGGGAGCAGTCGCGGGACGCGGGCAAAACGTGGCAGCCAGTCTTCGACGGACTCTACCGAAAAAAGTGAAGGTAGGGCGGGGCAAGGGTTTGAGCGTACCGTGCTTCCGGGGTGGAACGCGTTGTCCCTAACGCGTTGGGTTTCGAATAGAGTCGCGGCGCCCCCGCCGCGGACAGGCTCAAGACGCGGCGAGGGCGCCGCATCCCCAACAAACCAAGGTAAAATGCGGGCCCGGGACGTGCCCGCCCGGCTCAGAACAGCGATTTGCCGACGACGCCGACGGCGGTGATGGGCCCGGAGTCATCCAGCCCGTCAAGCGCCCGGTCGGCCTTTTTCATGGTGTTTTGCGCGTCGAGGTAGAGGGAGTCGTCGTTGATGAGCTTGCCCAGCGAGCCCTGGCCCTTGGCGAGCTTCTCCGACACGGCGCGGAGGTTCGCCACGGTGGCCTTGAGGTCGTTGGCCGCGGTCTCGTCGAACACGAGCGCGCCGAGCGTGCCCTTGCCGGTCTTCACCTGGTCCACGATGGACTGGGCATTGGCGACAAAGCCCTTCGCCTGCGTGGCGGTGGCCTTGAACTCCGCGATGGCCGCGACCAGCTCGTCGTGGGCCTTGGGGTCGTTGATGAGTTTGCCGAGGGTGCCCTCGCCGCGGTTAAGCTTGTCGGTGATCTCCTTAAGGTTGGTCATGACGGCGGTGACCTTCGTGCTGTTCTCCGTCACCACCCGGTCGAGCTTCTGGAAGAACCCGCCCTCCTTGGTGTTGCCGTTGATCGCGGTGTTGAACGAGTTGAAGGCGTCCTCGAGCTTGCCGCCGAGGTTGCCGAGCTGGGTCATGATGGCGTTGATGTCCGGCGTGACCTTGGTGCGCATCTCCGCACCCGGGGCGAGGGGGGCGGCCCCCGGGGAGCCCAGGTCGATGCCGATGTAGTTGGTGCCGATGAGGCCGGCCATGACGATGCTGGCGGTGGAGTCCTCGGCGATCTTGATGCCCGGCTCAATCCGCAGGATCGCCTCGGCGCGATGATGGGGCAGGTCGAGGCGGATCGTCTCGACGGCGCCGACCTCGACGCCGGCCATGCGCACCTGGTCGCCGATCTTGAGCTCCTTCAGGCTCTCGAAGCCGACGACGAGGGTGTAGCCCTTGCTCTTGAAGATATTCCTCCCGCTGAGGGTCTGGAACGTCACCCAGGTGAGGGCCAGCCCGAGGATGAAGAAAAGCCCGACGCGGGCGGTCTGCTGCGTGTTGTTCATGGTTCAGGTCTCCAGTTGCTTGAAACGGGGATGCTTGAGATTGATCTTGGGATTCAGGAAGTCGGCCACCTTGGGGTCCGTAGGCGCCTGCAGCTCGGCGGGCAGCCCAAGAAAGGCGAGGCGGCCGTCCATCAGGATGCCGATGCGGTCCGCGATGCTGAGCGCGAGATCGCGGTCGTGGGAGACGACAATGGTAGTGACGTGGTACTCCTCCCGCAGCGAGGCGATGATCTCGCTGATGGTCGCGGACATCACGGGGTCGAGCTCGCTGGTGGGCTCGTCGTAGAGCATGAGCTGCGGTTCCATCACGAGGGCCCGGGCAATGGCGACGCGCTTCTTCATGCCGCCGGACAGGTCGGACGGGAATTTCCGGGCGGTGCCCTCGAGGGAAAGGATCTTCAGCGCGTGCATCACCTTCTCGCGGATGCCGGCCTCGTCGTGCATCCGGTGCTCGCGGGGGTAGAGGGCGAGGTTGTCGTAGACGCTGAGGGAATTGAAGAGCGCGCCGGACTGGAACACCAGGGCCATGCGCACCTGCTCGCGGGTCTCCTCGGAGGCGGCGTCATGCTCGTCCACCAGCACGCGGCCGGACGTCGGCAGCTCGAGGCCGACGATGTGCTTGAGCAGGACGCTCTTGCCCGAGCCGCTCGGGCCCATCAGCACGAAGATCTCGCCCGGATGGACGGCGAATGTGACGTCCCGGAGCACGTGGAGGCTGCCGAAATTCTTGGTCAGGTGCTCGACCGAGATGCCGACGGCCGGGGTCTCGACCGAGGTGAAGGGATTGCGCGTGTGTTGGGCGGAAGGCATGGTCACGTGAGGAGTTGCGTGACGAAGTAATCGAGCACGAGGATGAGGATGAGCGAGGTGACGACGGCGCGGGTGACGGAGGCGCCGATCTCGCGCGGGCCGCCGCGGGTGTTGAGGCCGATGTTGCAGCAGACCAGCACGACCACGAAGCCGAAGATCTCCGCCTTCACCAGGCCGTTGATCACGTCCTTGAAATGCGTGTAGCGCCGCAGCACGGAAAAGTAGGCCTCGGGCTCGATCGCGATGATGGCGGTGTATTTCGAGACGAGCGCGCCGCCGAACCAGCCGACGAGGTCGCCGATGAGCGCGAGCACCGGCATCATCACCAGGACGGCGGCGAGCCGGGGCAGCACGAGCATCCGCGCGGGGGGGATGTTCATGGTCTCGAGGGCGTCGACCTCCTGGTAGACCTTCATGGACGCCAGCTCGGCCGCGATGGCCGAGCCCACCCGGCCGGCGAGCAGGATGGCGACCATCACGGGGCCGAGCTCGCGGGCCATCGAGAGGCCGACGAGCGAGCCGATGAACTGCTGCGTGCCGAAGTTCTCCATCGAGTAGCCGGCCTG
>CAIQKV010000037.1 GCA_903872505.1 uncultured Opitutia bacterium
AGCCGGAAGCCAGGAAACCAAGAACCCGGAAACCAATCCTTATCGCGAAAGCGCAGAAGGGCGAAGGCACAGATGTGATGCATCGCGGGACCGGCGGGACTGTCATGCATCCCTTTCCGGGTATTTCCATTCCTCCGCGCTTCCGTAATGATGATCGTTCCTGGCTTCCTGGCTTCCGGCTAAATCTACTTCGGCCGTGCTCTCCGTGCCTCTGTGGTTAAGCCTTCGGGGGCCCGCCCAGGTCCGGCACTGCCAGCTGCACCCCGCCCTGCTCCGCCGAGTCGTGGGCGACCAGCCCGGGAATCATGTAGCGCGCCGCCTGCCAGACGTGGTTGGGCGGCTGTTCGCCGGTGACGCACGCCTTGACGAAGTCGTCCACGAGAAACTGGTGCGAGCCCCAGTGGTTGTTCGGCAGCGTCGCGAATTCCTTCGGCAGCCGGGCGGTGTCGTGCGCCGCCGCCGTGCCGCCATAAACGCCCGGCCGCAGCGTGAGAATATCGTCGAGCCGCTTGGTGTCCGCGAAGCCCTTGCCGATGATCACCCGGCCGGCCTGGGTGTACTCGAAACTCGCCTCGGTGCCGCAGAGGGTCATGAACTCGCCGCCGGGATGGCCCACGCGGCGGAATTCGTTCACCCGGGCGCAGGCGCCGTCGCTCATGGCGAACAGCGCAGTCTCGTTGGAGAAGGCATTCCGGTACTTGTTCACCTGCGGGTCGTAGATGCCGTCGGGATGCCGGTCGCGCCAGCCCAGCGCCGACACGCGGGTCATGTGCGCGCCGGTGACGCCGATGATCTGGCTCGTCGAATGCGTCGGGTAGTGCATCGGCGGGGAGCCCGCGAGCTCGAGGAACCGGTCGCCCGTGCGGGCGCGGATGATGCCGCGCGAGTCGATGCTGGTGATGTCCCAGTCGTGATGGTAGCTCGCCTCCGCGTAGGTGATGTCGCCGAAGACCCCGCGCCGGTGCTGTTCGCGGCACCACACGACATGCGGGTAGTAGTAGCTCGTCTCGCCCATCATGTAGATGCGGCCGGTCTGCTCGACCGTGCGGACCAGCTCGGTGATCTCGGGAATGTTCTCCGCGCAGGGCACCGCCGAGTAGACATGCTTGCCCGCCCGCAGCGCCTTCACCGCCTGCGGACCGTGCAGCCAGTGCTGCGTGATGATGGCCACCGCGTCCACGTCGGTGCCGAGGATGTCGTCCAGCGAGGGACAGGTGCGCAGGATGCCGAATCTGTCCGCGTTGGCCCGCAGCTTTACCGCGTCAAGGTCGCACAGCACGACCTCCCGCACCAGCGGGTGCGCCTTGAACAGCGGGATGAAGCCCTGGGCCATCTGGCCCGTGCCGACCATGCCGATCTTGATGCTCATTTGACCTCCCTCGCCGCCGTCTCGATCGCGGCCCGCATCGCCGCCACCTGCCGGATGACCGCGTCGTCGTCACCGAGTTTCTTGGGGTCGCGAAACCCTTCGAGTGCCGCGGCCACCGGCGCCGGCAGCTGGCCGCCGTGGTGCCCGCGCAGCCAGCTCAGTTTCTCGAACTCCTCGATGCCGTCGCGCAACATTTCCCAGTGGACTGAACTGCGCGGCCCCGGGTAAAGCAGAAACTCGTCCCCCGGCGGCAGGTCGCGCCGCCACGGGTGGCACGAGTAGAGCGTCTCATGGAGCGGGTTCTCCGGCCAGGTCGTCAGCGCCCAGCGCGCCATGCCGTCGTAGCCGTTCACAAACGCGTAGTAGCCCACCCACACGGCCTCGGCCGGCGGGCTCGTGACGAAGGTGTTCGGCCGCTTCGGGTCGAGGCAGATGTAGAACGTCGTGATCCGGCCCTCGCGGCGGCGCTGGGCGATGTCGCGCAACAGGTCGTCGCCGGCGTGGTCGAGGATGATCGTGAAATCGGCCAGATCCAGGCCGGCGTAATGCGACGAGGTCTGGTTGCCCGCCAGCGCGGCCTTCAGGCGCGGCGCGTTGGCGCGCATCACCTCCATCATCGCCTGCATCATCGCCGCCGGCGCCTCGTCCACGCCGATCCGCGTGCGCTCCAGCCAGCCCTTCGCCGCGAGGTGTTTTTCGAAATCCTTCAAAAACGGACCCCAGTAATCCGCGTAGCTCGCCGTGCCCGGCTCGCTCATCGCGAAGCGCGTGTCACCCGTGGCGGCGTCGGTGTACTCCAATGCGCCCGACCACGTCAGCAGCGAGTAGCAATTGATCTGCTGGGAAATCCCGCAGCCCATCGCGAACTCCACGTAGCGGTCGAACACCGTGTAGTCGAACTGCCACGAGCCGTCCGGCCGCTTCACGTGCGTGACCATCGTGTCGTAGTCGTCATAATCCCGCTTGCCCCACGGACGCGGCGTGATGGTCGCCGTGATCACCTTCTGCCCGGCGTGCGCCAGCTCCAACAGGTACGGCCGCATGACCGCGAAGTGCTCGTCGCTCCAGGGTTTCACCCCGTGCATCCGCGCGATCGACCAAGGATGCTGGAAGATATCCAAGTGATACTTCCAATCCGCCGGCGCCGGCAGCGTCGCGGGCAGGATCTCCAGCGTCACCGGGAAAACCTTCGGCTCCGTGCCGTCCGCCCGCAGCGTCAGCGCGCCCGTGTAAGTCCCCGGGATGGCGTCGCGCGGCGTCTCCACCGTCAACCACACCGCGCGGAAAGAACCCGCCGGCATGTCCACACGCTCGGCGGCGTCGAGCACATCGCCGACCAGTTTCCCGTCGGCCAGCACGTTGCGCACGAAGCGCGTCCGCACCGCCGCAGCCGGCAACTCATGCCCCGCCGCATCGCGCAGGGCCGAAACCGTCGCCCGCAGGCCCGGCCGCTCCGCCACGGTCCACACGACAAATTGTCCGTGAATGCGTTCACCCCGCCACGCGGTGCCCTGCCAAGACTGCGCCACGGAGTAAATGGGCCATCCTTGCCATTTCGTGCCGCTCCACACCAACGGGACGTCTGCAGAATATTGATGATCGAGATCACCGACTCCGCCATGAAGTTCACTTCCCGTCCGAACCGCGTAGGCCGAAAGCTTCGAAATCATCGGGCCCTCGTCCGGTTTGGAACTGCCGGTGACGGTCAACCGGACGGCGCGGAGCAGCTTCGCCACCGGCAACCTCACCTCAAGCCCCTGCGCCGGGATCAGTGCCTCGCCGGTGCGCTGGTCGTGCAGCATTTCCCAGGTCGTGCCGTCCGCAGAGCCCTCGATGAAAAAATTGAACACGCGCGTGTTCGGCGCGCGCAGGTGGAGGTTCAGCTGCGCGATGGGACGCGCCTCGGGCAGCTCGAATTTCAGCCACGCGGGAAAGTGCTTCGAGGTCCACCACATCACCGTGTCGTCGCGCACGGCGTGGTTCTGGACCAGGTCCGGCCGCTGCTCGTCGTCATGGCCCGAGGCGGTGACCTTCGCCCCGGCCAGGACGTCGCCCAGTTCCACGTCTTTGAGCAGCGGGGGCTGCGGCTCGTAGGGGAAGTGGCGCGCCACAAACGGCTCGGTGACCGGTCCGGCCGCGAATGCCGCCACCCCCAGCAATCCGCTGAGCCAGCCGAGGCGCACCGCAGGCTTGATCATCATGCGCCTGAAGCTGGCGGCCGCATTTCGCGGCTTCAACGCGTTTTGCACCGAATTATCCGCGTTCCGGGCGGGGCGACCGGCGGTCGTTCCGGCAAATTCGCGTTCGCCAATCCCGTTTGGCCGACCTAACTCCTCCCCAACCCCCGACCCCGATGCCGGCCAAGCACGACGAACCCTACCTCAGCGCCAACGAGCGCCACCCCGAGCGCTCGATCCAGTTCGATTTCGTCCGGGCCACCGAGAACGCCGCGCTCAGCGCCATCGACTGGCTCGGCCGCGGCGACAAGGAGTCGGCCGATGCCGCCGCCAGCGACGCCATCCGCGGCACGCTGGAGCAGAGCGACCTCAGCGGCGAGGTCGTCATCGGCGAGGGCATCAAGGACAACGCCCCGGGCATCTTCCTCGGCGAAAAGCTCGGCTCCTGGAAATTCCCCTCCCCGCGCTTCAACATCGCCGTGGACCCGATCGACGGCACCACGAACATCTCGAAGGGCCTGCCCAATTCCATCTCGGTCATGGCCGCCGCCCACGTGCCGCACGGCGCCGAGGCGGCCATGATCAACATCCCGACGTTTTATTCCGAGAAACTCGCGTACGGCCCCGACGTCGTCGCCGCGATGGAGCGGGACCCGTCGGTGCGCTTCACCCTCGACACGCCGGTCGCGCAGATCCTGGAGCGCGTCGCCAAGGCGCTCGGCAAAAACGTCCACCAGGTCTACGTCGTCCTCCTCGACCGCCCGCGCCACGCGAAACTCATCGCGGAGGTCCGCGCCGCGGGCGCGGCCCTCCGGCTCATCTCCGACGGCGACGTGACCGCCGCCGTCTCGCCCTCGCTGCACGACTCCGGCGTCGACCTCTACCTGGGCACCGGCGGCTCCCCCGAGGGCGTGCTCACCGCCGCCGGCGTGATGGCGCTGGGCGGCGAACAGCAGCTGCGCATGTGGCCGCGCGACGACGCCGAGCGCGCCGAGATCAAAAAGACCCCCGCCGCGGCCGACCTCGGCCGGATCTACTACGCGAAGGACCTCGTGACCAGCCCGAGCGCCATCTTCTGCGCCACCGGCATCAGCGACAGCCCCCTGCTGCCCGGCGTGCGGCTGATCGGCCGCAAGGTCATCACGCACTCCATCCTGATGCGCTCGCAGAGCCGCACCGTGCGCTACATCAAGACCGTGCACGACCTCGACTTCAAAACCATCCGCCGTTCCCCCGACCGCCGGGATCATTACGTGTAAGGTCGGCGGCCGCCACCCAAAGCCCCTCCTGTGCCCAAGCTCCTCACCCC
Organism: uncultured Opitutia bacterium; assembly: GCA_903872505.1. GTDB lineage: Bacteria > Verrucomicrobiota > Verrucomicrobiia > Opitutales > Opitutaceae > Opi-474. The sequence continues at coordinate 4,856 of CAIQKV010000037.1, forward strand.
CGCCCAGGTCGCCCAGTTCCGCGAGGATGGTTACGTGCATCCGATCCGGGTGATGTCGGAATTGCAGGCGGCCGATCTGCGGGCGCGGTTGGAAGCGTACGAGGCCGCGACGGGCGGTCCGCTGAAGGGCGCCTTCCGGCATAAAACCCACCTGCTGTTCGCGTGGCTCGCCGAACTTGTGCACCATGCGACGATCCTCGACGCGGTGGAGGACCTGTACGGCCCGGACCTGTTCTGCTGGTCCTCGAGCTTCTTCATCAAGGAACCGCGCACCCCGGCGTTCGTTTCGTGGCACCAGGATTCGACCTACTGGGGCCTGAACAAAACCGACGTCGTGACCGCGTGGATCGCGCTGTCCCCCTCGACCAAGGCGAACGGCGCGATGGAGGTCATTCCGGGGACGCACCGGCTGAGCCAGGTTCCGCACCGCGACACCTTCGCCAAGGACAACATGCTCACGCGCGGGCAGGAGGTCGCCGTCGAGGTGGACGAGACCAAGGCCGTCACCATCGAACTGCGACCCGGCGAAATGTCGCTCCATCATGTGCTGCTCGTGCACGGCTCGGCGCCCAATCCCTCCGATGTCCGCCGTATCGGGTTTGCCGCCCGCTACATCCCCACCTCGGTCCGGCAGCAGTCCGGCGAGCGCGACTCGGCCACCTTGGTGCGCGGCCGCGACGCCTTCGGGCATTTCGAGCCCGAGCCGCGCGCCACCCGGGATCTCGATCCGGCGTTCGTCGCGCTGCACCGCGACATCGCCGAGCGCAACGCCCGGATCCTCTTCCGCGGGACCGGCGTGAAGAGCTTCAACGAACCCGCGCGCTGACTCGCCCGGGGCCGCTGCGCCGGTTCAGGTAACCAAGGCCATCAGGCCGCCCGCCTTTTTCTCCGGGTGGGCCTTTTTCACCTGCGCCGGCACGACGAGGACCGGGCAGGGCGCCTTCAGGAGCACGCCGTGGGTCGTGCTGCCGACCAGCAGGTCATAAAAGGCGGTGTGGCCGTGCGAGCCCATCACGATGTAATCCGCCTCGAGGGCCTCCGCCTGCTTGAGAATGTGGGTCGACGGCGGCCCGGTGAATTGCAGGGTGTCGCTCTCGACCCCCGCCTCCTTCAGTCGGCCGGCCAGCCGCTCGAGCTGCTTGGCGGCGGCCTTCTCGCTCACCAGCATGATCTCACCGATGTTCACCAGGTAGGGGGCGTACTCGCTCGTGATGATCGGCGGTTGCGTGACATTGAGCAGCACCACGCGGCCGTTTTGTGCCTGGGCGAGCGACGCCGCCGCGGCCACCACCGCATCCGTGATGCCCGAGAAATCGACAGGGGTGAGGATCGTTTTCATGCCGGTAATCTAGCACAGGCCCCCGCCCGGGCTGCGCGTGGATTGCCGGAGCCTGCGCGGATTTTGCGCGGGTCGCACAACTCCCTGCCCGCGATTCGGTTCGGTTCCGCCAGTTGGCCCAAAATCCGCCGGAAATCCGGCGCTTCCCTCCCCGCTTGCGTTTTACCTCAGGCGGACCATGGTGCGCCTCCCGTTCTTTGATTGGTCGCACAGACCAGTCGCATCCTCTTTCATCTTTCCCCAGTTTCTTCTTTTCAGCTTTGGGGGTGTTCCGGATTCGACCCTTGGTTGGAGTGCGCCGCTGCCCTGTCGAGAGTCGGAGGTCTCTCGTAAAATCCCCTTCGAAAAACATAAATGGCAACAACGAAGAAATGCTAATGGCTGCCTAATTCAGGCTCCACGTTTGCCCGGCGACACCTGCTAGCCGGAGCGAACGACGACAGCAGGAATAGCGTGCGGAGCCGTCCGCGGTGCGCACGCCGTATCTTCAATCCGGGGACTGGCTGGAGCCTGAGCGCGCGTGATCGCTTGGTTTCGGCGAGATAAAACTCACGCTATACAAGGTAGACGCGGTGCGCGAAGGTCAGGGGCACGCGGGTTCAACTCCCGCCACCTCCACCATTTTTCTTTCCGAATCGGAAAGAAAAGTGCCCTCCGCAGCCTCGGCAAAGGAGGGCGCCAAAAAGCCGGCTCGCGAGAGCCGGCCTTTTTGTGGCCGCGATAATCAACGACCAGTGGGCCGGCCGGTTTTGCCTGGCCCGAAAGCAGCCCAGGTTTGGCCACCCGGCCATGGCTTCCCGTCGGGGGCAGCAGACCATGGGTGATCACGCCCAGGCGTTTGGGAATTCGCCTCGATTCAGGTCCACGCGCGGTTATCAAAAGCCTTTCTCCGTGACCTCACCCACCACTGCCGCGGCCAAGAATGAATCCGATCCGTGGTTCGCGAATCTCCAGGGCCGCGTCGCCGACCTGATCGAGCATGCGCGTCGGGCGCATCCGCTCGGCGTCACCGCGTACACGCCGGCCGCCTTCGGCGCGGAGTACCCGGCGCTGTACCTGCGCGACTTCACCTACATGGCGGAGTCCGCGCCGGAATTCATCCCGCCCGAACACGTGCGCGCCATCCTCGGGCTGTTCGCGGCCCACGTGTCGCCCGCGGGCCTTTGCCCGGAGCGCATCAGCAACGAGGGCGAAGTAATCTACATCTGCCATGGCGGGCGTCCGGTGACGGACGCGCCCCTGTTCCTCGCCAAGCTGGCGCGCGCCTGCCTGCGCCACGGCGGCGAGACGGGCTGGCTCGCGGGGATCTTCCCCGTGCTCGAGCGCACGTTCGCCACCGTGCCCGTCGAGGCCTCGACGGGGCTCGTGTGGATCGATCCCGCGCATCCGCACACGGCCTACGGCTTCACGGACACCATCGCGATCACAGGGCGCCATCTGTTCTGCTCGCTGCTGCGCGGCGAGGCCGCGGAGATCCTGGCCGAGCTGGCGGGCCGGCTCGGTCAACGCGAACCCGGCGCACGCTACGCCGCCGAGGCGGCGCGCATCCGCGCGGGTCTCGAGCACCTGTGGTCGCCCGAGCACGGGCTGTACCTGGCCGGCTCGGTGGATTGCCGCCAGCCCGACGTGTGGGGCTCGGCCTATGCGGGGAGCATCGGCGCGCTCGACCCGGCCCGGCACCGCCGCGTCGCCGAGACGCTGCTGGCCCGGCGCGAGCGCTTTCTCCTCCGGGGCCAGGTCCGGCACCTCCCGTTGCCGGAATTCTGGGAAAAACGCGTGGTCGTCGCGGAGTGGACCGAGCCGGGCACCTTCCAAAACGGCCCGTACTGGGGCACGGCCACGGGCTGGATGGCGGAGATGTTCGAGCTGGCCGCCCCCGGCGCCGGCCTCGCCCTGCTCCGCGAGCTCGCCGCGGACTTCGAGGCCAACGGCGTCTGGGAATGCATCGGCCCCGACGGCCACGCGCGCGTCGCCAACAACCTTTCCTCCGCCTGCCTGCCCTACGCCGCGTGGAAAAAACTCCGCGGGACGGACGGACGCCCCCGCCCGGCGCCCTGACCTTGCCCGGCCCGGGCCGGGCCCAATCGCGGGAGTTCAGCTCCGGCCGAAGTGGGCGAGATTGAACTCCGCGAGGGCCTGCTGCATCGCGACGATGTTTTGCCGCGGCATGCCGGGGCTCGTGCCGCCGCCCACCGAGAGCACGATGCCCTCGCCGCCGCTCTTTTCCAGCACGTCCAGCGTCGCGGCCCGCACCTCCGCCGGCGTGCCGCGCACGCCGATCTCGAGGGGATTCACGTTGCCCATGAGGCACAGGCGGTGGCCGACCCGCGCCTTCACCTTGGCGAAGTCGGTCTGCTTGCCCCAGTTGAGCATGTTGAAGCCGCAATCGGGCAGGTGCTCGAGGCACGCCTCGATCGAGGCGTCGTTGTGGTAGAGCTTCACCCAGTCCGGCGGAAACGCGTCGCAGATCCGCTTCAGGTAGGGGTGGCAGAACTCCATATAATGCTCCTCGTTCACAAAGCCGACGATGTCGTCGAGGAGGAAGATTCCCTCGACCGTCGGCCCCATGGCCTTCGCCTGCGCCTTGAGCCAGTCGATGATGAGGCGCGTGCAGCGGTCGAGAAGCTTGTGCACCCACTCGGGTTTTTCGACGAGGTCCATCATCAGGTCGCTCGTGTTGCGGACAAAGCCGGCGGTGCACATCGGGCCGCGGGCGGTGGCCATCGTGAAGATTTCGCCGGTGTCGAGCACCTGCTGGCGCTGCATGCGGAGGCGGTGGAGCGTGAGCGCCATGAATGAGTCGGCCTCGACCTCGACCTCGGGGAGTTGGTCCATGTCCTCGATGTTGTTGAGCATGTGGACCTCGCTCGGGGTGTTGTTGGGCCAGAACTTGATCTTGGTCCCGAGGACGGACGGCTCGGCGGCCATGCCGTACTCCAGCCACCAGCCGGGCACGAAGATGATGTCCGGAAATTCGCGATGGATCCTGTGGTGCGACTGGAACCACACCTGCGGGTCCAGGAAGAAGTCCAGGTGGCTCACCCCGACGTAGCCGGGGATCCACGGGCTGTCGATGATCAGCGCCATCGGCACCTTATCGAGCTTCTCGCGCCGGGCGGCTTTTTTAAACGTGCTCCATTGGGCGGGGGTCATGGGAGTGAGGGGTCGCCAAAGTGTTTATTTGAGGGATTGGAGGCCGGCCTTGAGGTAGCCCAGCGCAAACGCCATGCCGGCATGCCACGGGGCGGCGCAGCTCATCTGCGGGGCGTGGTCGGGGATGATGACGCCCTCAAACCCGTTGCGCTGCAGGATCGCGAGCACCCGCAGCACGTCGACCTCGCCGTCGTCGATGAAGGTCTCCTTGTAGTGCGGCACCTTGCCGCGGACGTTGCGCAGGTGCACGTAGCCGAGCCGGTGCTGGCGCGAGTAGCGGTCGACGACGTCGTAGATGTCCCCCTCGGTCATTTCCGCGAGCGAGCCGACGCAGAACTCGAGCTGGTTGGCCGGGCTGGGATTCATGTCGAGCACGCGCTGGTACAGCTGCGGCTGATAGACCAGACGGGGCTGCGCGCGAATCGTCGGCATCGGCGGATCGTCGGGATGCAGCGCCAGGCGCACGCCGGCCTCCTCGGCAACCGGCAGGACGTCGTTCAGGAAGCGTTCCAGCCGGCTCCAGAGCTGCTCCGGCGTCGCCGACGGCACCACGCCAGGCGGCGCCTTCGGGTCGTAGACCATGTTCCAAACCATGCCGTTGGGCATCGGTTGGTCGTACGGGCCCTCCATGCCCACGGAGGGCGCCGCGCCGCGCGCGTAGGTCCCCTTGGTGCGACCCGCCACACCGGCGATGGAGAAATTGTAACCCATGACCGGGATGCCCGCGCGTCCCATCCGGCGGAGGATGGTCTTGACGTTCTCGATGTGCCGCGCGCGCTGCGGGCCGTCGAGCAGGATGTCGTGCCAGTGCGCCGGGTCGAAATTTTCGATTGCCTCCAGCTTGAGGCCGGCCGCTTCAACGTTGCGGCGGAGTTCGGTCATCTCCTCCTCCGTCCACAGTTGGTCCGGGTCACCCGCGCGGCCCCAGCCCCAATCCGTGCCGGTCGGCTGGTCGTCCGGCCCCGTCTGCGCCCCGCCGCGAAAATAGTCCACAAGGTGCGCGACAATGTGCGTGGCGCCGGTCTGGCGCGCGAAATCGAAATTTTCGCGCGTAAGCATGTGCCGGTAGAGTCCGAGTCCGAGTTTCATGGAAAAGGCGGCGCGGGTTGACGGCCCATCGGGGCGGCCGGGCCGGCGACGGGTGGCGTGGGATCAGGAGCGTGGGTTTCCGGCCAGCAGGGCGCAAATCCGATCCGTGTCGTACACGCATCCCCCCCAGCTCCCGCCGCTGGCATTCTGCAGCGCCGCCCACAACCGGGTGTCATCCGGCAGGTCGGGATGCAGCTGCAGTTTCCCGCTGGGCGGGCGCGTCGCCAGCACGGCGGCGTCGACGGAAACCACCTCGACGGTTCCCTCCAGCTTCCGGGTGTCGATGGTGATCCGGATGACATCGCCGTCGTGCACCTTCCCGAGCGGGCCGCCCGCCCACGCCTCCGGGCTGACATGCCCGATGCAGGCGCCGGTGGAGACGCCGGAAAACCGCCCGTCCGTCACGAGGGCGATCGACCGGCCGTGCGGGTGGTATTTGAGGGCCGAGGTGATCTGGTAGGTTTCCGGCATGCCGATGGCCGGGCCGATGCCGGCCAGCACGATGGTGTCCCCGGGCTTGATCGCGCCGGCCGCGGTGGATTTGACCGCGGCGATCGCGGCGGCCTCGGAGCCAAACACCCGCGCGGGTCCCTCATGGCGATACACGCCGTTCGCATCGAGGAGCTCGCGGTCGATGGCGGTGCTTTTCACCAGCGCGCCTTCCGGCGCGAGATTGCCGCGCAGGAACGTGATGGTGCTGGTCAGGCCGGCCGTCTTGGCCCGGGCGGGCGACAGGATCACCCGGTCGGGATCGATCCGGTCGAGCTCGAGGAGCTTGGCGCGCAACCGGGCGCGCCGCTCGGATTTCTCCCACCACTGGAGATTCTCGCCGAGCGTCTGGCCCGTCACGGTCAGCGCCTCGAGCTGGAGCAGCCCGAGGTCGCGCAGGTGCAGCATCACCTCGGGCACGCCCCCGGCCAGGAAGACCTGCACGGTGGCAAAATGCGTGGGCCCGTTCGGCAGAACATCGACCAGCCGCGGCACCGCCGCGTTGATCCGGGCCCAGTCGGCGGCCACCGGCCGGCGCAGGCCGGCAGCGTGGGCGATGGCGGGCAGGTGCAGGATCAAGTTGGTGGATCCGCCGAACGCAGCGTGCACCACCATCGCGTTGTGCAGCGCGGCCTCGGTGAGGATGTCGGCGGTTTTGAGGCCGCCGCGGTCCAGCGCCAGCAACGCCAGCGCGGAACGCCGGGCCAGGTCCAGCCAGATGGCCGCGCCGGACGGGTTCAGCGCCGCGTGCGGCAGCGCCAGGCCCAGGGCCTCGCCGACGACTTGGGCCGACGCCGCCGTCCCCATGAACTGGCACCCGCCGCCGGGGGAACCGCACGCCTTGCAGCCCATTTCCACCGCGTAGCCGAGCTCGATTTCGCCGTGGGCAAACCGGGCGCTGAGTGTCTGGACCTTCGCCGTGTCCTCCGCCTCCTCGGCCAGGAGGGTGACCCCGCCCGGCACCAGCACGCCCGGCAGCTGTTTCGTGCCCGCCAGCGCCATCATCATCGCCGGGAGTCCCTTGTCGCAGGTCGCAATGCCCAGCACGCCCCGCCCCGTCGGCAGCGAGCGGATCAGGCGGCGAAACACCGTCGCGGCATCGTTGCGATACGGGAGGCTGTCGAGCATCCCGCTGGTCCCGTTGGTGCGCCCATCGCAGGGGTCGCTCACATAGCCCGCAAACGGGACCGCGCCCTCCGCCGCCAGCGTCCGGGCGGCCTCCTCCATGAGCAGGCCGACTTCCCAGTGGCCGGTATGATAGCCGAGCGCCACCGGCGATCCGTCCGGCGCCCGGATCCCGCCCTGCGTGCTGAGGATGAGAAACTCACGCCCGGACAGCTTGCGCGGGTCCCACCCCATCCCGGCATTTTGCGTCAGCCCGAAAATCTCGCCGCTCGGCGCCGCGCGCAGCCGGCGGGCCGTGAGCGACAGGCGCCCGGACGGCCCGGGCGCCGTGGTGCGCAGCGTGTAGATCGCCGGGTTGGCGGAATCGAGAAAGTCGGGATGGGGCATGGCGGCTAGGTTTGGTCGCCGGATGGCGGCGGCTTCATCCGACGGGGTTGGCCAGCGTGCCGACCGTGCCGATGGTGATCCGGATCTCGTCCCCGTGCTGCAGGGTGAAATAGTCGGGCGGAACAATGCCGGTCCCCGTCATGAGGTAACAGCCGTGGGGAAAACGATTCTCGCGGTACAGCCAGTCGGCCAGCGACGGGAGCGGCCGCTTGATTTGCCCGACGGTGGTCTGATCGGCGAAGACCTTCGCGCCACCCCGGAGAATCTCGATCGCGATGACGGTGTCGGCGGACGGCAGGTCCGGTGAGACCACCAGGCAGGGACCGAGCGCGGCGCTGCCGTCGTAGACCTTGGCCTGGGGCAGATAGAGCGGGTTCTCGCCCTCGATGTCGCGGGACGACATGTCGTTGCCGATGGTGTGGCCGAAAATCCGCCCGTGGGCATTGATCGCCAGGGTGAGCTCCGGTTCCGGCACATTCCAGCGCGAGTCCGACCGGATGCGCACCGCCATCCCGGGTGCGGCCACGCGATGCGGGGTCGCCTTGAAGAACAATTCCGGGCGCTCCGCCTCGTAAACCCGGTCATAGAAGCTCCCGCCCCCGGCCGTTTTCGATTCCGCCATGCGGGCGGTGCGGCTCCGGAAATAGGTCACGCCCGCCGCCCAGACTTCCTGAGACTGCAACGGCGCGAGCAGCCGGCCCAGTTGCGCCACGTCCCGGGCGGCGGCCAGTTGCTCGCGGAGCAAGCGTGACGGCTCGGCGGCGGAAAAAAGCTGGTCGAGGGAAAAGGCCGGCGGCAGCAGTCTCAGCTGCCGGTCCTGGGCCACGACCAGGCCGTCTGCGGTGGAGTAGAGCTTCATCGATTTCCTTGGGAAGATGGGCCGCAACCCGGCGGCAGCCGGGCGGGCATCATGGCGGGGAACATGGAATTCGGACTGGATGCGGGTTGATCGGGCAGGCGGGTGAACCTGACGGCAACGCGCGGCATTTGGCAATGCATCGCTCCGGCGGGAAGATCCGGCTTGCGCCGGCGCCCGTTACCGCGTTTCCGGTCTGAGCGCGATTCGCATGGCCCCGCCCGCAACCCCCGCCCCCGTGACCGTCCCCACCCCCGCCGAGCGGTTCACATTCGAGAACCGCGGCTACCTGGTCCTGGAAAATTTTCTCGCGCCCGACCATGTCGCCCGCCTCCTGGCCGCGGTTGACCGCGCCGTGGCGCGCCGCCGCCAGCAGCTCGCGCTCGATCCCGCGCGCGCCCGCACCACGCTGGTGAACGGCGAAAAAAGCACGCGCCTGCTGTACCTGCTCGAGGACGACCCGCTCTTCCTGGAGCTGCTCGACTGGCCGGCGCTGATGCCCTACGTGCGGGAGCTGCTCAACCCGAAGTTCCATTATCACGCGTCCGACGTGATCGTGGAGCAGGGCCGCGACTACCTGAACCGCAAGGGCGACTGGCACATCGACGGCCACGACCGCGGCTACCGCGCCCTGCGCCGGCCGATTCCGCTCCTGCAGCTCAAGGTCGGTTTTTACCTCAGCGACATGACCCAGCCGTGGCGCGGCAACCTCACGGTCGTCCCCGGCAGCCACCAGGCCAACCTCGAGCCGGATCCCGCCGACCTCCAGCGGCGCGACCTGTTTCCCGGCGCCGTGCAGGTGTGCGCGCCGGCCGGCACCGCGATCCTGTTCCACAACGCCATCTGGCACACCGCCGCGCCCTTCAACCGCCCGGAGGACGGCCGCACGATGCTCTACTACGCCTACGAGCACCACTGGATGCTCGGCGCCGAGGGCCACTGGGACTACTCGCCGGACTTCTACAACCACCGCCTCTCGCCAGCGCAGCGCCTGCTCTTCCACGGCTGCCTCTTCGAGCCGAAAGAGCACCGGCATTTCTTCTGAGCAATGCCGCCTTCACCACGCGGGTTGAGATCGTTGAGGAGCCTTCCGTCAACGAGGACCGACCCCGGGTCCCGGCGCGCGCATGACCGCCGGCGACAGACGGTTTCAGGGTGCTTCCGGCCTGCGCCGCAACGGACGGCATCATTTCTGCTTACCAGCCACATCTCACCGCCATGAAAAACTACCGCGTTTCAGGCCGTTTCCTTCCGCGGGTCCCTGCTGGAATCAAACGGATTCTCGCGGGGGCCGTCATGCTTGCCCTGTTCGAAACCGCGGTCGCCGGCGAACCCTCCACGCTGGCTGCCCTGCACGAGAAGGCGGTTAATGGGGATGCCGGTGCCCAATTCGCCCTGGGCAACGCCTTGGCGGAAGGCAGCGGGTTGGCCAAGGATCTCGCCCAGGCCGCCCAGTGGTACCGCCGGGCCGCCGTCAACGGGATGCCGGAGGCCCAGTTCAACCTCGGAGTGATGTATGCGGGCGGCATCGGGGTGACCCAGGACCATGGCATGGCCGCCGTGTGGTTTCTGCGGGCCGCGAGCCAGGGCATGGCGGAGGCCCAGTTCAACCTCGGCACGTTGTTTGCCGAGGGCGAAGGCGTGCCGCCGGACCGGGCCGAGGCCGCCAAGTGGTACCGCAAGGCCGCCGAGCAGGGCTACGCCGAGGCGCAGTGCAACCTGGGCGTGATGTACTGCAACGGCGACGGGGTCGCCCGGGACCTGATCGAGGCGCACGTCTGGTTTCATGCCGCCACGGCGAACGGCGACAGCAGCGCCCGCACCAATCTGGCCCGCATCGAGGCCGAGATGACGGCCGGCCAAAAAACGGCGGCGCTGGAGCTCGCGCGCAAGCGGTTCGGGCACTCGCTGAACCAGGAACCGCTCGGAGCCGGCGCCAACCACGGCTGAGCCGGCCGGAGCCGGCCACGGGCTTGACCGGCGGCACGCGTGGCGCGGCCTTGGGGTGAGCTTGTCTTTGTCGCACGGCGCGCCCTGAGTGGCGCCTCTGCCGTGATGAAACCATCCACCCGCCGCGATTTCCTCAAGGACGCCTCGCTCCTCGCCGCCAGCCTGCCGGTGGCCTCCCTCGCCTTCCCCCCGCTCCTGCGCGCCGACCCCTCCTCACCCCCGCCGCCCATGCCCCGCCCCGCCTCCTCCCCCGCCCCCGTCAGCCGCGACGCCTTTCGCGCCCATCTGCTCCGCGCGCTCGAGGCCAAGCTCCCGGCCATCCTCGCAACCGTCCGACCCAACGGCCAGTTCGGCACCGAGCCGTGGATTGTGCGCGACCAGGACGCCATCCTCACGCTGGCGCTGCTCTACCATTGTGAGGGCGGCCCGCATTACCGGGACCCGAAGTTCCTCGAGCTCATCGCGGCTGGCGGCCGCTACCTGCGTGCCCGGCAGGACGCGAAGGGCATGTACCCCTTCGACAAAAAGGACGGCTCCAACTGGGGCCCGATCTACATGCCCTGGACGTATCTGCGCTGGATCGTCACCTTTCAGCTCATGGCCGCGGACCTCGCGCCCGCCGACCACGCCATCTGGACCGAGGGCCTGAAGCTCGGCTACGGCGGCATCGCCGCGACCGAGCTCAGCTCGCGCAGCAACATCTATCCCGGCCCGCTGACCGGCGCCCCGCCACTCCAGCCGGGCGAGGTCCGGCCGTGGATTCACAACATTCCCTGCCACCACGCCACGGGACTCTTCCTCGCCGGGCGCCACTTCGGGCGGCCCGACTGGGAACAGCAGGCGCGCGATTACATGCAGCTCGTCGTCGCCGCGCAGTCGGAACACGGCTGGTGGACCGAGCACCGCGGCCCGGTCGTGCTCTACAACCGCGTCTACCTCGAGGCCCTCGGCGTCTACCACGCCCTCAGCGGCGACGCCGCGATCCTGCCCGCGTTGGAACGGGGCGACCGCTTTCATCTCAACTACGTCTACCCCGACGGCGCGATGATCGAGACCGTGGACGAGCGCAATCCCTACCACCCCCTCAAAGTGGTCCATGATCCCAAAGGCAAGGTGCGCTATCTCCCCGCCGGAGTCGCCATTCACCCCGGGCTCTACTTCACCGACCCCGGCCGCGCCCTGATCGCCCACCAGTGGCCGCTGGTCGCCAACCGCGACCCCGCCGAGCTCGACGCCGCGGAGTTTCTGTATCTCTTCCTGCCCAAGACGGACGCCGGCTTTGCCTTCACGAGCGCGCCCGCCCGCCGGTTCCGCATGGGGAATGACGCGCTCATCGCCCGCGAGGACCCGTGGCTGCTCAGCTTTTCCGCCTACTGCTGCGCGCGCACGCCCAACCGTTTCATCCAGGACCGGCAGAACCTGCTCAGCGTCTACCATCGCGACGCCGGCCTCATCCTCGGCGGCGGCAACACCAAGCTGCAGCCGCTCTGGAGCACGCTGACCGTCGGTGACACCAGCCTCCTCACGCCGATCGGCGCCAAGCGCGAAACCAACCTGGCCCCCGACTTGCCGCTGGCCTACACCCCGGAGCACTGCGTCATCACCGAATCCGCGCCGAACCGCTGGACGCAGCGGATCACCGCCGCGGGCGCGGTGGCCGACCTCTCGTGCGAGATCGCGTCCGACACTACGCTGCGGCTCAGCGCCACCCTTGTGCAGGCCGCGCCCGATGGGCGCCCCGCCGCCGTGCACCTCACCTTAATCCCCTATCCGGAAAGCCCGGTTACCTTCTCCGACGGCACCCGCGCGGACATCGCCGCCGCCACCAAGTGGGAGAAAACCGGGCTCACCAGCGTCGGCCACCACAACTGGCAGCTCACCGTCCCCACAGGGGCGCGCATCACCTGCCCGGTGCTGCCGCACAATCCCTACACGACCGACGGCCACGCCGACGCAACCGAAGGCCGCCTCGTCGTCTCGCTGCCGCTGGACCGCGCGGGCGCGGTCCACGACCTGGCACTGTCGGTCTCCGGCATTACCTGACTTTCTGGTCCGCCATCAGCCCAATTGCGCTGGTGACAGGCAAGTCACCGTACCTCTGTCACGAATTTGCTATGGCTTTGATTTGGCCGGCTCGACCATCTCGGGTGAGCTAACTTTGCGCATCAGAGGCACCGTTTGCGCGTATTGCCGCAACTGACCCTCTTTTTCTTTCTGGAGCAGGTTGTCCAAACTGGCCGCTCTGGGCCATGCTTTGTCCCCCTTCTTGAGCTGCGTGGGATCGGTGTAGTGCGCATAATACTTAAGCACCACTTGCCATGCGCGATACAGGCGGTCGTCCGTCCGCTGCTGCAGGTCATCCTGGATCAGCGAGGCGACAAATGCGCAAACGAGCATTTGCTGCGCCGCCGGATCAACCTGCGGATCACCCATCCACGGCCGGGCTTCCTTGGCAATCGGGTAAGAGCCGGCCGGCAAGTCGCCCATGTACCGGAGGAGGATGGCCACCGCCTTCTCGTAGCCTCGGTCATCGAGGCCCTCGATCCGCTCGGTGAGGTCCCCTACGGCCCCGGCGATCTCCTGCGGCGTTGCAATGGCGCCCGGCGCAATCTCGACCTGGACCCGCTCCATGACCGCAATCAGTTCCTGGCGGACCGCAGCGACCTGGTCCGCGCTCGTTCCCTTGGAAATGTGCAGGTCGATCCAGGTGCCGGCCTTGGCCAGCTCCGCGCGCAAGTTAACCGATGCCCCGGTGTGTCCCTTGATGACGAAGGGCAGATCGTAAAGCACCAGCTCCCATTGGCCGATTTTGCCGAAGATCACATTCGCCGGGGCGGTTGAAGGGTTTGCGTAAAACCGTGCAGATTCGCTTTTCCAAAAAGGCAGCAGCCCTTTGTAGCGGTAACTTTGCTCGTACCAGCCCGAGAGCGTGATGCCCCCGCTCTGGATGAAGTTAAAATACCGCGGACCGTTCATCACGAACATGTCCATTTCCTGGAATGAATTCGCGTCGGGAATTCTTAAAGTCACCGCACTTTGAAAATACGAAACGACCCAGCGGCCGCCCTTCTTTTCGATCTTCAGGGTTTCCTCGGCCGGCTTGGCCTGGCCCGGGTTCACCCATGCGCCTAGTGTGATCAGCAGGCAAAAAGCCGCCCTCTTCCAGCTTTGAGGTATATTGAGGAGTGTTTTCAAGACTGGGAAGACGTCGTTGTCCCCCATCATTTCAGCCAGCGGTCGAACCAGCCGAAGGCCTCCGTCTGCATCGCGCGGTTGAACTGGTGGTCGCCCGGATACCACGAGCAGCGGTAGCTCTCCGGCTGCCCGCTCGCGGCATAGACATTTTTCAGCATGCCGTCGGCCCGCTCCATCTCGGAGCGCGAAAAGAACGGGTCGTCCCGGGTGTTGAGCACCAGCGTCGGCAGCGGCGCGCGCAGCCCGAGGATCTCCGGATAGTCGAGGTCGCGCGGCAGCAGCGGCACGTAGCACATCCAGGTGTGCGTGTAGCTCTTATGCAGCAGGTAGTCGCGCCAGGTCGTCATCATGCCCACGCAGACTGTGCACCGGATGCGGTCGTCCATCCCCGCCAGAAACACCGTGCGCAACCCTCCGCCGGAAAGTCCGCCGCAGCCGACCCGCGCCGGGTCCACATCGGCCCGCGCGCACAATACATCGAGCGCCACGCGGTCCTCGACCGCGAACACGCCCGGCCACGTGGTGCCGGCGCTGAAGAGCGATTTCGCCATCACATGCTCGTGCTCGGCGGCCCAGTCGTTGTACGCGGCGATACCCGCGGGCGAATCATCGGTGTCGTCCTTAAGGCCGCCGTGGATCACCGGCGGCGTGTCGGCGAGCCGCACCTTCCGGCTGCCGAAGGCATACGCATCGTGCACCAGCACGACGTAGCCGCGGTGCGCGAGTTCGTTGGCCCAGGCCAGGCCCTCGTAGGCGTCGGCGCGGTGCTGGACAACGAGCGGATGGATGGCGCGGCCGGTCTGCGCGATCTTCTCCTTGCCGAAAAACTTGAACCGGCCGTGGTCGTGCAGCGCCAGCACCCCGGGCAGCCGGCCGGTCGCGCCGGCGGGCTTCAGCACCAGCGCGTGCGTCGGCGGGCCGTACGGCAGCCGCCAAGAGATCTCTTCCACCGCGAGCCCGTCGTAAACGAAGCTCCGGCGCACCTCCGCCACGATTGCTTCCGGTCGCGGCGGTGGCGCCATGCAGGCCGTCACGCGGGCACGGGCGGCGGCGCGGCGCGCGGCGAATTCACCCGGCGGACACTGCTGCAGCGAAAGCGGGCCGGGTGCGTCCGGGACCAGCGAGGCGGCCCACGGGCCGTACGCGCCAATCATCGATTGCCCGGGCGATGGCGGCTTCATTTGGTCCACACGACCTCGCGCACCGGCTCGCCGGCAAAGTGGATTTCAACCCGCGAGCCCGCCGCCGTCTCGTGGAGCAGGCAGAAATCAGCCGGCGCCCCCGCCACCAACGACGGCGGCAGCCCGGCAAACTGCGCCGGCTGGGTGGAGAAGAAATGCCACACGTCCTTGGGCGACTTTTTCAGCATCTCCGCCGCGCGGCGGACGCCCTCGAGCGGGGTGAGGCTCGAGCCGGCGTAGTTGACCTTGCCCGGCTGGCGGACGATCCCGTCAGCGCCGACCTCCACCTGCATGCCCGCGAGCGGAAAGATGCCCGGGCCCGCGCCGGCGGCCGACATCGCATCGGTGGTGTAGCAGATGCGCGACGCGTCAAGCGCGCGGTGAAACAGCCGGAAGAGCATCGGCGAGACGTGGATCCGGTCCGCGATCAGGCTCGCGCGCAGGCCCGGCTCGTCGAGCACGCGAAAGGCAATGTTGTCATGCCGGTCCCACGTCGGCGGGCAACCGTTGCCGAGATGGGTGAAACCCTCCGCCCCGGCCGCGACGGCGGCAGCGAGCTGCGCCGGCGTGGCGTCGGTGTGCCCGAGCCAGACATGGAACCCGAGTTCACGCGCGCAGTGGATCGCCGCGGGCGCCTCCGGCCATTCCGGTGCGAGCGTGACCAGCACGGGATCGTCGGCGGTCACCGCCTTCAGCTCGCGCAGCCGCGCCGGCGTGGGCGCCACCATGAATTCCGGCGGATGCGCGCCGTGAAATCCGGGCGTCGCGCTCATGAACGGGCCTTCCATGTGCCAGCCGGCGATCCGGCGTGTCAGCCGCGGCGACGCAGTGCGCAGCGCGCGATAATGCGTCAGCCGCGCCAGCATCCGGTCCCACCGGTCGGTGATGAGCGTGAGGAGGAAGCGGCTGCAGCCCGCGGCCGCGAGCCCGGTCGCGGCCCGCTCGAGGTCGGCGCCCGTGACGCGGTCGTTCTGAAAATCCACGCCGGCAAAGCCGTTGACCTGGATGTCCACCAGCGGCGGCAGCAGCACCGGCAGGCCCGCCGGGGCGCCGGCCAGCGGTTCGATCGACTGGATGCGGTCGTCTGCGCACGTCAGGCGGACGGCCCGGCCGGAGCGCTGGTCGATCGCATCGCAGGTGGTCATGGCCGAAAGGGCGTTCAGCGGGTGAGCAGCGACGCCGAGTCGGCGTCGAGATAGAGGACGGCGTGCGCCTGCCGGCGGAGCCAGCTGCCGGGGCAGGCGGTGGCGACCGGGCCCTCGAGGGAGGCCCTGACCGCCTCGGCCTTCCGCTTCTCCGGCACGACCGCGATCATGCGGCCGACGCGGCAGAGCGTGGGGATCGTCAGCGTGATGGCGTAGGCCGGCACGGCGTCGAGGTTCGGGAAATGCCCCTCGCCCACCTGCTGCCGGCGGCATTTTTCGTCGAGCTCCACCAGCTTGATCGGCTCCGGGTCGGCGAAGTCCGCCACCGCCGGGTCGTTGAACGCCAGGTGACCGTTCTCACCGATGCCCAGGCAGCAGAGGTCCACCGGCGCCGCCGCGAGCGCCGCCGCGTAGTCGCGCATGGCCTGGAGCGGCTCGAGCGCGTCGCCCTCGAGGTAGTGCGCGGCGCCGGGCTTCACCCGGTCAAAGACCCGCTGCTTCAAATAGCGGCGGAACGAGGCCGGGTGCGTGATCGGCATCCCGAGGTATTCGTCCATGTGAAACAGCTCGACCTTCGACCAGTCGATGCCGGCCCGGCGTGTGAGGCAGTCCAGGAACTGGTCCTGCGAGTTGCCCGTGGCGATGATTGCCCGGGCGCGGCCGCGGGCGGCGATTGCCGCCGTCAGCACGGTGGCGGCGTCCTCGGCGGCTGCCGCGGCCAGGTCGGCCAGCGCGGCAAAAATGCGGACCGGCAACCGGTCCGCGTGGAAAGATCTCGCAGGGGATGAAGGCATGGCCGAGGAGAAAACCATCGGGCAACCGCGGCGGGTGACAACGGAAAAGCGCCGGGCCGTCCCCGTCAATTTTCCCCGCGCGCCGGCCGATCGCGCGGCGGAGTGCCATCACTCCGGCAGCGTGATTTCATAGCGATAGCTGTGGGGTGGAACGCCGCAGGACTCGGACCGGCCCACATCGCCCGGGCAACCGGTCATCACGAGCACGATGTTCCGGGTCTCGCGGTCCTCGTAACGCCGGAAGTTGGAAAACCGGATGTTGGCCGGCTGGCCGGCGGCGGCATCGCGGCTCTCGATGACCGTCACCGTCTCGGGCATCACGCGCAGCGTCTTCAGGTCCATCTCGGCAATCTGGAGCGTGGTGCGCGGATCGCAGGCGACCGTGGGCCGGTCGAGGATGTTGGTGATGAGATAAAGCCGGCCGTTCTTGGTGGAGCGGAACACGTGCGTCAGGCTGGCCGGGCAATACACCTGCCGCCCGTCGGTAAAGCGGAGGAGCTCGGGCTCGCTCCAGGTTTTCCCCTGGTCACTCGTCGTGGTGAAGAACCGGCCGCTGGGGACCGCGATCTGGAAGTTGCCCGGCGTGTAGGCCCGCATGGTCATGAGCCAGCGGCCGTCCGGCAGCAGGGCAACGGAAGGCTCGTCGCCGCCGCTGTAGGAACAGTCGGGATTGACGGTCGCATAGGCGGTCAAGGCCCAGTCCACCCCGCGATCATCGCTGCGCCAGGCGCCCACCAGGCAGGCGCTGCTGTAGCGGTGGAGTTCGTTTCCCGGTACGCCGAAAAACGGGAGCAGAAACCGGCCGTCGGGGAGCCAGACGGGGGTGACGCCCTGCACGCCCCCGCTGTTCTGCCCATACCAGAGGCCGGGCGCCCAGTGCGTCGGATCGAATTCCGGGCCCGAGCAGACGAGCTGCTCCGGCTCCGACCACGTCCTGCCGCCATCCCGCGAAAGCTGGGTCCACAGCAGGCCGGTCCGGCCGACCGGGGAGCCTTTGATCCACGGCAGGATCCCGTCGATCGTTTCCGTCGTCCGGTACAGGCGCAGCAGCGTCCCGGTCTTCGGGTTGTAGATGTAATTCGGGTCCTCGCGGTTGAGGATCCACCGTCCGTGGATCGGGGTCGCGGCCGCCCAGGTGCCGCCATTTTCCCACGTGCGCCCGTTGTCCGGGCTGCGCCGCAGCAGGGGTTCTCGGGGATGATGGTCGCGAATGCTCTGTCCCCGGACGGTGAAATAAAAGCCCCGCTGGCCGCCAAACGTGAGCGTCTCCATGAGGATATTCCGGTCCGGCGAGACATAACCCAGCCATCCCACCACCGCTTCCTCGAGCATGCTGGGCTGCTCCCAGTGGACCGTGCGCACCACCTTGATCGCCGGCGCAGCGGGAACTCCACCGGCGGCACCGCTGCCCGCGGCGAACCCCAGCACCAGTCCCGCTGCCAGCTGAAGCATTGGCCCAGGGTAGTTCATGTCGGAAGAAACCAAAGCTGCGTGACGCCCGCCAGCATGACCCCGGCGCACGGCCGGGGCAAGCCACGGCTTGAGCTGCGTGGCGCCGCAAACCGCCGCGCCCCTCCGCTTAATCGGTGGCCGCGAAGATCGCCTCTTCCGCCGCGCCCCGCCGCCGCGAGACCTGGATGCGCGGAGGGACGACTCCGCCGCCGTCCTTCGCTTCCAGCTCGCAACGCACCCGGTCGGTACCCCAGGGCCCGGTCACGGTGAAAACCACCGCGTCCCCGGTCCGGTCCACCCGCACCTGCGGCTCCCCGGCGCCCTGGGCCAGCGGATAGGGCAGCAGCAGCGCCGCGAGCGTCATGGTCCGGGCGGGCTCGACCTGCGTCAGAACCAGATTGTGAGTCAGCACCACCCCGTCTGCCGCGTAGCTGCCGGTGGCGGCGGCCAGGGGCTGGAGGCTGCCGATCGCCAGCAGCATGCCAGCCTGCCGGCCCCGCAGCCGGATGAGGCCGGAGGGAAGGTCGATGTTCTCGAACGGCACGCCGGAGTGATAGTTCCACTCCAATCCGGATTCGTCCGCCTGCACTTCATCCAGGATGAGAAAGTAGTGCGGCCGGACAAACAGCACTCGCCGCCGGTAGTGGGCGAAGGCCCGGTAGGAATTGCGGAGGTCGGCGGAAAGATAATCGCACGCTTCGCCGAAGGTGACCCGCTCCAGCACCACGGCGCGTTGCGGGTCGCGGTAGTCCTGATTGCGGCCCCGGAGCGTGACCAGGTTGTGGTGATTGGTGTCCTTGAAGAAGTAGTGCTCCGGGTCCTGGTAATCGAGGACCCCCGGGTCGGCGGCGAACCGTTCGCCGTGGGCCTCCAGGATGAACTGGCCCTTGTCGAAGTGGGTGTGGTCGAACGTCTGCGGCCCGCCCTCGAAGAGGAACAGCAGGTCGCCGCGGTGGCACCCGGTGCGCAGCGTGATCCGGTCGCAGACCTCGAAGCGCCGGCCCGGGGGCAGCTGCGGCGGGGCCGGCGTGCCCTTGACGAACAGCAGAAAATCCATGAGGCCCGACGTCGTGTAGGAGCCCGCGATCGCCCGGCCGAAATAGGTGCTGCCGGGGGGATGGGGCTGGCGGGCGTAGTACTCATGCCACAGCCAGAGGGCGTTGGCGTTAGCGTAGTACTTCGCAAAAAACAGGAAGGAGCTGTTCTTGAAACTGTAGCTCACGCTCTCGATGCAATCGCCCAGCGGCAGGAACGACAGGCGCTCCCGCGCCAGCGAGCGCAGGTGCATCAGGTAGTCCATCGTCCGGCCGAGATGCTCGGGCGCGTAGTCCCGCACCTGCCAGCCCTTGTGCCGCGTGATCGCGAGGAGGGCGGAGACCGCATACTTGGTCGTGTATTCCCAATAGCCCGGTCCCTCATTCGTGGCCCCGTCCGTCTTGTAATAGTTGTGCATCATCCGCGGGAACCACTGGATGCCCCGCTCGAGGATCGCGTCCACGTCGGGATGGCTGCGCCGCGCCACCAGGCAGGCAAACACCAGCCCCGCCGTGTAGACCGCCCCCTGGTTGCTGTTGAGCAGGTAGCCTTCGCCGAAGAGGCGCAGATACAGGTCGAGCCACGGCAGGGCCTTTTCGTACAGGGCATCCTCGACCGCCCGCCGCTCCGCGTCCGACAGGAGCGGATGGATGAAATCGTAGCACAGCGCGACGCACTCGGCCGTATGCGACTCGATGAACGGGGCCCGGTATCCGGGCAGCCCGCAGGGAATGCGGCTGGGAAACCCGGCCTGCCAGGCCAGGCAGCCCAGCGCGGCAAACAAGCCCCGGCGCGCGGTCTGCCCGTGGCGCAGGTCGCCCGTCAGGGCATAGGCGACGGCGCCGTAAACCATGCAGCTGTTCAGGTGGTAGAGTTCGTCGGACGGCGAGACCCGGCGCTCGCAGCCCTGGTTGGCGATGTTCACCGGCAGGTACCGGCCGGCGAAACGCTCCGGCCGGTAATCCAGATGGGCGGCCGCCTCCGCGATCATCTCCGCGGCGATCTTGTGCAGCGGGCCGGGTGCCTGCGCCGCCGCGCGCAATTTCAGGAAATCCTCGCGGCCGATCAGGAGGCCCACCGGCAGGATGCCCGCCTCGAGGTTCTCGACGCGGGTCGGCGGTGGCACCGCCGGGATGCCCCATACCTGCCCCGCCTCGGCCGGATCGGTCCCCGTGCGCTCCAGCAGAACCCAGCGGATCGCGGTCGCGACCTGCACCCCGATCGCCTCGCCGATGGCCGCCTCCGCCTGCTCCAGCTCGAAGGTCAGCGCCGTCAGCCGGCGCCCGGAGATCAGCGCGCGGATCTCGTCGCCGCCGCCGAGCCCCCGTCGCCGGTCGATGGCCCGCACCGACACGCCGTCAATCTCAAGGACGAAGCTGAAATTCGCGCGGCGGTCCGTCGCCGTCCAGACCGTCACGGCCTGGTAGCCCGAAATATCCACGTCCATCCTCCGGGTGTAGGCGGTCTGGTGCCGGCGGCCCGGCTTTTGCAGGTAGCGCAGGTTCGCATACATCCACTCCACGTCCAAGGACTGCTCGCCATCGGGCAGCGCGTTCCGGCCGGTGTGCGTCCAATCAGCCCGGTCCCACATCCGCGGGTGGAGAAAATTCACCACCATGTCCTCGCCGGGCGTGACCGGGACGAGGGGCGAGTCGCCCGGCCACGTCACCGTTCCCAGCGCGAGCACCGTGCCGTTGAACGTGGTCGTGCCGGCGGTGAGGCGGAGGCGCTTGACGTCGTGCAACCCGGCCGGATGGCCGATCGGCTGCAGCGACGCGACGGTGAAATGCATCGTGTTCCAGCCCGACCACTCGACGACAAAGCTGGTCCGGTAACCCGTGGCGACCGGCACATCCGCCGCGGCCGTGCAGTCCAGGACCACGTCGACCATCAGCATCGTGGCCCGGTTGGATTTCACCGGGACGCCGATCGCCCAAACCTTTCGGCCCGGCGCCGGGGCCGCGAGGTCGGCGGAGAAAACCCTGGCTACCGCGGTGTCCCAGACCTGCCGGGGCTGCTCCTCGGCGGGGTTTCCCGGGTGGTGGGCAAACCCGACGCCAGCCCCCCGGGCGGGAGTCTCGCGGTTCATGAGCCCAGCGCCGGGGTCAGGTTTCATCGGTTGCCTTTTGGCGGGCGACGGTCGCCGCCCGCCCGGCCAGCGGGGCAGAAATCCGGACCGGCAGCCGGTCCGCGCGGAAGAATCGCGCAGGGGTGGAAGGCATGGCCGAGAAGAAAACCATCGGGCAACCGCGGCAGGTGACAACGGTAAAGCGCCGGGCAAAAACCCGGCGGGTTTTGTTTTTGCGCAATCCCGCGCCACCTGCACGCTCCCGCCATGCCCGCCCCCACGCGCATCGTTGACTCCCACCAGCACGTCCGCTGGCACCAGCGCGACGAACACGGGCTCGTCGCCGACCTCGACGCCCACGGCATCGGCTACGCCTGGCTGCTCACCTGGCAGCTCGG
This sequence comes from uncultured Opitutia bacterium, assembly GCA_903872505.1. Taxonomy (GTDB): domain Bacteria; phylum Verrucomicrobiota; class Verrucomicrobiia; order Opitutales; family Opitutaceae; genus Opi-474. The sequence goes on from CAIQKV010000037.1 coordinate 26,512, forward strand.
CCCGGTCGAGCAGTCGCCGCAGCACGCTTCCTATCTCAACCCGGCGCTCACCCTGCCCGACGGCTCCCACCCGGGCATCCCGCTGTCCGAGCTGCTGGCCGTGCGCGAGATCTACCCCCGGCGCTTCGTCGTCGGCTACTGCCCGCACCCGCTCTGGCCCAGCGCCCCGCAGCTGCTGGAGGCCGCCCGCCACATGCACGACGTCCGCATCTGCGGCGAATGGAAGTTCCGCGTGCCGTTCGACGACCCGCGCTGCCTCGCGCTCTTCCACATGGCGGGAAAGTTGAAACTTCCCGTGGTGCTGCACCTCGACGTGCAGTACCTGCCCGATCCCGCGACCGGCGCGCCCCACTATCAACCGCAATGGTACGGCGGCGACGTCGGCGCCCTCGACCGCGCGCTCACGGCGTGCCCCGAGACCACCTTCATCGGCCACGCGCCCGGTTTCTGGCGCGAGATCAGCGGCGATGCCGACACCAGCGCCAGCGCCTACCCGCACACCCCCGTGACGCCCGGCGGCCGGCTGCAGCCGCTGTTCGACCGGCATCCCAACCTCTCCGCCGACCTCTCGGCCGGCTCGGGCCGCAACGCCCTTGCCCGCGACCCGGCCCACGCCGTGCAGTTCCTCACGCGCCACGCGGACCGGCTGCTGTTCGGCCGCGACTACTACGGCACCGAGCTGCACACGTTCCTGCAGACGCTCCCGCTCAGCGCCGACGTCGTGGAGAAAATTTACTGGCGCAACGCCGAAAAACTCGTCGCCCCGCCCAAATAACACTCCCATGTCCGTTTACGCCGTCGCGCTCATCATGATCCACGACCGGACTGCTTATACCCAATACGAGGCCGGCTTCGCGGAGATTTTCAAACGTCACAAAGGCGAGCTGCTTTCAGTGGAAGAGTCGCCCCGAGTGATTGAGGGCGAATGGCCTTTCACCCGCACCGTGCTGCTGCGGTTCCCGTCAGACGCCGATTTTCGGGCCTGGTACGACTCCCCGGCATACCAATCACTCGCGCTACATCGCCTGCGAGGCTCCTCCGCCCAGCTGGTCCTGATTTCCGGCCGCGACTCGCAGCCGCCGCGCTAGAATCATGCTCCGCGCCTCTGCGGCTTTGCGTGACACCCTCCGAGCTCCCCTCCTTTCCATGAAGAAATTCACGATCCACGTCATCCCCAACGCCCATCTCGATCCCGTCTGGCTCTGGGATTTTCGCGAGGGCCTCAACGAGGGCGTGGCCACCTGCCGGACGATGCTCGACCTGCTGGACGCCGAGCTGGACCTCACCTTCATCCGCGGCGAGGCGGCGATCTACGAGCACGTGCGGCGCACCGACCCCGCGACGTTTGCGCACATCAAAAAGATGATCCGCACCGGCCGCTGGGAGGTCGTCGGCGGCACGTGGATCCAGCCCGACACCAACCTGCTCGAGAGCGAGGTCCTCTGCCGGCACTACGAGGTCGGCCTGCGCTATTTCCGGGAAAAACTCGGCGTGGCGGTGAAGAGCGGCTGGCAGGCCGACTCCTTCGGCCACACCGCCGGCCTGCCCGACGTGCTCGCCGCGGGCGGGCTGGAGAATTTCGCGTTCACCCGTCCCAACCGGGAGGATTTCATCATCAAGACCCCCGCGTTCTGGTGGCACGGCCGCGGCGGCGCGAAGATCCTGGGTTACCGCGCGCCCATCGGCTGGTACGGCTGCGAGCGCGACGAGGTCACCCGCCGCTTCGACGAACTGGTGCCGTACGCGAAAAAATCGACCCTCCGCAACATCGGCATGTTCGTCGGGCTCGGGAACCACGGCGGCGGCCCGAGCCGCCGGATCGTGGCCGACATCAAGCAATGGGCCGCGGCGCACCCGGACTTCGAGGTGCGCTTCGGCGGGCTAAACAGCCTCTTCGCCGCCCTCCGTCGCGAAGTGGCCGCGCCCGGCGGGCCAAGGATCGCCGACGTGCACGGCGAGATGAACTACTGCCAGCGCGGGTGCTACTCCGCCGTCGCGCGCTTCAAGCACGGCTACCGGCGCGCCGAGCACGAGCTGCTGCGCGGCGAGCGCACGACCGCGCTGCTGGCGCACGCCGGGATCGCCCCGGCGACGGATCTTTCCCGGCCGTGGGAATCCGTTCTCTTCAACTCGTTCCACGACATCCTTCCCGGCTCGAGCATCGAGCGCGCCTTCGATGAACAGATCGACGAGGTCGGCGGCGCGCGTCACGCGGTGCGCCACCAGACTTTCCAAGCCCTCAACCACCTCGTGGGCCGCGTCCGCATCGCCCTGCCCGCCGTCGGCCGCGATCACCCGAAGGCCGTGCCCTTCCTTGTCTGGAACCCCCACCTGCGCCCCGTGCGGACGTTTGTCGAGATCGAGGCCTGCCTCGATCACCGGCCAATCGCCCAGTATCAGAACCGCGCCGAAAAACTGCCGCTCGAGGTGCGGGTCGGCGGAAAACGCGCCGCGTTCCAAGTCATCGAGACCGAGCACGAGTCCTTCGGCGACCTCGCCTGGCGCAAGCGCGTGGTCGTGCCGATCACCCTCCCCGCCGCCGGCTGGAATCTCGCGACGGTCGGCTGGGTCGAGGGCTCCCAGTCGCCCGCCCTGCCCCGCACCGCCACCGGACGCGGCACGTCGATCCGCAACGACTTCTACCAAGTCTCCGCCAAGCCCGGCGCGGGCGGCATCTCGGTCCGGCATCGCGGCCGTTCCCTCTTCGGCGCGCGCGGGCTGCAGCTCAGCACACTCGCCGACAACTGGGGCTCGTGGGGTTCCATGAACGAGTCCGCGCCAGGTGTCCGGCTCACCGAGGAAATCGGCCGCTGGAAGATCGCGCGCGTCGCCGTGACCGAGAGCGGGCCGCTCCGCGCCGCCCTCGTCGTGCGGCTCACGACCAATCGTGCGCATGCCGACCTGACCCTGCGGCTCACCGCCGGTGTCGAGGAGGTCGCGATCGAGGCCCGCGTCTTCACCGACCTCGAGGCCGCACGCATCAAGCTCGTGCTCCCCAGCGCCCGCACCGTCGAGTGCGAGGTCCCCGTTGAGCGCGTGAAACGCTCGATCGAGGGCGAGATCCCCGTGCTGCGCTGGCTGAAGGCTCGCAACGGCAGCAAGGGCTTTTCCCTCGTGAGCGATGTGCTCGCCAACTACGACCTCGAGGGCGGCGACCTGCGCGTCACGCTCGCCCGCGCCACGCGCTACGCCCGCGCCGAAAACCTCGACCAATCCAAGGCCTGGTGGCGCCCGGCCACCGACCGCGGCGAGCTCCGCGAGAAACTCACGCTGCTCCCGCTCTCCGCCCCCGTCGTCGAGGCGGCCGAGCTGCTGAGCCAGCCGCCGCTCATCACGATGGCCTGGGAAAACCGCACCGGCACCCTTCCGACCTCGGGCTCGCTCGCCGCGCTCACGTCCCCCGACGTGCAACTGCTCGCTCTCAAGTCCGGCCCCAACGGACGCGGCCTCGAGTTGCGCGTGAAAAGCTACGCCAAATCGCCCCGCCGGCCCGTGCTCCGCCTCGGCCGGAAAACCATCCGTCTCGGACCCGTCTCACCCGGCGGAGTCGCGACTTTCCGCGTCACCGGCGCTGCCGCCCGCCGGATCATGCTAGGCCGCTGACGATTGGTTCCATCATGCCTCGGATTGAGATCATCACGTTCATCGCCGCCCCCATTGAGCGGGTCTTCGATCTCGCACGGAGCATCGACGCGCATGCGGCCAGCCAGATCCGGCACGAGGAAAAAGCCGTGGCCGGTCGAATCTCTGGGTTGATTGAGGAGGGCGAGGAGGTCACTTGGGAGGCAATCCACTTCGGTATGCGCCAGCGCCTGACCAGTCGGATCGTGGCGATGCGGCGTCCAACGTATTTCCGGGACAGCATGGTGCGCGGAGCCTTCAAAAGGATTGATCACGATCACCTGTTTGAAATCGCGCCGAACGGCACCTTGATGAAAGACGTCTTCGAATTCGAATCGCCGCTTGGCTTGCTGGGTAAGTTGGCTGACTGGCTTGTCATCGCGCGCTATTTGCACCGGCTGCTCGAAGAACGAAACCAAGTGTTGAAGCAGCTCGCGGAATCGCCGCAAACATAGAGGCGTAGACTCGTCTCACCGGCATCAGGCGTCCCGCCACGCCAGCTCCCACTTGAATACCGCGCGGGCGGTGTGCCGCGCGACCACGATCTCCGTGCCCACGGCGCCCTCGTGCGGATACGCAGCGACGAATTGTTCCGGCTGCACGTGAATCGTGGTGCCGGCGGCGGATGCGACGCTCAACCGCGCGGCACAACCCGGCCCACGCAAGGTGAATCCTGCGCCGCGCGCACTGACCTTCGCCCAGGTGTGCCAGTGCCAGGCAATCTCCTCCGGGCGCGCAAGCTCTACCGTGTCCACGCCGCGCAACGAGCCATCCGCGGCGATCGTCACCACGCGGGTGTGCCGCCGCACGCCGAGATGCGGCAGATACGCCGCCTCCAGCTCGGTGCGAATCGTCACGCTCTTCCCCTGCACGATCACCCGCGGTTCCGGCGGGATGAAGTTCTCCGCCAGATAATCCGGATACCACACGCAGCCGTCGCCCACCTGTCCACGGCCATCGATGGTGATGAGATTGTGCAGCGCCGTGTCCCGCCGGTAGAGCGGACCCGGTCCGCTCCCCACAAATGTGCCGCCGCGCCACACCAGCACCGCACCGTTGCACGGGTCGGAGTGACCGTAGCCGCCCACCTCCCCCGCGGCGCGGCGTTGCCGGCCGAGCGGCGCCCCAGACCGCAGGGTGACCAGCGTGTCGCCCCGCCGCACAAACACCTGCCCGCCGTCGGGAAAGGCCGTGACGCCCTCGCCGGCTGCTCGTGCCTTCCGGCTGACGTCGTGCCACAACAGCTCATAGATGCGCCGGCGCGGCGGCGCATGCCGGTGGTCGGTGTTTTTGGGCGATTGCGTCAGCAAGCGCTCGCCGAGCGCCTGCGCCTCCGCCGAACCGGTGCGGTGCGCGATGAGCAGATGACACCAACTGTCGCCCGTCACGCGGTACTGCGGGTCGCCAAAGGTCACGCCCTGCCGGTCGTCGGGCGAGGTCGCCGCCGCGCGAAACCGTGACGCCGCGGCAAAATACGGCGTGGCCCGCCACAGGTCCTCGCCAGTGCATTGCCGGAACAGCTCGAGCCAGCGCAGCAGGAAACCGTGCTCGTAGATCCACAGGTTGAGTCCGTGCGGGAAAAATCCGTCCGCCGGCAGCATGGCCAGCACGCGCGTCAGCGCCCCGCGCAACTCCGCCGCCCAGGTCGGCGCCGCCGGATGCTCGTCCCAGAACAGGAACGAGAAGGCCAGCAGCCCGAGCCCGCACCCGAGGTAATGCGCCTGCGCGTAGTCGCGTCGCGCCGGGTTCAGGTGTTTTCGGCAGATGGCGGCGATTTTCCACAGCCGCTTTTTTGCCCGGGTCCGCTGCGCCGGGGAGAGTGTCGGCTGCAACCAGTCGTAGGCCGCACAGAGCACGTAGAGCACCTCGCCGCTCTGCGTGTCGATGCCCAGCGGCCCGAAGTCCGGCCGCGCGGTCTCGCGCAGGTAGGCAAAAAAAGTGCGTTGCGCCCACGCCGCCGTTTTTCGGGCTGGTCGCAGCAGCGCGCAGCCCGCCGCGATGAGCGTCCGGTCCGCCCCGGTCATCCGCTCGGGCCCCGGCAGCACCTTGCCCTCGGGTGTGGTCTGGTAGCGCAAACCCCACGATGACTTCACCAGCGCCTGGATTCGCCGCCAGTGCGGCGCCCGCGGGCCGCGCAGCTGCGCACGCAACGCGGCCAGTTCCGGGCCGGCGACCACCAGCCGCGGATGCATGCCGCGCAACCCCGGACGCAGCTTCACCGGCTGTGCGAGGGCGCGGGCCGGCATGTTGGCCAACACTTGCGCGCGGATCGGCCGAAGGCGCCGATCGGGTGAAAACAACTTCACGGTGGGACCCAGCCCGTGCTCGCAGGCGAAAGTCACCCGGAGTTCGCCGGTGATTTCTTCGTCACCCCGGAAATAGTATTTGCCGGCGACCTCCCCGCCGCCGGTGAGCAGCCGCAGCCCGGGCAGCTCGGGAATTCCGCGCCAGCCGGGCCACGGGCCGACCCGCATCCCCGGCGGCTTTTCCGCATAAACCGTATTCAGAAAGGTCGGCGGCAGTCCCGGCGCCCGGAGCCGCGCGAACCGGCAGAATTTTTCCAGGTAACCCGGCGGCAGGGCCAGCCCGACCTCGACCAGCACCGCCCGGCGCACCGGCCGGCCGGTCTTCGCCCGAAATTCACCGGCGCCAGATTTCCGAAAAATGAGGGTCCGGGCCATGGTCAGGACAGGCGCTTCAATTCGACGTCGTCAAACCACACGCGACCCGTGCCGTCGAGTTCGAGCACCAGGTGCACGCGGTCCGGCGCAGGCGCCAGCCGCGGGGTCTCGACGTGCAGTTCATCCCAATCCCGGTCCCCGCTACGGAGCCAGGCGCTGGCAAAAACCTCGTAGCCCGCCACATCAAACATGCTGCCGCGTCCCGCGCGGTGCACGCGCAGCGCGATCCGCATCCGCCCGCGCACGCCGCGTATCCGGACCTTGGCGGTGAGCCGCAACTTACCGCCGCGCCGGAACGCCGGTTCGCCGAACGCCGGCCCGAGCGTCGTCGCCTGCCAGGCGGAGCGCGCCGCCGCGCGATGCCGGAGCCGCAGCGAATACCGGTCGCCGCAGCCGACGCGGGTGTCGCGGGCAAACTCGACAGTGCGCGGGTTGCCCCGCGTGACCGCCTGCTGCCACGGCCATGCGGTGTTGCGGTCGATCTCCGTGCTCCGGAACGTGGCGCGAAAATTGTGGCGGCTTCCGGTGTAGACGGGCGTGTCCGCCGCCGCACCCGGCGAGCGCAGGACGGCGCGCCGCCGCAGCCGCCCGGCCTCCACCCGGCCCAGCACACCGAGCGAGTAGTCGGCCGTGCGCACCGTGCCCGGCGGGAGCACTACCGCTTTGCCGCCGCACCCGGCGCGAAGCCCGAAGTGCGTGTCCCACATGTAGGCGCAGATGCCGGCCTCGGCCCGCGTCCCTCTGCCCAGCGTGATCACCGGATTCTCGTCCTCCGTCACCCACGCAAACCGGTCGCCCGGACCCAGCCTCAGCCGCTGCTTGTCGGGACTCTCGAGATGGTGATGGGCGATCGCTTCCACCCGCGCGCCGCGCTGCACCAGGCACGACTGATACCGCTTCGGCGCCCGCCCGGTCGGCGAGAACACGCCCGCGGGCCAGAGTGTGCAGAACGCCAGTTCGCCATGGTCCGGTTGCGGCGTCACCCGCCAGCCGGGTCCGGGCGGAATCTCCAGCCGCGCCGACACCTCCACCGTGACGCGCCCGCGGGCATCGGCCCGGAACGTCACCGCATAATCGCTGAATGCGCAGGACGAGCGCGTGGCGCCCGTCGCCCGCAGTCGCAGCCAGCCCGGCCCGGTCTCCGGCTCACCGAGCCGGAGATGCGAGTCCAGGCTCCGTTCGGGGTCCTGATGGTTGGCGTATTGCCGCCAGTACAGCGGCACGCCCACGTCCCGCCCGACCAGCGCGGGCGCACCGGGCACGGGGAAAAAATCCACCAGCGCCAGTCTCCGCACCTCCGCCACCCGCCGGCCGCCCAACCGGATGCGCCCGCCGTCGCGGGCGGTGCGCGCAAAGGAAAATGTCGGCGCGCTGCTCATGGCTGGTTTCGCGCCGCCGCCAGTTCGCGCTCGAGCGCGGCCTTCCACGCCGGGCGCAGCGCCGTGGAGCGCAGTTGCCGCTCCAGGTCCTCGCGGACCCCGGCGTTGATCCCGGGCACCGCCGCCACGACCTCGTCCAGCGTGGCGTCGCCCGCCCACAGCCGGTCGAGCCAGGGCTGCAGCCGCGACATCACCGGCGACATCGACCAGCTGGCGAAGCGCACGAAATAGCGCGGGTCGCCGCCGGCGTGCGCCTCGCTCCGCGCCCACACCTCACGGAAGCCGGTGCCGCGGAGCCGCGGATACTTCGCCTCCCAGGCGCGCGCAAAGTCGACGTCGCCCAGCACCGGGTTCGGCTGGTACGGCGCCGCCTCCCCGACCAGCCAGGCGAGGGTTCGCCAGGCGTCGGCCGGGTGCTTGGTCGCCGCGCTGATCGACAGCCCGCCGCTGGCCGAGCGGAAATAGCGCGGCGCTTTCTGCCCGAAACGAGGCATCGGCGCCACGCCCCAGTCGATCGTCAGCGTCTCGATCAGCCCGGGATGCGGCACGGCCTCGACCAGCATTGCGACGCGGCCGGACTCGAGCATCTGCCCCGCCTGCATGCCCAGCGCCTGCACGCGCCGGATGTCGGGCATGACGCCCTCGCAGATCAGCGCGAGATAGGCGGCGTAGACCTCCCGGGACTCCGGCGGGATGGAGAGCAGCAGCGCGCCGCGGGGAATCGGTGCGTGGTTCATCTGCTCGAGGGCCTCGATGAAATGCGCCGGGATGAACACGCCGTAGCGTGCGGGCCGGGCACCATCCTTGTTCGCCAGCGTGAGTTTCCGCGCGGCGGCCGCGAAATCTTCCCACGTCCAGTCCGGCGACGGCGACGCGAGCCCCGCCGCGGCGAAGGCCGCGCGGTTGTAGTAGACCCCGCAGGTGTGCGTCCAGTTGCTGACACTGTAGATTCCGCCGTTCACCGACGGCGCGGCGGCGCGGATCTCGGGCCGCAGCCGCGTGAAAAACGGGTCGTGCTCCGCAAAGGGCCGCAAATCGAGCAGCCGCCCCTCGGCGGCGAGGCGGTCGCGCACCGCCCCGTTGGTGTAGAAGACATCGGGCGCCTGGCCCGCGGCGATCATCGCGTAGAGTTTTTCCTCGCCGCTGAACGGGTTCAGTTTCACCCGGATGCCGGTGCGCGCGAGGAAACCCGCCTGCTCGCGCGAGAGCGCCGCGATGTCGGAGGTGCTCGCCGCGCAGTTGTAGACGACGGTGCGGTCGTCCCCGGCCCGGGGGCCGCAGCCCGCGAGCAGGAACGCCAGTCCGGCGAGAACCGGGAGCGTAGCCACGAGCGTGAGCGAGTGGAGAGACTTCATTTTGCTCCGCCGATGGCTTCCCGTCCGGGGGTGGAACGCGTTGCCCCCAACGCGTTGGTTTGGAGTTGGAGCCGCGGCGCCACCGCCGCGGATGGATCCGGGACGCGGCGAGGGCGCCGCATCTCCACGATCAAGCGCATTGGGGGCAAGGCGCTCCACCTTGGCGGGTCGGAGACCCGGCCTGCTTGGCGATTTGAGAATTTCATTTGCCCGCCCCCATCGTGATGCCGCGGATGAAGTGCCGCTGGGCGATGAAGAACAGGATGACGTTCGGCGCGAGCACGAGCAGCGACGCCGCCATGAGGACGTTCCACTCGACGACGCCGGAGCCGAGCACCTGGGTCTTCATGAGGTTGAGCCCGAGCGTGAGCGTGGCCTTCTCCGGCGAGTTGAGGTAGAGCAGTGGCCCGAAGAAGTCGTTCCACGTGCCGATGAAAGTGAAGATGAGCACGGTGGCGACGGCCGGGCGGGCCTGGGGCAGGACCACGCTCCACCAGATCCGCAGCCGCGAGGCGCCGTCGATCCGCGCCGCCTCCTCGCTGTCCGGCGGGATGGTCAGGAAAAACTGCCGGAGCAGGAAGATGTAGAACGGCGACCCGAACAGGCTCGGCACGATGAGCGGGAGGTAGGTGTCCACCCAGCCGAGTTTCGCGAACACCAGGTACAGCGGGATCATCGTGACCTGCCCCGGCAGCATCATCGTCGCGAGGCAGAGCGCGAAGAGCGCGTCGCGTCCCGGGAAACGGAACCGCGCAAACCCGTACGCCACCAGCGCGGAGGACAGGACGGTGGCGGCCATGACCGGCGCCGTGATGAGCACGGTGTTGAGCAGGAAGCGCGGCACCGGGAGGATCGTGACGGCCCGCGCGTAGTTCTCCCAGTGCAGTGGGACCGGCAGCCAGCGGTAGGGCTGGGCGAACACCGCCGCCAACTCGTGCAGCGACGAGCTCAGCATCCACACCACCGGCAGGCTGAACAGCGCGCCCAGCGCCACCAGCGCCGCATAGGTGAGCCCGATGCGCACCAGCGGGCCGGCCGGGGTGGCCGGGGTGATTGGGGATAAAAATTCGCGCGGCTTCATGCGGCCTCCGATTCGTAGTGCACGCGCTCCCGGGCCAACCGGAAGGCCAGCGCGCTGCAGCCGGTGATGAGCACGAACAGCGCCCAGGCCAGCGCCGACGCGTAGCCCATGTCGAACTCCTGAAACGCCTTCTTGTAGATGTAGAGGACGATGAAGAGCGTGGCCTGGTTCGGGCCGCCCTCGCTGCCCGGCTGCACGCCGCCGGTCATCACGAACGCCTGGGTGAACACCTGCAGCGCGCCGACCAGCCCCATGATGAGGTTGAACAGCAGCGCCGGCGAAATCATCGGCAGCGTGATCGCAAAGAACCGCCGCACCGGCCCCGCCCCGTCGATCGCCGCGGCCTCGGTCAGCTCGCGCGGCACGCCCTGCAGCGCGGCGAGGAAGATCACCGCCTGCCCGCCGGCCGTCCACAGCGACATCAGCACTAGCGCGGGCTTGGCCCACGCCTCGCTCTGCAGCCACAGCGGGCCCGCCAGGCCGCAAGCGCGCAGGCCGGCGTTGAGCAGGCCGAACTCGGGATTCAGCAGCCAGAGCCACAGCAGCGAGAGCGCCACCGTGTTCGTGACGGAGGGCAGGAAGAACAGCGTGCGGAAAAACCCGAGGCCGCGCACCGGGGCGTTGAGCAGCAGCGCCAGCCCGAGCGAGAGCAGCAGGCCGGCGGGCACGCCCATCGCCGCATACGCGGCCGTGTTGCCGAGGCTGCGGTAGAACAGCGGGTCCGCCGCCAGCCGCCGGTAGTTCTCGAGGCCGAGCCACTGCGGCGGCGACAGCAGGCTCGCGGAGGTGAAACTCAGGTAGAGCGAGTAGAGCATCGGCCCCGCCGTCAGCAGCGCGAAGCCGATTACCCACGGCGACACGAACAGCCAGCCCTGGCGGTGCTCGGCTTTCATCGGGGCGGCGGCACCGCGGGAAAGGCCGCATAGGCCTCGGCGCCGTACAGGGTCGGCGGATCGAGCAGCGGCCGGCCCTCCGGTCCGCCGGTCGCCTCGAGATGCTCGACCCGGGCGTCCGCGCCGTTGATCGTCGCATGCTCGATCTCCTCCGACCATGGGTTGACCGCCAGCTCGAGCACCTCCGCCCCGCTCCGCACCCGCGCCACCCGCCGCCGCCCGCCGGGCACGAGCGTGTCGGTCAGGGCGATCTTCGCCGCGTGCGTGTCGAGCGCCGCGACACTGGCGAAGTCGGCGGTGGTCCAGAGCTCGCAGTAGAACCCGTTCTGCCAGCCGCGGAGCTCGTCGCGCGGCCAGTCGCGCGCGGGGCCGTCGGAGTTGGCGATCGAGACGATGAGGCAGCCGTTAGCCAGGCGCACCGTGACCGGCGTCGCCCCCGCCGCGGGCTGCGGTGCGAGCGGGATCAGCACCCCGAGCGTGCGGGCGTCGCGGAACACGATCCGGCTGCCCGCGCGCAGCGACTGCGGCAGCGGACCCGCCGGCCGGCCGTCGAGCCACAGCTCGTCGAACGGCGCGTCGTGCGAGAAGATCACGTCCACGCGGAAGCGCGCGACGCCGCGGTGGCCGACGCCCTTCGGCGCGTAGAGCAGCAGCGCGCGGTTGCGGTGCTGCAGCGCGAAGGTCCGCCCCTCCTCGTAAAGGTAGCTCGCGTCGGTCGTGCCGCCGGTCACGTGCACCCGGTTGGGCTGGTGGACCTCGGCGTCGTTGAACACGCCGCGGGCGAAGATGGACCGGAAGTCCGCGCAGGACTGCACCGGCGTGCCCCGGCGGATCCGCGCCATGAAGGCGTCCGAGTGGCCGGCGTTGACGTAGGGCCGCGCCGCCGTGCCGAGGGCAAATTCCGCCGTCTGGTAGCTCACCAACTCGCTCCAGCCGCCGGGGTAGAGTCCGTCCTCGAAGCGGCGCGAGGCGTGGTTCTCGTGGTAGCTTTCGCCGTAGGTGGTGAGCCGGAGCAGCGACGGCAGCGGCTTGGAGAACGCCAGCCGGCGCGCCTCTGCCGGCACGTGGAAGGGCGTGATGGCCGCGAGCGCGTTCTGCAGGATCGCCGACGGGTGCCCGATGCCGAGCGCGCGCTCCGGCGCGAGGAAGAGCGGCTCGTCGAACGCCACCGCCAGCGTGCAGTGCATCCCCGACCACCCGCCGAGCGAGTCGTCGAGGTACGAGCGCGAGTGCGGGCCGGCGAACTGCTGGCTCGGTGCGTGGTAGAACAGCGCCGACTCGATCCACAGCCGCTCCTCCAAAAACCGCGCGCATCGCCGCGCCTCGGCGTCCCGGGCATGTTCCGCGATCAGCGCGAGCCACCACAGGTCGAGCGCGGTGTAGGTGAGGCTGTTGTACTCCGAAAACACCGCCTGCCGGCGGCGGGCGTGACGGCGGTCGCCCGTTGTCGTCCGCAGCGCCGTCAGCCGCCCCCGCCCGCTCGCCACTGCGAGCGGCACCCCAAAGCGCTCGCCGCCGAGGATCAGGGCGCACCAGGCCGCGAGCGGGTGGTTGACATTGCCGTCGTGCCACTCCGCCAGCGCGGCCTCCGGCAGCATTTTCTTCACCTCCCGGTCGAGATGCGCGGCTGTCGCCGGGGAAATTCGCCCAGGCAGGGCGAGCAGGATCGCCAGCATCGTCGCGGGCGTGTGGGTGCCGTCGGCACTCTGCGCCTCGCCCAGCAGCCGGTCGCCCTGCGCGCGTTCCCCCGCATCCTCCGCATGCAGCAGCGCGATCGCATACCACAGCGTGTCACGCGGCCCGACGCACTGGCGGGTCGCCGGCTCGTACCACGTCGCGCCGTGGACGCGGGCCAGGTCGGTGAGCCGCCGGCCGATTGCGTTCATGACAACACCATCGCCGCGGCGTAGGGCGGCGCGGTCAGGTCCACGGTGCGCCCGGTGTGGATGGACTCGATGGCCGCCAGCATGACCGCCGTGGTCCGGCGGGCCGACCGGATGGAGCACGGCGAGGGTTGGTTATTGGCCAGCGCCGAGACGAACGCCCGGTCGATCACGGCGGCGCCGTCCTCGGGTTGCGCGGGATGCTCGGTGATTTTCTTGTCCTCGCGCGTCATGAGCGAGTTGAGCCGGTTGTAGAGGCTGAAGCTGCGCGCCCCGTCGGACTGCTGGAGCGCGAACTTCGAGGAATGCGGCGACACCCCGCAGTCGCCCACGGCCACGTTCGCCACCGCGCCGTCCGCAAAGGTCAGCGTAATCGCCGCCGTGTCCACGATGTCGCGGGTCGGATGGTGCCGGTTGCCGCCCGCCGCGTAGACGCGCACCGGGGGCGTCGGGTGCAGGTGCAGCACCGTGTCCACGATGTGGCAGCCCTGCGACAGCACGTTGCCGCCGCCCTGCACGGGGTCGTTGGCCCAGAAGTCGGACGCCCAGTGGTCGTCGAGCACCTGCGCCACGGTGAGCGTGGGTTTCGCCAGGAACGCCTTCGCCGCCGCCACCGCCGGGAAAAACCGCAGCTTGAAACCCGAGCTCGCGGTGACGCCCGCGCGCTCCACCGCCGCCACGATGCGGTCGCAGTCGGCGAGCGTGAGCGCGAGCGGCTTCTCCAGGAAGAAATGCTTGCCCGCCGCGGCGGCCGCCTCGGCCAGCGGCGCGTGCGTGTGGTGCTGCGTGCAGATCCACACCGCCTCGATCTCCCGGTCGGCCCAGATCCGGGCGACGTCCGTCGTGGCGTAGTCGGCGCCGTATTTTTGCCGGAAATCCTCCGCGCGCGCCGCGTCGAGGTCGGCCACCGCGCCCAGCTTCACGCCGGCGAAGGTGGCGAGGAACTTGGCATGCTCGGCGCCGTAGCTGCCGCAGCCGATGATCGCGACGCGAATGACCCGGGGTGTGCTCATGGCGGAGGGAAAGCAAACGCCCGGCGCCGGGCGCGAACAAGCTTTTTGCCCGCGTCCCGGCCCCGGCCGCACTTTCTATTTCCCTCCGGCGGGCGAACCCCTAGCGTGCGCGTTCCCTTGAAAAACCTCCCCTCCGGCCCCGACCTCGCCCCGCGCTACTACACCTTCTGGTCCATCAACGGCGCGCTCGACCAGCCGCGGCTGCAGCGGCAGCTCGCCGACTTCCGCGCCGCGGGCCTGCACGGGGTCGTGTTTCATCCGCGCTTCTATCCCGGCCAGCCGCCCTACATGAGCCCGGCCTACCTCGCCGAGGTCTCCGCCTGCATCCTCCACGCCAAGAAACTCGGGCTGCGCTTCTGGCTCTACGACGAGAACGGCTGGCCCAGCGGCACCGGCGACGGCCAGGTGCTCAAGAAATATCCCGACAGCGGCGCCTGGCGACTCGACCTCACCCCGGAGCCCACCGCCCTGTCCGTGGGCTCGTTCACGAGCCCGGGCCTCAACCACCTGTTTCCTGGATCCGGGGCCACCCCCAAAACCTGGTACCTCACGCCGCACCAGATCAACTACGTCGATTCGCTCGATCCCAAGGTCCTGGGCCACTTCCTGGAGCTCATCCATGAACGCTACCGCACCGGGCTCGACCCCGAGGCCTTCGCGTACGTCGAGGCTTTCTTCGCCGACGAGCCCGAGTCCGGCATCATCAAGGATCCCTTTCCGGTCGTCGCCGGCATTCCGTGGACCCCGGCCATGCCGGCGCGCCTGAAGGAAAAGCTCGGCGCCAACTTCGCGGAAAAACTCCCGCTGCTTTTCACGCGCGGCCCCGGCTATCAGGAAGTGCGCACCACCTACTGGGAACTCGTCACCGACGTGCTGATCGACGGCTTCTTCGCGCCCTACCTCGCGTGGTGCGAAAAAAACGGCAAGCAGTTCATCGGCCACGTGAAGGGCGAGGAACACCCGCTGTTCCAGCTGCCGATGGTCGGCTCCTGCCACCGCATCTTCCGCCACCTGAGCATCCCGGGCATCGACTCGCTCGAGCGCTATCCCGCGCTGGATTTCTACCCGCGGCAGGCCGCCGCGGCGTCACGCCAGTTCAGCACCGGCCGCAGCATGGTCGAGTGCTTCGGCGGCGCCGGCTGGGGCGCGTCGCCCGAGGACCTCGAGCGCTACCTGCTCTGGCTCGGCCGCAACGGGCTCACCGACTTCGTCTTTCACCTCAGCCAGTACCGCCTCGACACGCCGGCGCTGACCGACTGGCCGCCCTCCGAGCCGCTGCACCTGAGCTGGCGCGAGGCCTTTCCCGAAATGCTCGACCGCGTGACGCGCGAGCTGACCACCCGCCCGCCGGCCGTGCCCGACACCCTCGTCGTGGCGCCCTACCGCGGGCTCATGGCCGAGTACGAGCCGTGGGAGCTGTTCCAGACCAACCAGCACGTCGCCACGACGTTCCCCGACACGCCGGCGAGCCGGATGAACACCGCCTTCCTCGCCTCGCTGGAAAAACTCAAGGCCGCCGGCATCGCCTACGACCTCACCGACGAGCGCACCCTCGAGACCGACGGCGCCATCGAAAACGGCCGCGTGCGGCTCGGTTCGGCCACGTACGCGCATCTCGTGGTCGATCCCGCCGCCATCCTGCGCGGCGATTGGAAGGTGGAACGCGTTGTCCCTAACGCGTTAATTACCTCTGTCCTTTCAAACCAGCGGGTTGAGGGCAACCCGCTCCACCCCCAGAAAGCGGCCGCCCAGCCCCGTCCCGCCAAGGACAACGGCCCCTACTGCGAGGTCCCACTGGAGTGGCAGATCCCGGCGCTGCCGGAGAACGCGTGGCTGATCGAGCCCCGGCGCACCGCGCCCCGCGAGTACACCGCGACCTTCACCACCGCGTTCGACGCCGCCAACCCGGCCGGGTTGCACCTGCACTTCGCCGACGACCTCGCCGAGGCGAGCCTCGACGGCCAGCCGCTCAAGCTCACCGCGGGCTACGACGGCGCCCTGGCCACCCCGCCCGCACTCGGCGCGGGTGAGCACACGCTGCGGTTTCGCACCGTGCGCGAGTTTCCCGCCAAGCCTTACGTCTGGCTCAAGGGGGCGTTCACGCTGCCCAGCCGCTCACCCTACGCGCCCGGTCCCAGCGGCACCGTCCGCACCGCCGGCCCGTTCGTCGCCGGGGTCGGGGCCGTGGCCGCCGCGGGCGAACTCGCCGCCGCCGGCTTCCCCTTTCTCAACCAGCCGCTCGTGGCCGGTTGCACGTTCATCCTCCCTGCGCCCGTCACCGCACTGCGCTTCACCGGCGTCCTCGGCGACGCAGCGCGCGCCACCATTGACGGCCAGCCGGCCGGCTGGGCCTGGGGACCCGACTGGCAGCTGGAACTGGCGCAGCCCCTCGCCGCCGGCACGCACCTCCTTCGCCTCGAGCTGGTGCCCAGCACCTTCAATTTCTTCGGGCCGCATCATTACTACCACGGCGACTGGCACGTCGTCAGCCCGGGCCAGATCATCGGCGAGAAGAATTTCGCCGACCTGCCCGACGCGCCGGCGAACACCCACGTGCCCGAGTGGCATTTCAAGCCCCTGCGGCTGCCGGCCCGGCTGGTGGCGTGGTGAAGCCCGGTCCGCCGCCCTACGGCGCGGGTTTTTCCATCTCGGCCAGGCGCTCCCGGACGATGTAGTGGCGCAGGTCGCGCGGATTCTCCGCGAGAAAAGTCCGGTAATACTTCGCCGCTTGCGGCCGGTTGCCCGTCAGCCGCGAGAGTTCGGCGATCTGCACCAGGGTCTCGGTGCGCGCCGTCCAGTCGAGCCGGCCGAGCCGCTCGGCCGCGAGCAGGTGCGGCAGCGCGCCCGCGGCCGGGAGCCGGTGGAAGAACACCGCCTCCGCGATCGCGAGGTGCAGTTCGCTTTCCGCTACCGGTGTGTGGGTGTGGGCCAGCAGTTTCTCCGCCGCGGCGACGCGGGTCGCCGGCGGGACGGACGGATCGGGCCCGTAGAGCTCGAGGAGCGCCAGCCGGCCCAAAGCCGACTGGGCCCAGACCGAGTTTTCGTGCTCGGCGATCAGCCGGCGGAACTGGCGCGCCGCCTCGGCGGGATCAGGCTGCGGCTGGTGATGCTGCGCGATGCGCCCGAGGAAAAACCGCGCGCCCTGCGCGGGATCGTCCCCGCCGCTGTCGGCCAGCGCGGTGAAGAGCGCGCGGGCCTCGGCGATCTGGGCGAAGGTGACCGGCTGCTTGTCCAGCAGCGCCACGCCGCGGCCGAACCGCGCCTCGCGTGCCACCGCGGGATCAGCCGCGGCCAGGTACCGGTCGAAAACCTGCAGCGCCGGTGCGGCCCGGTAGCCGGCCAGCGCCTGCCAGCCGGCCGCGAGCTCGGAGCCGGCGGCGGTCACCGCGGCGAGGACCAATCCGGTGAGGAGGAGCGCGCGTTTCATGGGCGGGCGCCCGCGGGCGCGGGGAGCGTGGCGCGGATTTGGTAGAGGTTGATCTCGTTGGACAGCGTCACCAGCCGGAGCGTTTCCGGCCGCCGGTCCGGCGGGGCCAGCTCGAGCAGCGCGGCGCCCGCGCTGTCCTCCCGGCGGATGTTGCCCAGCCCGGCGATCAGGTCGCGCCGCAGGCCGTCGCGCACCCGGCCCCCCATGCCGCGGTTCATGGCCGAGCGGAAGGCGTCCACGCTGCCGTCCGGGCTCCACAGGGTGTAGAGGATGCTCAGGACCAGGTCCTGGGAATCGCCGTGGTTGTTCGGCCCGAGGAAGCCCCCGTACCAGTTGTAACCCTCGGACTGGAGCTGGAACTGGGCGGCAAAATCGGACGGCTTCACCCCGGCGACGATGGGGAGCCAGTTGCTCACCGTGGTGAAGATCGTGCTGCCTTCCTGGCTGCTCATGAACCGGAGGAAATCCAGCGCCTCCGCGCGGTGCGGCGTCCAGCGGTTGAGATAGAACGGCATGCCGGTGATGACCTGCCCCTCGCTGAAGGGGCCGCGGGCGTAGCGGCCGTAAACCGGGTCGTCCTCACGCGGCGAGGGATACCGGAAGGCGCCAAGCGCAAACGGGCAGAGCTGCTGCAGGCTCGTCGCCTCCCAGCTCGGCGCGACCACCATCACCGCGCGGCCGCTGACGAAGTCCGTCAGCGCGGTGTCGCGCTCGCGCTGCAGGAAGGCGGGCGTGCACTGCGCGCCGAATTCCCGCAGCTCCGCAAAGCCGGCGACCAGCTCGGGCGAGTCATAGCTCCACTCCCCCCGCAGGTAGGAGACGGCCAGCGGGTGGGGCTCGAGTTTCAGGCGGTGCTGGAAGTCGATGCGCTCCGCCAGGCCGGTGCTCAGGTTGCTGACGATCTCGTTGGTGAGGTTGATGTGGGTCGTGCGCGAGTTGGCCAGCGGGGCCAGGTTCAGCCCGTGCGCCGCCGAGTAGGCGCGCACCTCGGCGCAGATGGCCAGAAACTCCCGGTAGGTCCGCGGCGGCGTGTCGCGGCCGGTGATGGTGCGCAGCAGGGCCCGGTTGTACACGATCCGGCTCATGCCCGTGGTCATCGAGACGCCGTAATACTGGCTGAGGCTCTGCACGTAGTTGTCCGGGCTCGTCATCCCGTCGATGAAGGTGTCGCGCCACGGCACGCCCTCGAGCGGCGTGCCGCGGTTGTACGGGTTGGGCTGCATCACCTCCGCGGTGAGCGGCGAGAAATTCCGCACCGTGTCCGGCCAGGGCCAGGAATACTCCGCGATGTCCGGCCCGGTGCCGCCGACCATCTGGGTCTGGATCCACGGCAGGTACACCCGGTCGGGCGCGGCGATCTGGATGACGTGCACGCGCGGGTTCAGCTGCTCGTAGCGGCGGATGATGGCGTCGATCGCGTCGCGCACCCCGCCCTCCAGCTGCCACTGCGAGATCCGGATCGTCACGCGGTCCGCGCGGACCTCCTCCACGTGCCGCCGAAACACGAGGAACGCCGAGGCGGCGTACGCGGTGCCGAGCAGCAGCAGGGCG
Source organism: uncultured Opitutia bacterium (assembly GCA_903872505.1). Lineage (GTDB taxonomy): Bacteria > Verrucomicrobiota > Verrucomicrobiia > Opitutales > Opitutaceae > Opi-474. The sequence goes on from CAIQKV010000037.1 coordinate 45,396, forward strand.
ACGGTTTTTCCGGAAAACTTCATGGGTGCGCGCGCGGTGTAGACCAAACCGGCGCGTTCGCCAAGCGGTCGCTGCACGATTCTTCCGCCGGCCGGGATCGCTGCGCAGCCTGGTGTGGCA
>CAIQKV010000038.1 GCA_903872505.1 uncultured Opitutia bacterium
ATCCTGTATGTCACCCACCGCATGGACGAAATTTACGCGCTCTGTGACACCGTCACCGTGCTGCGCGACGGCCGGCATGTCGTGACCTACGAACAGCTCGCCGCCGTGTCGCCCGCCCAGCTCGTGAAGAGCATGGTGGGCCGCGAACTGACGAACATCTTCAACTACCGGCCGCGACCCCACGGCCCGGACGGCCTGGCCGTGAGTCAGCTCAGCGGGCCGGGCCTGCGCGCCCCCGTGTCGTTCCAGGTGGCGCGCGGGGAGATCGCGGGCTTTTTCGGCCTCATCGGGGCGGGACGCACGGAGCTCATGCGCCTGGTGTGCGGCCTGCAGCAACCCGCCGACGGCGAGGTGCGGGTGCACGGCGTCGCGGTGCCTGGCAGTTCGCCGCGCGCCGCCATCCGGGCCGGCCTCGTGTTCTGTCCCGAGGACCGCAAGAAGGAGGGGATCATTCCCGACGGTTCCGTGGCCGAGAACATCAACCTCAGCGCCCGGCGCGCCCGGTTGCGCGCGGGCTTTTTCCTGTCGGGCGGCTGGGAGCGCCGCAACGCCGCCGACCAGATCACCCGGCTGGGCGTGCGCCCGGCCACGCCCACGACGCCCATCCGCCTGCTCTCCGGCGGCAACCAGCAAAAGGCCATCCTCGCCCGCTGGCTCTCGGAACAGGTGCGGGTCGTCGTGTTGGACGAACCGACGCGGGGCATCGACATCGGCGCGAAGAGCGAGATTTACGCCCTCCTCCACGACCTAGCGGCGGCCGGCGCCAGCGTCGTCATCGTCTCGAGCGAGCTGCCCGAGGTGCTCGGCATCGCCGACCGCGTCTTCGTCATGCGCGAGGGCGCGATCGCGGCGGAATTCCCGCGCACCGCGGCGACACCCGAGGCCGTGCTGCACGCCGCCCTGCCGGCCGCCGCCACCCTCTGATTTTCCCATGAACCCAAGACCCACCCTGTCCTCGTCCGCCTACGCCCGCGTCTGGGACTCCGCGGGGATGCTCCTCGTGCTGCTGGCGCTGTTCCTGGCCTGCTCGCTCGGCGTCGACAATTTCCTGACCGCCACCAACCTCCGCGGGCTCGCGCTGGCCGTGTCCACCATCGGGATGATCGCGTGCACGATGATGTTCTGCCTCGCGGCCGGCGATTTCGACCTCTCGGTCGGCTCGGTCGTGGCGTTCGCCGGCGTGCTCGGCGCCGCGGTGATGAACGCGACCGGCAGCGTCCTGGCCGGCAGTGCGGCCGCCCTCGCCTGCGGGGCGCTCATCGGGTTCGTCAACGGCGTGTTCGTCGCCCGCCTGGGCATCAACGCCCTCATCACCACGCTCGCCTCGATGCAGATCGTGCGCGGCCTCGGTTTCATCACCTCGGACGGCCGGGCGATCGGCATCCGCACCGACCGGTTTTTCGAGCTCGGCAACACCGCCTGGCTCGGCGTGCCGGTGCCCGTCTGGCTGACCGCGGCGTGCTTCGTGCTCTTCGGCGTGCTCCTGAACCTGACCATCTTCGGGCGCAACGCCCTCGCCATCGGCGGCAACAAGGAAGCCGCGCACCTCGCCGGCGTGCCCGTGGTGCGGGTGAAAATCGTGATCTTCACCCTGCAGGGGCTGGTCGCGGCCGCGGCCGGGCTGGTGCTCGCCTCGCGCATGACCAGCGGCCAGCCGAACACCTCGCAGGGACTCGAGTTGGAGGTCATCTCCGCCTGCGTGCTTGGCGGGGTCTCCCTCAGCGGCGGCGTGGCCCGCATCGGCGCGGTGATCGCCGGCGTGCTGATCATGGGCCTCGTGCAGAACGCCATGAACCTGCTCAACATCCCGCCCTTCTACCAGTACGTCGCCCGCGGGTGCATCCTTCTCACCGCGGTCCTGCTGGACCGGCTGAAGCAGCGGCGCTGACGATTGAGCCGGCGAGTTCGGGCGCAGCGCCCGGACCCGGATCAGGCCTTGGTTTCCAGCCTGACCCGCACGACCAGCGTGCCTTTTTTTCCACGCTGCGTGATCGCCAGGCGCGGCTGCGTGTCGGCATGCGGATAGACGAACATTTCCATGTCCGCGCGCTGCCGGTCGATGAGCCGCTGCTGGTCGGTCATCAGCGGCAGGTAATCGATGCTGGCTTCGCAATCGTCGGGATAGCTCAGCATGGCGCGGCCCCGACGGCCTTCGATAACGACGCACCGCGCACTGGCGTCGAGCGTCATCGGCAGCGGCGTGGTCCAGTAGAACGCGACGCCGTCGCCCTGTTCGAGCTCCCAGTCATCCATGACCGTCAGTTCCGCGGGGGTCGGCGAATCCCAGGTGCGGTGCCAGCGGCGGTACCACCCGTCCCAGCCCGGGGTGACATCCACCTCTGCATGGAAGCGCGTGGCGTCGCCGGCTCCGAGGTGCTTGATATCCGCAGGAATGGGGTTCTGCGGCCGCGGCCGCTCGCCGGCCGCGACCGGCACCAGCATGTTGTGGCGCTGCGCCCGCTTGAGGAGCAGGCAGATCGGATTGGCATAGTCGATCACGCCGAAATCCATCGCGAAACTGTCGCCGGCAAACTCGAGCACGAAGCTGCCCTTGTCCTCATGCGAGTGGTCGCTGCCGGCCTTGTTGCCCATCAGGAAGAGCTTCACCCGCTCGCCCGCCAGCTCGCGGACCGAGCACATCATGCCGAGATCGGGCATGTGCAGGAACTGCTGGAAGGCCGGGCCCTGGGCCGGGATCTCGGGGAGGAGTTTCTCCACGAGCAGCGAGATGGGGCGGCCGCGGGTGCGCCGCAGGGTGTTGTGGAAGACCGTGACCCAGTGCGAGTCGGGCATGAACCAGGCCAGCCACGCCGCGGAGTCCTGGTTGAGGTACATGGCGTCGCACACCAGGAGCATGATGCCGCGCGCATCGGTCGACACCAGCATCTCGGCGAATCGCGCCGTGGCTCGGATCGCCGGGGGCATCAGCGACCGGAGATCCTTGCCGCGCGCCCGGGAATAATAGTAGAGTGACAGGAACGCCTGCCGGGCGGTGTGGGAGAAATACGACGGCCCCTCGTCATAGCCCCCATCGGGCAGGAGGACGTGGTCCAGGGTTTCCCTGAGGTTGGCGACGGCCGCCTCCGTGTAGGGCTGGACCCGCGTCCCGATGCACCGCGGCCACTCGCCCGCACGGCGGGCGTCCGGCTGCGTGCGCTCCAGCACCAGGTAACCCAGGATGCGTCCCGGCGTGATCCACGGGATCTGGTTGGTGTGAAACATGTATTCCCACCACCAAGAGGTCATGTTGAGGGCACCCTGCCCCTCCTCGGCGATCCGCCGCAGGATCAGGTCCCGGCCCAGCTCGGTGAACCATTCGCCGCAGAGATCGAGGATGAGGGCGCACTCGTAGATGCACAGGCTGGTCACGAAGGCGCGATCCTCCCAGGCAATGCCCGGCACGAACCGCCGGAAGCTGTAGCCCCAGCGCCCGCAATGGGCGATGCTCATGGCGTAGCGCGCGGCCAGCCGGCAGAGGGCCTTGTCCTTCAGCAGCACGCCGGCCTCGGCGGCGCTGACGCCATGGATGAGCAGCCGCTTGCCCACGTCGCGCACGCGGCAATGGCGCTGGTCGTTCCAGAAATTGACGAACTCGTAGATCATCCGCTCGGGCACCAGCTGCCGGGCATCGTTGGCCAGCCCGAGCAACGGAGTGTCGCCGCCGGCCGCGCGAACAGATCGCCGCAGCGTCTCCAGTTCCGCCGCGGTCAGATGCAGGCCAAAGGTCGGCTGGAAACTCGGCTCGAATTCGGCGGGCTGGAGATAGCCTTCCCAACGCTCGTCAAAGCGCTCCCATTGCCGGAGGTAGCGGGGCAGATCCCGCGAACTCTGCAGCCCCAGCCACTCGAACCAGCCGATGACGCTGGTCGAACCCTCGAAGTGGATCTCGATCGTCACCGTCTGGATGCGTTTCGCCCCGTCGAGCGGAAGCATCACCTCCTGTTTTTGGCCGTCGAACCGCGCGGACTCGACCCGGCGCAGGCCGGCCTCGGTTTGGGCCTCAAGCACGGCGCGGGCCCCCTTGGGTGCGATCATGGAGAGGATCATCCGGTCATAATCCGCGCAATCGGCGTCAAAGGACCGGGTCATCCGCAGCGCCGGCGTGCCCCCCGCCACCGCCCGTTCCCACGTGTAATGCACGCCATCCCAGAACGTCACCAGCCGGAGCCCCTCGGCCCCGCCGGGCTGCACCGCCCAGTGTTTGAGTCCGCACGTCTGCGCGTCATAAAACGGCTCGAGCAGTGCTTCCGCGGAATTGAATGGGATTGGATTCATGGACGTGGTGAGGGGTTCAACGGTGCCTCGGCGTGGGCCAAGGTTCTAGCACTGCCACCTGCTGCGCTTCGATAGCAATCGTTGCCCGTGCCGTCCCGGGAAACACCCGCCAGCGGACGGAGCGGACCATGAGCCGCACCTATTTTTTTGTGGTTAAACCGCCCAATCCGGGACAAGAAGTGGGTGCGGCTTCCGCCAGCAATTTGACGGTCCAGTCGCCACTATCCCCATGAAACCTGCGCGTTATCTGCTGCTCATTCTTTTCCTGGCATCATCGGCGGCCTGGGCGGGCGAACCGGAGTTTCCCGGCCTGAAAGCCATCATGAGCGAGGCGAATTGGAAACGCGCCAAGCTCGACCGGCTCAATGCCGAGGACGTCCAGCTGATCAACGAGGCGTTTGCGCAGTACCTCAAGGACGGTGCCGCCCAGACGAGCGCCCCGGTGGCGGCGAGCGCGGCCGCCCCCGTTGCGGTGAGTGAGACCACCCCGCCTCCCGCCACGAATAGTTCGCTCTGGGAGCGGTTCGGATTTCCCAAACCCACGGAAAAGCAGCCGGTCGTGCGTCCGGTCATGAACGCCACGGTAACCGCTTGGCAGGGCGCCAACGGCTTCGTGCTCGATAACGGTCAAGTGTGGCAGGGCATCGACCCCATTCGCGATGAACTCGTGGGGCACGAGGTCGGCATCCAGCAGGGCAAACTCGGCTCGTTCCTGTTGCTGGTCGACGGCAAGGATACGGATGTGCGGCTGCATCGCGTGAAATAAGGGAGCAGGCTGGCGCAGCCAATCCTGGTCCGAAGGCACCCCGGGGACATGACACCGATGAAGGCAATATCCCCGGTGCTCCGGCTCGCCGTCGCGGTGTTGGCTGGAGGGATCGCCGCCGGCCGGGTTTGCGCCGCGACACCACCCGGCGCCCTGGAGGCGTGCAACGTGGTCTGGGACTCGCCCAGCACCGGCTCCCTCGGCTCCATGCCCGCCGGCAACGGTGAAACCGGCATCAACCTGTGGGTGGACCGTGACGGCGACATTCTGTTCTACGCCGCCCGCACCGACGCGTTGGATGAGAACGTGCGGCCGTGCAAGCTGGGCCGGGTCCGCGTGCGGCTGTCGCCGAATCCAGTCGCCCAGGGCTTCCGGCAGACCTTGAACCTGGCGGAAGGCTGCATCGACCTTGCGTTCGGCACCGGGGAGGACCAGCTGCGCGCCCGGGCGTGGGTGGACGCCAACCAGCAGGTCGTGCACCTGGAGATGCACTCCGCCCGGCCGTTCACCGTCTCCGCCGCGGTTGAGCTCTGGCGCACCGAGGAACGGCCGTTTCGCGGACCGGCCGGCGACGAGCAGCGCGAGGACCACGCCATCGCCGAGTATCCCCAGGAACAGCGCCGGATTTATCCCGACACGCTCGTCACCGGCGAATCGGACCGCATCACCTGGTACCACCGCAACCGCGTCTCCCCCTGGGCGGACTCCCTGCGGTTGCAGCAACTGACCGGCATGGCGGGGGGCGGGACCGATCCCCTGCTCAACCGAACCTTTGGCGGGGTGCTGACCGGGACCGACCTGGTCCGCCGGGGTGATCATGAGCTGGCCAGCCGCCAGCCCGTGAAGGACGCCCGGGTGGAGCTGGTGACCCACACTCAGTTCGCGCCGCAGGCCGCGGATTGGACCGCCGCGGTCGGATCCCGCGTGACCGCGCTGGCCGGCACCGACCGGCCGCGGGCGTGGGCGGAGCATCGCCGCTGGTGGGGCGAATTTTGGAACCGCAGCTACATCTTCGCCTCCGGCTCGCCCGAGGCCGAGGAAGTGACGCGCGCCTACGTGCTGCAGCGTTGGATCCAGGCCTGCGCGGGGCGGGGTCACCTGCCGATCAAGTTCAACGGCTCGATGTTCGTCGTGGACCGCGTCTACGACGCCGACTACCGGCGCTGGGGCGGCGGCTACTGGCTCCAGAACACGCGGCTCGTCTACTGGCCGATGCTGGCGTCGGGCGACTTCGACATGATGCGCCCGTTTTTCGAGATGTATTTCAACATGCTCCCGCTGTCGCGGGAGCGTTCGCGGGTTTATTTTCACCACGAGGGGGCGTACTTCCCCGAAGTCGTCTCCTTCTGGGGCGCGAGCCTGAACAACTACGGTCGCCACGAGAAACCCGCGTTCGGCGCGCCCACCGAATGGATCTACAGCCATTCCACCCGCCACCACTACAACGGCATGCTCGAATTGGTCGCGCTCATGATCGACTACTACCGGTATACCGGCAGCCAGAAGTTCCTGCGCGACCGGCTGGTGCCGTTCGCCAGCGAGATTCTCCTCTGGTGGGACCGGCACTGGCCGCTCGACGCCCGCGGGAAATGGAACATCTCGCCGGCCAACGCCCTCGAGACGTACATCAACGCCTGGAACAACCTGCCCGACGTCGCGGGCCTGCGCTGGGACATCGACCAGTTGCTCGCGCTCGCCCCCGCCGACCTTCCGCCCGAACTGCGCGCCCGCCTGCGCGCGATGAGCGCGAAGGTGCCCGACCTGCCGCGGGGAAGGATTGACGGGGAGCAGGTCCTGCTGGCGGTGGAGCCGCCGCTCCCCCCGCGCTACAACCATGAGTCACCGGAGCTGTACGGCGTGTTTCCCTACCGGTTGTTCGGCGTGGGCCGGCCGGAGCTGGACGTCGCCCGGGCGACGTTTGCCCATCGCCAGGAGCCGAGCGCCATGGGCTGGAAGCAGGATGACACCCACGCCGCCCTCCTCGGGCTGACCGAGGTGGCGAAGGATAACCTGGTGCAGCGGGTCCGGGCCAAGGATCCCGCCAGCCGCTTCCCCGCCTTCTGGCAGACCAACTACGACTGGAGCCCCGACCAGGACCACGGCGGCAACCTCCTGCGGACTTTTCAGGCCATGGTGCTCCAGGAAACGGATGGAAAAATCCTCGTCACCCCGGCGTGGCCGAAAACCTGGAACGTCACCTTCCGGCTGCACACTGCCAACCAGACCGTCGTGTCCGGGCGCCGCGAAGGCGGCGCCTGGGCCGGTCTCGTCACCGAGCCGGCCACGCGCCAAGGCGACATCGTGCTCGTCCACGATGGCGTGCCGGAGCGCTGAGGGCCGCGCGGGGCTTCGCCGTGACGCGGCCGGCGTTCAGCCGCGCTCCGATTTGGGCCGCGGCCCGCAAACCGACCAGTCGTAGGGCTTGAAGCCGAGCTTGAGCGCGGGAGAATTCTTCGCGACCCGCCAGGTCTTGCGGCCTTCGGTGATCCGGGGGTCGGCGATGATCGAGAGCGAATCATGGCCGGCCTTGCGCCAGGCGGTCCACGAGATGCGCGGCGGCACATTCGGGGTCTTGGTCCGGGGATTGGCGCTGACGGGCAGCTTGCCGCCCGGCGACCAGAAGCAGTTGGAGTTGGAGATGAGGCCGCCGACGGCGATGTTGCCCTTGTAGCCGCCGAGGAAGAGCCGGCGGCTCGGCCCGACCACGATGTTGTTGAAATAACTGGCGCTCAACTGCCCCGGCTCGATGCGCGAGATGGAGGTCAGAGCGAACTCGCCGCGGGCGAAAATGTTGTTCCGCACGATATTTTCGCGGGCGAAGTGGATGTTGAAAGGCGCGTGCTTGGTGTCGTGGACGAGGTTGTGCTCGATCACCAGGTTCGACGTGCCCTCGTCCAGGTAGATGCCCCAGCCGCCGTAATCGTGCGCCCAGATGTGGTGGAGGTGGTTGCCGCGGACGACCGTGCCGGGTTGCACCCCGAGGGTGTAGATGCCCCCCATGTCGCTGAGGATGCCGGCGCCGATGTCGTGGATGAGATTGTGCTCGATGAGGTTGTTGCGCGATGGCGTCTCGCGGAAACCCCAGGTCCAGCCGGTGGAGATACCGGTGTAGCCCGCGTGGTGGATATGGTTGTGCGCGACCTTGCAGTCGAACGCGTGGCCCAGCAGCACGCCCACCCCCTGGTGGAAAATCCGGCCGATGTGGTGGATGGTGTTGTCCGTGATCGTCAGGTGGCCCGTGCGTCCGTCGAGATGGCCATCGAAGTCGGTGCCGCCGCCGCGGATGCCGCCGGCGCCAAGGTCGTTCAGCTGGTTGCCAACGGCGGCGCAGTCCCGGCAGCCCTCGTCGAATTCGATGCCGTAGAGCCCGGCGTGCTCGACCGTGCAGTCGCGCACGGCGCAGTTGCGCGCGGCGCGGATGGTGATGGCGCCGGGCACGGCGTGGGCCGCCTGCAGGCTGCCGCCGATGGGCAGTTCCTGGCCGTAGACCGGGTGGAATTGCTGCAGGGGCACGAGCGGCGAATACCAGTCGCCATGGCGGAACGTCAGCCCGGTGAGCTCCAGCCCGCGGAGATGCGGCGTGGCGTGCGCGTCGCAGGCCGCGATGGAGTCGTTGAAGAACTGGCCGCTGGCGCGGACGAAGGTTTGCACCCGCGGGGCGAAGATCGCGGTGTTGGCCGGCGTTTCGCCGGGACGGGGCAGATAGTAGAGCCGGCCGGTACCCCGGTTGAGATACCACTCGCCGGGCTCGGTGAGCGCTTCGAACAGGTTGTCGATGTAGTAGCGGGCGAGCGCGCGGTTGCCGTAGGCGGCGGAGGAGGCCTCGTAGAGGTTGAACCCGGAGCGGCGCGCGAAACGCAGCCAGCCGGTGCGGGGATTGAGCTGCGGCCGCGGCATCCGCTCCTCGACCCAGTAGTGCAGCAGGACGAACTCGGCATCGGGCAGCGAGGCCCAGTCGGCCGCGACGTCGCCCGGCGCGGGCTTGAACGTGTCGTCGCCGTCAAACAGGCCGGTGCGGTCGGGGTGCTTGATCTCGCCGAGCCGGAAAACTTGGTGCACGGCCTCCCCTTCGGGGGCGAATTTCGGCAGGCGGGCGCGCGGGGCGCGCCGGCCGTCGACAAAGAGCGACCGGAAATTCCAGCGGTCCGCCGCGACCTCGGGCAGGTCGAGCGTCCACTCGGTGCGGCCGTTGCGCACGCCGACCCGCCAGCCGGTGAGGCGCTGGCCGCCGTCGAACACGGGATGCGCGCGCTGCGCCGCCTGGAAGTGCGTGTGCGAGTCGTGCTGGTTGAAGTGGACCGTCTCCTTCAACGGGTAGCGCCCGTCGTGGACCAGCACCGTCACGGGGCCGGCGAGCTTGCCGGCAGCCCGGAGGGCGCGGAGTTTGTCGCGCGCACCGGCGAGCGTGGCCCACGGACCTTCGCGGCGGTTGCGGGCGGGGGTCGCGCGGCGACCGGTCCAGTTGTCGTTACCCTTGGGCGAGAGGTGAAAGACATTCATGGCGAACCCGGCCAGCGAAGTACCAGGCCGGGCAACTGGCGAATAGAATGTGGCGCCCAAATCCAGCAGGTAGTGGTTCACCGCAACGCCAGAAGCCGGGATAATGATCCGGCGGCGCACCAGCGGGTGATGGCAACGATGCCTCCCGCCGGAAGGTGATGCGGGCTTGAGGGGCGGTGAGGTGGGCTTTAGTATTGAACTGCCGACCTCCGCTGCCCCACCGACCCAGGCCATGAAATCTGCGTTCCTTTTTCTGATCCCGCTCGTGGCGTTCGCCGCCACCGTGCCCAGCGACCGCGACGGCGACGGCAGCGGCACCAACTTCCCCAAGCCGGACCCGGAACGGGCGTTCGCGGAGATGAAGCTGCTCTCCGCCAGCGGCACTGTCTGGCGGCAACCGCTCGAGGACTGGGCCGGGGCCCGCCACCGCCTGGCCGCCGATCCCGCGTGGGCCCACTGGTTCGCCGCGCAACAGGCCGAGGTCGACGATTGGATGGTCCACCAACACGACCGAGTGGAGTGGATCGGCGGCTGGTGGCACGATTTTGTCAGTCCCAAGGACGGTTCATTTCTGGTCTGGACCTCCGCCGTGCCGGGTGAAGGGGTGAAGTTCCTCTCGAGCCCGTCCGATCCCCGGGTGGAAATCACCCCGAAGATCTTCCGGGCGTGGGCGGGCATTTTTCGGGGCCGGAACATCACCATGGTCGAACGGGCCGCCGTGCTCTGGCGCCTGACGGGGGATCCGCGCTATGCCCGGTGGGCCACGGACCAGCTGGATTTCTATGCCCACAACCTAGAAAAATGGCCCGTCCAGGATCTCTTCTACGGTCCCAGCCGCCTGCGAGTGCAACCGCTCGATGACGCGATCGATCTCACCAAGCTGACCCGGACGATCCGCCTGACCTGGGATGCCACCGCGCCCGCCCAGCGGCAGTTCTGGATTGACCGGCTCTTGCGCCCCGAAGCCGAGATGCTGAACGGCAGCATGCACCGCATCCACAACATCGGCTGCTGGCTCCGGTCGGCTACCGCCCAGGTCGCGCTGCTTTCCGGCGACGCTGCCTTGTGGCGGTCCGCCATCGATGGTCCCTGGGGATTACGCCAGCAGCTCAACCATGGCGTGACCAGCGACTACTTTTGGTATGAGCAGTCCCTGGGTTACCAGGAATTCATCGCAGCGGCCCTGATCCCGCTGTTTACCGAGACGGCAATGGCCGGACGCGGGCCGGAACTGGCCCGGGAGATGGCGATCGTGGAAAATCTCATCCTCGCCCCGACCGGGCTGCGGTTCCCCACCGGGTTTCTTCCGAATCCGGCCGACAATACCGTCTCCTACACCCGCTACGCCCCCCTGACCGACACCTTGGCGCGCGCCTACCGAATCCTGCCCACTCCGCTAGGCCTCGCGCAGGCCCGGAAAGTCAAAAGCTGGGACACCTTGCTCGATCCTCCGCCGGCCACGTCCGTCGAACTGCCGCTGCTGCCCGTGGTCGTCAGCCGCAATTTTGAGTCTTCGCGCTACGCCATCCTCCGCGCCGGCGGCTGGCAGGTGTTTTTCCATTACGGCCAGCTCACCGGTTCGCACGCGCAAGCCGAGGCGCTCAACTTCGAGGCGTTCTACGGCGACACCGACATCACCCATGATCCGTGCACCGTCGGTTACGGTTCACCCTTGCACCGCGATTATTACACGCGGGGCCTGACGCACAATGTGCCGCTCCTCAATGGCGAAGGCGAGGAGCCGCCGCAACCCGGGGAGCTGATCGCATTTGACGCCGCCTCGGCCGTCGTCACCGCCGCCCTGCCCGCCTACCGCTCCGATGCTGCCGCGGAGCGAACGCTGCGGATTGCCGGTCAACGCCTGATCGATGCGGCCACGATCACCGCGCGGGCCGGCCCGCCCCAGATCCTCGGCCTGGCACTGCATGTGCAGGGTCACGCCACGCTGCCGGCGCAATTCGTCCCGGTCGCCGATTTCGCCCGCGGCCGCCCCGCGCCCTTTCAATATTGGCGCGATGTCCGCTCGGCCGCCTATCGCGACCAGGCGGACTTCGACCTCGCCTATCCCAACGGTCTCAAGCTGCACCTCACGTTTTCACTATCGGGTGAATTCCGCGTCTTCCATGGCTCCGCGCCAGACTCCCCCGCCCCAGCCCGGCGCGAGGCGTTCTATCTCGAGACCCGCGGCGTGAAGGCCGTTTTTACCACCGAATTTTCGCCCGCTCCATCTCAACCCGGGCCATAGAAAGACATCCATGAAACGACGAGATTTCATCCGAACCAACCTGGCCGCGCTGGGCGGCGCCCTGCTCGCGGGAGGCTTGCCGGCGTCAACGCAGGCGGCCGAGCCAGCGGCGTCCCGCCGGGTGCGCGGCAAGCCGGAGATCAAGCTGGGTATGCGCGTCTCGCCCGGGCTGAGCGCACAGCACCTGGAATTCATGCGCCAGCTCGGGCTGCACTGGTGCCGGCTCGACGTCTATGCCAAGGATTTTGGTTACGAGGCGCTCGCCCGCACCCGGGACGATTATGAAAAACACGGGCTGCGGATCTTCTCCGTGATCAACTATGCCCGGCTTACCCCCGCTCTGCTGCTGGGCGGACCCGACCGGGAGACCCAGCTGCAGGCTTTTGCGCAAGGCATCGTCGACCTCGGCCGGCTGGGCATCCCGGTTTGCGATATGTCGTGGATCGGCCTGCTGCCGGGTTCGCAGGCTTTCAACACCAGCACAGCCGATCTGAACGGAATTCAGACGCGCATCTTCGATATTTCCGAATACGCCAAGATCGACCGGGTGGCCGGCCGGCGCTGGTCGGCGGAGGAAGTCCGGGGCGCGCTGAAATATTTCCTGGACCGGATTCTGCCGGTGGCCGAGGCCAGCCGCGTGCGGATCGCCATCCATCCCGATGATCCGCCGATCGCGGAACAAGGCGGCGTCGCGCGCATCCTGCACACCTTCGAGCAGTTTCGACAGCTGTTTGACCTGTGCCCCAGCCCCAGCCTGGGGGTGAACTTCTGTGTCGGCACTTGGACTGAGGCCGGCAAGGCGACGGGCATGCCCGTCAACGATATGATCCGCTGGCTGGCCGCCCACGGCCGGCTGATCGACGCGCACTTTCGCAACATTCGCGGGGAATTGCCGCGTTTTCAGGAGACGTTCATCGATAATGGCGATCAGGACATGCAGGCGGTGATGAACACGCTGGTCGAGGTGGGTTTCGACGGCCTGCTCGTCCCCGACCATGTCCCGGTGTTCACGGTCGACGAGGTCCCCGCCCCGCCGCCCGGCGCCTACCGGACGCCTTTCCCGCTGGCGGGTATTGCCTACAGCGCCGCGTGCATGCGGACGATGCTCCGCCATGCCTCCCAGCAAGCCCCTGGCGCTTGATGGCGGCAACCCGAGCCGGCTAATCGCTCAGCTTATTGGGCCGCAAAGTTCATCTACCCACGGATGGAGGCAAAAATTTGCCGTTGTCCTTTATCCCGGAAATGGAACGCTCCGTCCTGTCCATCGAAGCTGAAAACACCCGCGATACACCCCTGATATGTGGCAGCCAATGAAGCCAATGTCTCACCGCTAGCTCAAAGCTACTCCGTGGCATCACTTTTCATCCCGCAGTAAAACCACCATTGATCCCATGCCCCTCCTCAACGATCTAACCGCCGCCGTGGCCGCCGGGAAGCGGACCGACACCGTGCGGCTCACCCAGGAACTCCTCGCGGCCGGCACTCCCCCGCAGACCATCGTCGAGTCGGGCCTCGTGCCCGGCATGGCGATCGTCGGGGAGCAGTTCAAGAAGAACGAGATCTTCGTCCCGGAGATGCTCGTCGCCGCGCGCGCCATGAAGGAGGCGCTCAAGCTGCTCGAGCCCCTGCTCGCCAGCGCGGGCATCAAGCCGAA
>CAIQKV010000039.1 GCA_903872505.1 uncultured Opitutia bacterium
CTCCTCGCCGACGACACCGTGGATATCCTGCGCGTCTGGCACGCCGCCCAGGACCGTCCCTAGCCGCCGGGTAGTCCTTGCCCCTTGGCACTGCACCACCTTGCTACCAATCAAGAGGTGCAGTTCCAAGTGGAACTGCACCCTTGCCCGTAGGTGGGCGGGGGATGCTGGCGCGGGCGATGGTGGGGTGGGTTGCAGGGCTGTTCAACGCTGATCAGATTTCCTTGTATGCCAGGATGTGATCAAGGCTGAGGGCTCCGTCCCAGAGGGCCTTGGCGACGTTGGTGACGCGGTTTTTTCGCAAGATGTTGAGGGCGAAACTGCGTGCCCTGGCCATGATGCCGGGGTTGTCGCGGATGCGGCATTTGTCCTCGTCGCAGGACACGTCGCGGACATAGTGGTTGCGGTTTTCGATGCCCCAATGGCCTCGGATGGCATCACCCCATGCGGTTGGGGTGAGGTCGGTGGCGGAGGAGAGGTAGTAGGCGACCTCGCCGCGTTGATCCCACGAGCCGGTGGCGGCGGATCGGAGCAAGGTGTGGCGGGTGACGCGGATGATGGTCTTGACGAAGGGCTGCCACTCGGCCGCGGCCAAGGCGTCGCCGACGGGAAAGACCTCGACGGTGCGGTCCTCCTGGCGGGAGCGGCCGATGTTGCGCGCGAATGCGGTCTCGACAGCGTCGGCGTTGTCGGCAATGACGCAGACGGCGTCGAACAGTTTGGCCTGGTTGGCCTTCAGTTGGACCAGGAGGTGGTTGCCGGTGTCGCGGGCGATTTCAAATGTTTTTTTGACAGTGCATGGCATCCAGAGTGAACAGCCGGCCGGTCAGGCCGAGGGAGGCAATCATCTCCTGGGCGGCGGGGATCTCGTTACTTTTCTCCGCAATCGCCAGGTGCCCGAGAATGATCTGGCCGTCGGCGGCAAAGGCGCTCAGCAGATGCGCCGCCTTGCGGTCGTGGAAAGCGTCGAAGCTGCCGCGCAGGGTTTTCCCATCGATGGCCACCGCTGCCGGGACGCTGGTGCCCTCGGCCGGAGCGTCCGCCAGTCCGGCGGCATGGGCGCGGAACGCCCGCTCGATCTCCGCGGCGTCGAGGCCGCGCAGGATGAAGCGCACCGACGAATAGGCCGGCGCGCGGCGCAGCGACAGGCCAAACCCGCTGTTCAGGCGATCCAGGTGGGTCTGGATGAACGCGTGAACCTGACGATACGACCGCGCTCCGGCCAGCATGGCGAGCACCGTGAACAGCAGGATCGGCGCCAGCGGATACATCTTCCCCTGATCGCGGCGTGGATCGGCAAGCTCGGAGAACAGCGTCAGCAGCACACTCGACATCGGGGCAACCCTTCGCGATGGTTGCCCGACATAGATTCAGACAAATCGCGCCGAGGGAACGGACTTTTTCGCCCGGCCTCTCGATGTTCATCCGATCAAGTTGTCAGCGTTGAACAGCCCTGGGGTGGACCAGGCGCGGGTCTTGTCGCTCATGTCCCAGTAGAACGAGTCGGTGTAGGCCAGCCCCTCGCACGTCTTCTGGCCCAGCGCGATCACGTCGCTGATCTGGATCAGCAGGGTCGCGAGCTTCACGCCGCCCTTGGTCAGTCCGAACTCGGCC
>CAIQKV010000040.1:0-32500 GCA_903872505.1 uncultured Opitutia bacterium
AGGGATTGAGATCTCAGAGGCGCGGCGGGGGCGCCGCGGCTCCATCTCATGCATGACTTCATCGAGCGCCTGCCGGTAGACGCGCGTGATGCTGGCGACATACTCGGGCGACTTCAGGCGCCCCTCGATTTTGAGCGAGGCGACGCCGGCGCGGACGAGCTCGGGCAGGACGTCGAGGCCGGAGAGGTCCTGCGGGCTGAGCAGGTAGCGCCGGTCCCCGAGCGGCACCTGCTGCCCGTCGGAAATGAGATCGTAGGGCATCCGGCAGGCCTGGGCGCACTCACCGCGGTTGGCCGAGCGGCCGCCGAGCGCCTCGCTGGTGAGGCACTGGCCCGAGTAGGCGACGCAGAGCGCCCCGTGGACGAAGACCTCGAGCGGCAGCGTCGTCCCGGCGGCGGTGAGCGCGGCGTTCATCCGGGTGATGTCGGCGAGGGAGTTTTCCCGGGCGAGCACCACGAGCTGCGCTCCCAACTCGCGCGCAAAGGCCACGCCGGCGGCGCTGGTGATGGTCATCTGCGTGGAGCAGTGGATGGGGAAATCCGGCGAGAGCGCGCGGATCAGCCGGCAGATGCCGATGTCCTGCACGATGGCGGCGTCGACGCCCGCCGCGATGATCGTGCGCAGGCAGTCCTCGGCGTCGGCCAGCTCGGACGGGAAGACGAGCGTGTTGAACGTGACGTAGCCGCGGACGCCGCGGCGGTGGAGGAATTCCATCAGCGCCGGCAGGTCGGCCGTCGTGAAATTCTTGGCGCGCATCCGGGCGTTGAAGCGCTCGAGGCCGAAGTAGATCGCCTCGGCGCCGTTCTCGACGGCGGCCCGGGCGCACTCCCAGTCACCGGCCGGAGCGAGCAGTTCGGGCCGGCGGAGGGCTGGGATCCCGCCTGGGGCGGGACCGGCATTGGCTAGCGTATTTTCAGTTGGTGCCGGCATGTTACGTGATCGCTTCGGCCTCGACGGGGAGAGGGGTGTGGGCGCCGGCCATCCCGGGCGTGGCGACGTGGGGGGCCGCGCGGCGCAACTCCACGGCACAGAGCACGGCGAGGCCGAAGCACGCGACGGAAACGTAGCCCAGGTTCGGATAACCGACCAAGCGGCCGCCGGGACCGGTGGTGACGAACCACCCGGCCACGACATTGGCCAGGCCGCTGGCGGCCTGTTGGAGGGCGGCATTGAGGCTCATGAAGCCGCCGCGGTAGCGCGCCTCGACCGCGTTGGTGACCATGGTCATGGCCGGGGCAAAACGGCCGGACATGGGAATCATGAACAGCGCCATCATGAGGGCGGCAACCCAGACGGGAGAGGGACCAAGGCGGACCATGATCAGGACCACGACCGACCCGAAGAGCGAGAGCCAGACGAACAACTTGAGCCGATCCATGCGGTCGCTGAGCCGCCCGATCAGCGGCATGCTGATCATCGTAGCCAGGCCGCCGGCCACGTAGGCGAGCGGGAGCTGGGTCTTTTCATCGAGGCCCACGTTGGCGACAAAAGACGGCGCGATGAACGGAATGAGGAAGCCGCCCGCCAGGACGAGGACGCCGCCGAGGGCGAAGGCGCGGAGATGCACGGCATGCGACATGATCTCCCGCATCTGGCGCCGGGGGTTGTGGTCGAGGACGGCGGTGCGGAGGTGCGGGAGGGCGAGGGAGGCGAGCAGCAGGTTCACGCCGGCGCAGCCGCCCAGCATGAAGAAAGGCGCGTGCCAGCCGAAGTGGCCCGCGAGCACCAGCCCGACGGGCACGCCGAGGACGGAGGCCACCGGAAACGCGGTCATGACGACGCTCATGGCCCGGCCGCGACGGGCGGGTGGGATGATGTCGCCGACCATGGCGGAGACCATCGAGCCCGCGAGTCCGCCGAAGGCGCCGGCGGCGAGCCGCGCGATCATCAGCCAGTGGTGCGTCGGTGCGAGGCCGCAGGCAAACGTGGCAATTCCGAAGCCGGCGTAGAGCACCAGCAGCGCGCGCTTGCGGTCGAACCGGTCCATGAAAAACCCGCCGATGAACCCGCTCACCGCCGCCGCGAGCCCGTAGCACGCCACCAGCTGCGTGAACTGGGACGGCGTGATCTGAAACACCCGCATGAGCTGCGAGCCCAGCGGCATCATGATCATGAAATCGAGGATGTGCGTGAACTGCACCGCGCCGAGGGTGAGCAGGGTCGCGCGTTCGCGGGCGGGGGAGAGGGCGTGGTGCTGTCCGGAAGCGGGCATGAAAGGTGACACCGTTGGGGTTTTTCGGGGGAGCGCAACCGTCAGGGTGCGCCGTTGACCATACTCGCCCGGGCCGACGCGCGCAGCAGGGCGAGGAACTGCTCCGCCCCGCGGCTCTGGTAGCGCTGCAGGTGCCGGATGACGCCGACTTCGCGGGTGGGGGCGCTGTCCGTCAGCCGGAGGTAGGAGAGCGAGTCGCGGTCCTCCGGGAGCTGCGCACCCTGCGGCAGGATGGAAATGCCCGCGCCCATCCCGACGAAGAGCTTGAGGGTCGCCACCTGGGCGCAGCGGTAGCCGACATGGGGCGCAAAGTTATGGTCGCCGCAGAAAATGCGGATCTGGGCGGCCAGCGTGCTCGAGTCGCCCATCGTCACAAAGGTCTCCTCGGCCAGGTCGTTGGCCGTGACATCGGTGCGGCCCGCGAGCGGATGACCCTTGCCCACGACCAGCAGGAGGGGCTCGGTCAGCAGCGGCTCGATCGACAGGCGGGGGTCCTTGATGGGCAGGGTGACCACGGCGAGGTCGAGTTCCCCCTCGACGACGGCGCGGCAGAGTTCGACCCGGAAATCCTCGCGCAAGTAAACCGTGAGGTTGGGGTGGGTCTCGCGGCAGCGCTTGATCAGGGGCGCGAGCAGGTAGGGCGCGATGGTGGGCAGCGCCCCAACGGTGATCCGCCGGTCGAGCGAGGGGGAATCCTTGAGCTCCTTGGTGACATCCTCGACCTCGAACAGAATCCGGCGGGCGCGATCCAGGAAAGTAACCCCCGCCTCGGTCAGAACGGCCTTTCGACCCAGCCGGTGAAACAGTTTATGGCCGATCTCGCTCTCAAGATTCAAAACCTGCTGGCTTAAAGATGGTTGCGTTATGTTACAGCGCTCGGATGCCCGGGTGAAATTCCCGGTTTCGGCGACGGCCACGAAGTAACGCAACTGGTGTAGTTCCATAGTCTAAAACAATGAATATGATAGGTAGCGATTATTTCAACTATTGAAAATCCAAGGTATAATTCCGAAGTCAGCCTTACCTGGGCGACAAACCTAAGAACTAAACCTATCATGAAGAACGAAATCACCACCTTGGCGGTCACCCTCAGCCTTATCGGAGCCGCTTACTACCTTGTTTCCCGAGTTCACCCCGCGGTCAACGCGGACTCCCTGATCGGCTTCAGCGTCGTTTCGATGCTGCTGGCGATGGCGGCTCTCGAATACCGCATCAGCTGGAAAAGCCTGTTCGGGCGGTAAGCCCGGCAAACGCTGGTTAGAAACCGAGGCCCGGAGCAATCCGGGTCTTTTTTTTGCCCGTTTACGGTGGCTGGGGAAACTTTTCGGCCTGAAGGTAGACAAATCCCTGCCGCGATGACGCTTTTCAGGAAAGCCCCCCGAACCGAACGCATGGAGGACATTCCTGACGATGAATCTTGGACCGACTGGTTTCAGCGCTATGGCCCGAAACTGCTGCTTTGCGCGCGGCAGTGGACGCGGTCCCTCGCGGATGCCGAGGATGTCGTGCAGGAAGCCTTTGTCCGCTTCTGGCGGCACCAGCGCGGCTTGGGCGGGGAGCCGCAGGCCCTCCTGTTCACCTCGGTGCGGCGCGCGGCCATCGATCTCGCCCGGCGCAATTCCCGGCGCAGCGCCCGCGAGGAGCACGCCGACGGCGGCCTGGAGAGCACCGAGCCCCTGTTTGAAACCCCGCTGGAAGGGGACGACCGCCGCGCGGCAATCGAGTCCGCCCTCCGCCAGCTCCCGGTCGAGCAGCGCGAGGTGCTCGTGCTCAAGATCTGGGGCGAACTCACCTTCGATCAAATTGCCGCGCAGCTCGGCATCCCGCCCAACACCGCCGCCTCGCGTTACCGCTACGCGCTCGGCGCGCTGCGCGAAACCCTGACCGCGGCCGACTGCCATGGATAACGAACTGCACGAACTCGAGGCCGAGCTGAAGCGCCTGCGCCCGGTCGCCCCGGCGCCGGCCGTGGCGGCGGAAATCGGCGTCGCACTGGCCGTCCCCCGCCGCCGGTTCTGGGCGTGGACGGCGCTGCCGCTCGCGGCCGGCCTCGCCGGGATCGCCCTCCTGCGGGAGCATCCCGCGGCCCCAACCCCCGCGCCCGCCCCGGTGGTCGCGGCTGCGGCCTACAAACCGGTTTCCGCCGAAAACCTGCTCTATGCCCAGCGCGACGAAGGCCTCGTGACCCTCGCGGACGGCACCACGGCGCGCCGCTACCGCAGCTCCTACGTTGACACCATCACGTGGAAGAATCCCCGCACCCAGGCGTCCCTGCGCTGGAGCGTGCCCCGCACCGAGGAGCGCGTGATCCCCGTCAGTTTCCAGTGAAATCCCCAACCCAGATCAAGATCCCATAACCGCCCGCCCATGAAATCCATCATCCGTTATCTCATTCCCCTCGCCGGCCTCGCCGCCGCGCTGCCCGCGCTGCGCGCCGGGGAGCCCGGCCCCAAGATTGAAAAAGAACTGCGCGTCATCGCCGGCCCCGACGACAACGCCCCGCCGTCTCCCCACCAGCGCCGCATCATCATCCACGGCGGTCCCCGGGAGATGGAGACCGTCACCTTCCTCGGCGTGGCGACAAGCCCCGCCGGCTCGACGCTGGCCGACCAGCTCAGCCTGCCGAAAGACGCAGGTTTGGTGGTGAACGAAGTCATGCCCGACAGCCCCGCGGCCGGCGTGCTCAAGCGGAACGACGTGCTCGTCAAGCTCGACGACCAGCTGCTCATCGATCAGCGCCAGCTTTCGGTCCTAGTGCGCAATCACCAGGAGGGCGAGGAGGTCACGATTTCCTACATCCGCGGCGGCAAGGAGGCCACGGCCAAGGTGAAGCTCGCCAAGCATGAGGTGCCGAAGATGGCCCTGATGGAATTCGGCCCCGGGGCCGGGCCGCACGGCATGGCGATGGCCCATGCGGACGCCATGGCGGGCCTGGGCCGCGAGGAAATGGACCGGGTGCTCGCGCTCATCGGGCATGGCGGCCCGGACGGCCCCGGCCCCGGTGGACCCGGTGGTCCGGGAGGTCCGGGAGAAGAAATGCGCGAGATGCACATCGAGCAGCACCACGGTCCCGGGATGCACAGCGTCACCGTCAACACCAGCAACAGCAACATGGTGTTCAGCGACGAGCAGGGCACGCTCGACCTCACGATCAAGGACGGCCAGAAGACGCTGGTCGCGAAGAACGCGAAGGGTGAGCAACTCTACTCCGGCCCGGTCAACACGCCCGAGGAGCGCAAGGCGCTGCCGGCCGACGTGCGGGCCCGCCTCGACAAGCTCGAGGGCATGCAGGACTTCAGCTTCAAGACCGACGGCGACTTCAAGCCCGGCGACGTGAAGGACGCGCGCCCGAAGCACCAGGGCATCGCGCTGCCGCTGCCGCCGTCCGCCGCCCCGCAGGGTCCGCCCGCAGTTTTCTTCTGAGCCGGGTTTCCCCCACTGCGGCCACAAAAAAGCCGGGCCCGATCGGGCCCGGCTTTTTGCTGGAGAAAAGGCGGTGGCTCAGGCGGCGACCGGCGGCTGCTCCGCGGTGGCCGGGCGTTTCAGGAAGGCCGCAGCGACCAGGGAAATGACGGTGCAGATGATCACGCCGAAGATCAGGCCGAACACGGCCTGCAGGGCGGGATTCATCATCTTGCGCATCATTTTTTCCGCCTGCTCGATCCGCGCGCTGCTCAGGCCCGCGGCATCCCACTTGGCGATCTGCGCCTGCACCATCAGGTCGGTGAGGCCGGGATTGATGACCTGCATGTAGAGCAGGTTGGTCACCATGCCGAACAGCGCGGCAAAGAGGCCGACCATGACCCCCGCGCCGACGGCGCGACCGTAACTGAAATCCTCCGTGGCGGGCACCTCGGCGCGCCGGGCCTTGATGCCGAGGGCGATGAAGGTGATGCCAATCGCCAGGCCGCCGATCGTGCTGATCGTCTGGGCCGAGTGCAGTTTATCGACGTCGGAGTGGAATCCGAGGAAGTAGAGGCCCATGGTCAGCACTGCGCCGGCCAGAGTCATGAAGAAGCCGTAGGTAAGGTAAGTTTTCATCGCGCCGGCAGCTTGCCGGCGACGCCGGGCAAAAACAATCCCGCAGTGACCGGCGGGTCGCTGGCGGGATGAACGGCGGGCCCGGCCGGCGCCGGGTCAGGCGGCGAGGCGTTCCACGTGCCGCGCCGGCGCGGACGGGAAGCGGGCGATGGCGGGGCGCGGTTCCCAAACGGAACGGCGCGGGCTGTAATCGCGGACCGCGACGAGCAGGACCAGCAACGAGGCGGTGGCGGCATAGCAGCCACCGGGCGGGGTGCCGAGGGAAAGGGCGAGCAGGGAAACGGCCAGCCCGAGGGAGGCGGCGGCGGAGAGGAAGGAGATGATTTTCATGGGAGTAAAGGGACGGGGCAGAGGTTGGCTGTTACGTCCTTGAGAACTCACTTATCCCACAAAAGTTGCAGGGATTCCGCTCGATTTGGAGCAGCGGGCGTGCGCCCGGATGGGCGGCGCTATTCCCGCAGGAATGCGCGCGCCAGCCGGTCGTCGCCGTCGTTGGGTGCCGGGGTGAGCCGCAGCGCCGCGCAGAGGAGATTGTAGATGTGGATATTCTCCACCGGGTCGATGACCACGCCGTTTTTGAACGACGGGCCGGCCGCGATGAGGATCCCGTGCATCGAGTCGAGCGCGGGATCGAACCCGTGGTCGCCCTTGCTGTAGCGCGGGCGGACGGCCTTGAAGTGATTGCGCACCTCGAGTTCCCAGCCCTCGTCAGGCACGACCCAGACGGGCGGGATGCGGGCGTTGCCGCCGACGTGAAAGTGCGCGGGCAGGTCCGACGAGAGGTAGGCCTTGGCGTGCGGCAGCGCGGACAGTGCGCGCACCACGGACTGGGCGTTGCCATCCCGCGGGCGCAGCCCGGCGGCCGAGCCGAGGAAATCCACCTGCACGAAGGCGGGGTCGAGGTAATCATCGAGCATGACCACGCGGTCCGTGCTGATGGGCGTCATGCCATGGTCGGAGACGATGACCAGGTTGACGGTCCGGCCCTCGGACTTCAGGCGGGCCTGGATGGCGCCGAGACGCCCGTCGAGGAGCTTGACCGCCGCGGCCATTTCGCGCGAACCGGGCCCGAACTTGTGCCCGACGGAATTGGCCTCCTCGAGGTAGAAGGTGATGACGGCCGGCCGCTGGTCGGCGGGCAGGCGCAGCCAGCCGGCGAGCTCGTCGAGGCGCTTCTCAAACGGGATGGTGTAGTCGTAGGGTTTCCAGAACGTCGGGCGCACGCCGGCGATCTCCGCCTCGGAGCCGACCCAGAAGTAACTGGCGCTGGGGTGGCCCTGCTTGCTGGCGGTGACCCAGATCGGCTCGCCGCCCCACCAGCGGTTCTCGTGCGCCGAGGCCGGCCGGTTGGAGTGGAAGTAAGTCTGGGACACCGGGTCGAACATCTCGTTGTTGATGATGCCGTGATGCGCCGGGTAGAGCCCGGTCACGATGGAGTAATGGTTCGGGAACGTGTTGGAGGGATAGACCGGGATGAGGGCGCGGGCGGAGCAGCCCTCCGCCGCGAGCTGCCGCAGATGCGGGGTCTCGGCGGGATACAGCGCGCAGTAATCCCAGCGAAAACCGTCCATCGAGATCAGCAGCAGCGGCGGCGTCGCCGGGGTGGCGGGGTTGGTCGCGCAGCCCGCCAGCAGGGCCAGGGCGGACAGGATGACGGGGAGCAGGGACTTGAGTTTCATCAGTGCAGGGTGGCGATGGTGGCGCCCCAGGAGCCGGAGCGCTCGTCGCCGAGGCGATAGGACCGCACCAACGGGGACTGGCTCAGCAGGGCGTGCACGCGGAGGCGGAGCCGCCCGGTGCCCTTGCCGTGGATGAGGCGCACGCTGGGCAGGTGCCGCGCCGCGCATTCGGCGAGGTAGGCCGGGACCAAGTCGTCGACGTCGTCCGGCCGGAAGGTGTGCAGGTCGAGTTCCCCGGTGATCGGGAGCCGCACCGGCCGGTGGTGGCGTGGGAGGGCGCGACTCACGGCTTGGGCGGAGGAAAGCGGGGGAACGGCGGTTCCGCGGGGCTGGCCGGGGGCGGCAGCGGGGTCGCGGCGGGCGGCGCGGGCTTGGCCGGGGGCACCTCCGGCACCTCGTCCAGCGCGCGCTTGAACTCCTGCTCCACGTTGCCCGCGGCCTTCTTGAACTCGCGGAGGGCCTTGGCGAGGCCGCGGGCGAGCTGCGGCATTTTGTCGCCGCCAAAGAGCAGCAGCACGACCAGCACCACCACCATCACCTCGCCGCTGCCGATGTCGGGCAGGAAGGCGAGCGGGAGCGGGGTGGACGGCATGGCAAAAGCTGACGCGAGAATGGGAAAAATGTAACGGGAAAAATCACCGGGCCCCGGGCCGGTGGCGCCGGCGCCAGGCGCGGGGGCTCGCGCCGCTGTGCCGCTTGAAGCGCAGCGTGAAGTAGAACGGGTTCTCGAACCCCACGCTGCGGGCGACGGCGGCCACCGGTTCCTGGGTGAATTCCAGCAGCTGCCGCGCGCGGTTGAACCGCTGGAGCTCGAGGTAGCGCTGCGGGGTCTCGCCGGTCTGGGCCCGGAACAGGTGCGCGAAGCGCGAGGGGGAGAGCCCGCAGTGCGCGGCGATGCGCGCCACCGGGAGCGGCTCTGCGAAATGCCCGCAGATAAACTCGAGCGAGCGGCGGACGCGGCTGTCGAGCCCCGCGGTCTCCCGGCGGGGGTTGGCGAGGTCGCACCACAGCAGGATTTCCTCGAGGGCGTTGAGCGCGAGCGCCTCGCGCTGGCGGCTGGGGCCGGCATTGAGCCGGATAACGTCGCGGAAACGCCGCGCGAGGCGGGGCGCGGACTCGTGGCCGCGCAGCGCCAGGTGACGGAGCCCCGGCGCCACCTCCGGCCAGTCGAGCCAGGGCAGCCAGTCCGGCCGCGGGATGAAGTGGGCCCAGAGCAGCTCCCAGCGCCGCGCCCCGCGGGCCGTGCCGTAGTCATGCCGGGTGCCGGGCAGCACGAGCACCAGGTCGCCGGGCGAGGTGATGAACTCGCCCTGGGCATGACCGTGGCGGCCGTGCCCGCCCCGCGTGTAGATCAGCAGCCAGTCCCGTGTGCCGGGTTCCCGGTGGATGGCATAGCGCGGGCCGCGGCGGAAGTGGCCCGTGACCAGCGCGCCGGGCGGCGGGGCAGGGTGGTTGACGCGGTTGGGCATGGGCGGGACAGGAGGATATTATAGGTATTTGACGGCGCGCTTTATGGCGCATTCCCGCCGGTGAAGCTAGGATATTTCGATGGTCGCCCCCCTTACCCCGTCCCCCGTTCCGGAACTGTCGAAACAAGCCCAGGCCTTCGCCCGCGACGGCTACGTGCTGGCGCGCGGGGTTTTCACCCCGGCCGAGGTGGCGGAGATCCGCGAGCTGTTCGCGAAGATGCATGCCGACGGCGTGCCGGGCCACTACGAGCCGCGCGCGGTGGCGGACGGCGTGCAGGATCCCGCCGACCCGCTCTTCCAGTATCCGCGCGTCATGATGCCGCACCGCTTTAACGCCCGCGCCCGGCACTACCTGCTGCTGCCGGAGGTGGTCGAGCGGCTGCGGGCGTTCTTCGGCACCGAGCCGGTGGCGGCGCAGAGCATGTTCTATTTCAAGCCGCCCGGCGCGCGCGGGCAGGCCCTGCACCAGGACCAGTTCTACCTGCTGGTGGAACCGGGCACCTGCATCGCCGCCTGGACGGCGATCGACGACTGCGACGAGGAGAACGGCGCGATGCTCGTCGTGCCGAAGTCGAAGGACCTGCCCATTGTCTGCCCGGACACGGCCGACGCCCGCGTCAGCTACACCTCGCATTTCGTGCCCGTGCCCAAGGGCTACAAGGCGCAGCTGGTCAAGATGAAGGCCGGGGACACGCTCTTCTTCAATGGCAGCATCATTCATGGTTCGGGCCCGAACCGCTCGAAGGGCCGGTTCCGCCGCGCCTTCATCTGCCACTACGCCTCAGGCGACGTCCGCAAGATTTCCGGCGGCTACCGGCCGCTGATCCGGCTGGACGGCACCGAGTACGACGTGGAGCCGCAGGCCTCCGGCGGTCCCTGCGGCGAGGGCTGGAAGGGCGCGCTGCACTGAGTGGAGCCGCGGCGCCCCCGCCGCGGTTGGACGCCTGAACGCGGCGAGGGCGCCGCGTCCCCAACCGGCTCAGACCTCGACCTCGATCTGGTCGCCGTTGATGAAGACCGGGTAGGAGGTCAGGGTGTCATCCGACTGGCCGGGCCGGCGGCCCGTGGTGACATCGAAGCGGATCGCGTGCCATGGGCACGTCACGACGCAGCCCTCCAGCCGGCCCTGCGACAGCGGCGCCCCGGCATGCGGGCAGGTGTCATCGATCGCGTGGATCCGGCCCGCGACATTGAAGAAGGCGATGTGCCGGCCGGCGATGGTGAAGGCCTGGCTGGAGCCGGGAGGGAGCGAGGCGAGGGCGGTGACGGGATGGCGTTGTGGCATGGGACAGGTGGGCGGGTTATTTCACCGCGATGCTGACGGCGAAGATTTCGGTCTCGCCGGGCGGCACGAGATGCAGGCCGGTTTTGTTCTCCGGGGCGTTGGGCGGCCCCATCCAGGGCTCAACGCAGTAGTACGGCGCATCGTCGCTGGAAGACCAGGTGACGAAGGCGGCGTCGGCGGGCGGCACCCTGGCATTGCCGAGGCGGACCACGACATCGCCCGGCCGGTCTTTCTCGCCAAAGACGACCTCGTTGCGGCGCAGCCCGGTGTGGATCGTATCGATCAGCGCCGGGTTCGAGAGGTTCTCGTCGGCCGAGAGGACGGGACCCGGCATGAGCTGGCCCGTGGTGAAATCCTGCTTGAGGCGGGTCGCCGCGGGGATCCGGATGAGGTAGTCACCGCGGGCCGAGCCCTCGCTCCAGGGCACGGTGAAATAGAAATGATGCCCGGCGCTCCATGGCAGGGGCTGGGCGCCCAGGTTGCGCAGGGCGAATTCGCAGGTCAGCCCGAACGACTCGAAGCGGTAGGTGACGGTGAACTCGTAGTCGAAGGGATAGCAGGCCTGCGCCTCCGCGCCCGGCACGAACTGCGCCGCGAAGCCCCCGGCGTCGAGCCGCGTGAGCTTGAAGTCCCCCTGGCGGGCGAGGCCGTGCATCGGCATCGGCCGGCGCACGCCGGCGGCATCGCGCCAGAAATGGATGTCCCCGCGGTCGTAGGTGCGGCCGTTGAACGGGAACAGGATCGGGTTGCCGCCCTTGATCTTGGGGAAGTCGGCCAGCGAGGGCGTCTCGGGCCAGTAGATCACATCGCGCACCGAGCCGTCGCCGAGCAGGACATTCCAGTTCATCAGGCGCGCGCCCTGCTCGGGCAACGCCAGGAAGGTGGAGCGGCCGACGCGCCAGCGCGTGAGCGTCTGCCCGAGGTGGGAAATCTTTTCCATGGCTGGCGAGTAAGCGCCGGGCTCCGGGCCGCGCAAAGTTTTTCCGCGCCCGGCCGGCGGCCCGGCCGGGCCGTGCTTGGAAACAGCCCGCCGTTTTCCACCCGCGGCGAGCTTGCTCCGCGCGGGCGCGCCGCTAACGTCCATGGCATGTGGCGCCGCATCCTGCTCTCCAGCCTGTTTGCGCTCCCGGTCGCGGTGGGATTCGCCGCGGATGCCCCCGCGCCCGCCAAGCGGGTCCACGTCGTCGTGATCCCCGTCCGCGACGAGATCGCGGCGCCGGAGTTCTTCATCCTGCGGCGCGGCCTGAAGGACGCCGAGCTGGAAAAGGCCGACCTGGTGGTGCTCGACATGAAGACCCCCGGCGGCGCGCTCGACGCGACCTTCGACATCATGGAGGCGCTGGCAAAATTCTCCGGCAAGACGCTGACCTACGTGAACACCGAGGCGATGTCCGCCGGGGCCTTCATCGCCGCGACGACCGGGGAAATCTGGTTTGCCCCGGAGGGCGTGATCGGCGCCGCGGCGCCGGTGCTCGCCGGCGGCAAGGACGTCGAGGAGACGATGAAGCTCAAGATCGTCAGTTACCTGAAGGCGCGGATGCGCGCGATTTCCGAGGGCAAGGGCTACCGCGGCGAGGTGATCTCCGCGATGATCGACTCGGGCAAGGAGCTGAAGATCGGCGACAAGGTGCTCAAGGAGAAGGGCGAGCTGCTGTCGCTGACCGCGAGCGAGGCGATGAAAAGCTACGGCGACCCGGCGCAGCCCCTGCTGGGCGCGGGCGTGGCCAAGACGCTCGACGAGCTGCTCACGCAGAAATTCGGCGCCGGCAACTATTCGGTGCGGCGGCTGGAGATCACGTGGTCGGAACGCCTCGCGGTTTTCCTGACCACGCTGGCGCCCGTCCTGCTCGGCCTCGGGATGCTGGCGCTGTTCATCGAATTCAAGACCCCGGGCTTCGGGGTGTTTGGCATCACGGGCATCGCGCTGCTCGCGGTGGTCTTTCTCTCGAACTACGTGGCCGGACTGTCGGGGCACGAGCCGCTGCTGTTCTTCGGGCTCGGCGTGCTGCTCCTGGCGCTGGAGCTGGTGTTCTGGCACACCGCGGGCTTCCTCGGCGTCGCCGGCGTCGCCCTGATGGGGCTCTCGCTGGTGTGGTCGATGGCGGACCTGTGGCCGAATGAGCCGATCCGCGTGGCGTGGTCGGCGGACGCGTTTGCGCGGCCGCTGCTCAACCTGGGCTCCGGGCTGGCCATCGCGGTGGTGCTTTTCGCCGCCTTGCTGCGGTACCTGCCGAAGGGCTGGGTGTGGGACCGGCTGGTCGTGCAATCCGCCAGCAGCGGCATCGCGCAGGTCGGGGGTGGCGCGGAGGCGGCGGCGGGCGGGCTGGCCGCGCTCGTCGGCCGGCGGGGTGTGGCGGTGACGGCGCTGCGGCCCGGCGGGCAGGTGGAGGTCGATGGCCGGCGCTACGAGGCCAAGGTCGAGGTGGGCGCGATCGACCGCGACGCAACGGTGGTGGTGACCGGCTGCTCGGATTTTGCACTGATTGTGGAAAGGGCCGAACCATGAACCTGATCGTCTTCCTGTTTCTCCTCGGACTGGTCTTCCTCGTGCTCGAGGTGATCACGCCCGGGCCGGTGTTCGGCATCCTCGGCGGCTTCACGCTGATCAGTGGCATTGTGATCGCGGCGGTGCAGTTTGGCGCCACCGCCGGGCTGATTGCGGGCGTCACCGCGCTGGCCGCGGTGGGCGCCACGCTCTACGCCGAGCTGGTGTGGCTGCCGAAGACGCGTTTTGCCCAGAGATTCTCCGTGAAGTCCACCAGCGGCACCACGATCCGCCAGCAGGACGTCGAGGCCGGCGTCGTCGGCAAGTCCGCCGAGGCGGTC
The DNA here is from genome assembly GCA_903872505.1 of uncultured Opitutia bacterium. Taxonomy (GTDB): domain Bacteria; phylum Verrucomicrobiota; class Verrucomicrobiia; order Opitutales; family Opitutaceae; genus Opi-474. The sequence continues at coordinate 13,513 of CAIQKV010000040.1, forward strand.
ACGACGCTCGCCCCCAGCGGCTACGTGCTCGTGGAGGGCCGCCGCTACGAGGCGTTCTGCCAGAGCGGGCACGCGGAGCGCGGCGCGCAGCTGCGGGTCACCGGGCTCGATAATTTTCGTCTCATTGTCACCAAACCCTGAAAATCCATGAACCTGCTCTCCATTTTGTCCATCATCGCCGGCGTCATTGCCCTGGTCGTCTTCGGCCTGATTTTTTCCTTCATCAGCGTCTGGGTGAAGGCCTACCTCAACGGCGCCCGCGTCAGCCTCATCAACCTCGTCGGCATGCGCTTCGGCGGCGTGCCCTACAGCCTCGTCGTCGATGCGCGCATCACGGCGGTCAAGGCCGGCATCGAGCTGACCACGGATGAGATCGCCGCGCACTTCCTGGCCGGCGGCAATGTCATCCCGACGGTGCAGGCGCTGATCGCGGCGAACAAGGCGGGCATCAAGCTCGACTGGCGCACCGCGTGCGCGATCGATCTCGCCACCAAGGGCTCCGGCAAGTCCGTCGGGGAGGCCGTGCGCACCTCGGTGGATCCGAAGGTGATCGACTGCCCCAACGCCGCAAGCGGCCGCACGACGATCGACGGCGTGGCGAAGGACGGCATCCAGGTGAAGGTGAAGGCGCGCGTGACCGTGCGCACCCACATCGACCGGTTCGTCGGCGGCGCGAAGGAGGAGACGATCATCGCCCGCGTGGGCGAGGGCATCGTGTCCACCATCGGCTCGGCGGAGAACTACAAGGTGGTGCTCGAGAAGCCCGACAGCATCTCCAAGACGGTGCTGGCCCGCGGCCTCGACGTGGGGTCGGCGTTTGAGATCCTTTCCATCGACATCGCCGACGTGGACGTGGGCGAGAACGTCGGCGCCAAGCTCCAGACGGCGCAGGCCGAGGCGAACAAGAGCATCGCGCAGGCCCAGGCGGAAATCCGGCGCGCGGCCGCGGTGGCCGTCGAGCAGGAGATGAAGGCCCGCGTGCAGGAGATGCAGGCCAAGGTCGTCGAGGCCCAGGCGCAGGTGCCGCTGGCGATGGCCGAGGCGTTCCGCTCGGGCAAGCTCGGCGTGATGGACTACTTCCGGATGGAGAACATCCAGTCGGACACGGCCATGCGGGGCAGCATCGCCCACCCCGAGGGCAAGAAATAACCCGCCGCCGGCATGCGCGATCTCGGCAAATTCATCCCGCTGGCGGTCGTCATCTTTGTCGCGGTGTCGATGGTGCGCAACGCACTGCGCGTGGCGCGGCGGATCGGCCAGCCGCCGCCCACGCCGGGGCAACCGCCGGAGGTGGACCCCGAGGTGGCCGAGCGCACCCGGCGCATCCAGGAGATGATCCGGCGCAAGATCGCCGAGCGGCGCGGATCGCCGGTGATGGTCGAGGCCGACCCGGCCGAACCGGAGCTGGAACCGCCCGTCATGGTCGAGGAGACCCCGGCCGAGCCGGTTTTCTCCCCGACCCCAACCGTGGCCGCGGTGCTGGAGCGGCAGCAGCAGCTCGCCAACCAGATGCGGGCGCTGGAATTTGCGCGGATGTCCGAGCAGCGGCGGGCGACGCAGGTCACCGCCGACCTGAAGACCGAGGCGGATTCCGAGCGGGGGCAGCTCACCGTGTCGCGCGGCAACCTGCTGGAGGACCTGCGCGATCCGGCGAGCCTGCGCCGTGCGTTTGTGCTGCGCGAGGTGCTGGGTCCGCCGCTGGGGCTGCGCTAGGCGCCGCCCGCGCGGGCGGGGTTACATCTTGGCCCGGTTGTTGCCCGTGAACTGCGAGCCGTAGCGCTTGCCCTTGTACTCGATCTGCAGGTTTTCCCCGGCGTTGGCCTTGATGAAGATGGAATTGGGGCCGGGCCACGGCACCACCTGGGTCTGGCCGCGCGCGAGGGTGCCGCGGAAAATCTCCTCCCCCTCGGTGTCGTCCTCGTTGCGCGCCACCACGGTGACGCGCACCGTGTCGAGCGCGACGAGGGTGATGGTGCGCTCCACGGCCGGTGCCGCGACGGCCGGCTTGGCCGTGACGGGCGGATTGTGGGTCGCGGCCGGGGCGCTGCCGCCGCCGGAGACGATGGCCTTCACGCCCCAGATGAACAGCAGCACGATGATGCCGTACGCCGCCCACTTGCCGAATTTGAAGAGGAGGGCGGGATCGATGGCCGGGCCGGGCGCCACGCTGGCCCCGCGGGAGATGGCGGGCTGGCGGTGGGGCACCTGGGGCGGCGGCGCCTCCTCGGTGACGACGGTTTCGCCGCGTTCCTCCGCCGAGGCGATGGAAACATCCATGCGGCCATAAACCTCGCGGCTGGGCTGGCGGGGGCGGACCTCGCCGCGGCCGAGCGAGGCATAGTCGTTGAGGATCTTGTCGCCGGGGAGCTTGAGGTAGTTGGCGTAGCTGCGCAGGAAGCCGCGCACGTAGATCTCGGTCAGGTTGATGTCGAACCGGTTGTTCTCAAACTGCTGCAGGTAGTCGCCGCGAATCTTGGTGGCTTCCGCGGCCTCGCGGAGGGAGATGCCTTTTTTCTTCCGGGCTTCTTCGAGGCGCTCGCCGATGGATTGCATGGAAGTGTGACTAAGGGAGTTGGGCGCGAAGGGGAAGTGGATTCTCCGCTCAGAGCGTGTCGAGGTCGACGAGGATCTCGCGGGGGCTCGAGCCGTTTTCCGGCCCGACGACGCCCTTTTCCTCCATCAACTCCATGACGCGGGCGGCGCGGTTGTAGCCGATGCGCAGGCGCCGCTGCAGCATCGAGGTGCTGGCGCGCCGGCTCGACTTCAGGACCTCGAGGGCCTGCTCGTACAGTTCCTCGTCGTCCCCGAGGCCGTCCTCCCCGCCCGAACCCTCCTCGTCCTCCTCGCGGGCGGCGCGGTCGATGTGCTGCTGGACGGACTGGGCGTATTGCGGCGGGCCGTTCTTCTTGAGAAACTCGACGATCGCGGAAACCTCGTCGTCCGCGACGTAGGCGCCCTGGGCGCGCACGAGGCGCGAGGTGCCGGGCGGGGAGAACAGCATGTCGCCCCGGCCGATGAGGTTGTCGGCGCCCTTGGTGTCGAGGATGGTGCGGGAGTCGACCTGGGAGGCGACCTGGAAGGCGATGCGCGAGGGGAGGTTGGCCTTGATCACGCCGGTGATGACGTTCACCGACGGCCGCTGCGTGGCGATGATGAGGTGGATGCCGGCGGCGCGCGCGAGCTGGGCGAGGCGGGCGATGCTCGTCTCGATCTCCGCGGGGGCGATCATCATGAGGTCGGCGAGCTCGTCGATGATGGCGACGATGTAGGGCAGGCGCTCGGGGATCTCGATGTCGTCCGCGGCGAGCGGGTCGACCCCGGTGAGCGAGCTTTGGGCGTCGGAGGCGAGGAGGGTCTCGGCGGCGGCGGGCTTCTTGCGCGTGTTGAAGCCGACGATGTTCCGGACGTTGACCTTGGCGAAGACTTGGTAGCGCTGCTCCATCTCGCCGAGGAGCCACTTGAGTGCGGCGGGCACTTTCTTCGGCTCGGTCACCACCGGGATCAGCATGTGGGGGAGCGAGTTGAAGACCTTCAACTCGACCACCTTCGGGTCGACCATGATCAGGCGGACGTTCTTGGGCGAGGCGCTGAACAGGATCGAGCAGACGATGGAGTTGATGCAGACGGACTTGCCGGAGCCGGTGGCGCCCGCGATGAGCAGGTGCGGCATCTTCGTGAGGTCGGAGATCAGCGGCTTGCCCGAGACGTCCTTGCCCAGCGCGATCGGCAGCTCGGCCTTCGCGCTGCTCCAGTCCTCGCTCTCGAGGATCTCGCGCATGCCCACGGGAGTGGGATTCTGGTTCGGCACCTCGACGCCGACGGCGGCCTTGCCGGGAATGGGCGCGAGGATGCGCACGGACTGCGCCCGCATGCCGAGGGCGATGTTCTTGTCGAGGCTGGCGATCTTCTCGACGCGCACGCCGGCGGCGGGCACGACCTCGTACCGGGTGATGACGGGCCCGACATGGATCTCGCCGAGGGTCACTTCGACGCCGAACTCGCCGAGGATGCGGAGGAGGTTTTCGGCGTTCTGGCGGTGCTCTTCCTCGCTGCTGGCGGCGGCGGGCTTGATCTGTTCCTTCAGGAGGGAGAGCGGCGGGAATTCGTAATCCTTGTCATCGTTGCGCGCCGGGAGGACCGCGGTCCGGGACTTCTTGGGTTCCTCGGGCTTGACGATGTTGAGCTCGAGTTTCTTCGCGGGCACCCGGCCGATCCTGGGCTCCGGGAGCGGCTCGAGGGGGCTGGCCGTGCCCCGCGCGACCACCTGCTCGGGTTCGGGTGCGGGGGCGGCGGGAGGGGGCGGGGGAACGCCGGGCGCCTTGGCCGCCTCGGGGATGGGGAAGGCCGTCCGCTGGGTGGCGGGCGCGACGACCGGCTCCCCCATGGGTTTCGGGACAAACACCTTCTTGCCGATGGGCCCGATGGCGGCGGGCGCGGCGGCGGCGGCCGGGCTTTTGGCTGCCGCCGGCTCGTCCTGCCGTTTGTGCTTCAGGTCCGCGAGCAACGTCTTCTCCCGGCGCCGGGACGTGAGCCACGCCTGGAACATGACGATGTAGCGCTCGAGCTCGAGGCTGATGTCCTTCGTGAAGATGAACATCAGGGCGAAGACATAGACCGTGCCGAGCAGGAGGCCGGAGCCGAAGGGCCCGAGCGCATCCTCCAGCAGCGAGTGATACAGCGTGACCCCGGCCAGGCCGCCGGGACCCTTGGGGAAATAATCGCTGCCCCACTGGGCATTCTTGAACATGGCGGCGATGCTGGCCAGGGCCACGGCCGCGATGAGCATCGCGATGAGGCGGGTGATGACCAGATGCCGGGTGTTGGTCATCGCCACGTAAAGCATCCAGAAGAGGAAGATCGGGAGCAGCCACGTGCTGGCGCCGAGGGTGTAAAGCAGGACCCAGACGGCGTCGGCGCCGACCCAGCCCACGGGGTTCTTCATCGTCGGCGCCGTCGAGCGGAAAGTGCTCTGGGCCGGCTCATAGGCCACCAACGCCACGGTGAGGTAACTACCTAATATGAAGCAGGTGACTGCCTCAAACCAGTTAGTACGATACCGCGGGGCCTGAAACGACGGACCGTCGTTTGGGTTTGAAGTCTCCGACTTGGGCATTTGTGTAAACCGACCGAAACAGGGCGGATTCCACGCTAACCGCCTAGACCGTCAAATGTAAACTCCCTCAACGGCCTTTTCGCACACCCATTAACTCACATTCCATGCGAGATCTTCTGCGTTTTGAGCCGCTCTATCAGGAGCGGGTCTGGGGTGGCCGGGCTCTTGAGGCCGCCTTTGGCCGCACCCTGCCGGAGAACCGGCCGATTGGCGAAAGCTGGGAAATCGTCGACCGCCCGGAGGCGCAGTCAGTCGTCCGGGCCGGGCATCTCGCGGGGCAGACCCTCCATGCGGTGCTGGCGAAGCACGCGGCGGATGTGATGGGCCCGAAATGGCCTTTGGCGCGCCCGTTTCCGCTGCTGGTGAAATGGCTCGACTGCCGCGAGCGGCTCAGCCTCCAGGTGCATCCGCCGGCCGCGGTGGCGGCCGAGTTGAAGGGCGAGGCCAAGACGGAGAACTGGTACATCGCCCAGACCGCCCTGGATGCCCACCTGCTCGTCGGCCTGCGCCGGGGCGTGACCCGCGAGCAGTTCGAACAGGCTGTCGCCGACGGCACGCTGGAGAAGTGCATCCATCATTTCCGCGTCGCTGCGGGCGACTCGATCCTGGTGCAGAGCGGCCAGGTCCATGCCATCGACGCCGGCAACCTCATCCTCGAGATCCAGCAGAATTCGGACACCACCTACCGCGTCTATGACTGGGGCCGCGTCGGTCTCGACGGCCAGCCGCGCCAGCTGCACATCGCCGAGTCGCTCCGCTCGATCCTGTGGGACGACTTCGAGCCCGCGCCGGTCCGGGCGGCGCCGACTTCCGGGGTCATTGCCGATTGCGCGGAGTTCTGCATCCGCCGGGTGGTGCTCGGGGCGGGGGAGCGGTTTTCGGTGCGCGCGAACGAGCAGCCGCGCTTGCTGAGCATCGTCAGCGGTTCCGTGCGCGGCGACGCCGATGGCAGCACCGGATCCCGGGCGCCGTTCGGCAACGCGCTGGGGCGCGGCGAAAATGTCCTGCTGCCTTACGCGGGCGCCTTCACTTTTGCCGCGGAGACGACCGCCATCCTCCTGGTGACCGAGAATTTCGCCTGATCACCGTGCGTCGCGTGCGCTGCCCATCCACCGGCCGCCGCGGCGGCATCCTGGCCAAGTTGCTGCTCCTGCTGGCGGTGGTGGCTGCCGCCGCGGCGCTGGCCTGGATGCTGTTCCTGCCGCTCGTGCTCACCACGCAGTTGCGGCAGCGGACCGGCTTCGACGCCACGGTGCGGAGCCTCGCGGTCAATCCGTTCACCGGCACGGTTGAGGTTCGCGGCCTGGTGCTGGCCAACCCGCCCACGTTTCCCATCCGCGATTTTCTGGAGGTGCGCGAGTTTTTCGCGGATGTGGAACTGCTCTCGCTGTGGTCCGAGCGGCCGGTGTTCACCTCCGTCCGGCTCGATGTCGCCAGCGTCACCCTGGTGAAGCGCGAGAACAGCCAGACCAACGCCGAGGCCTTCCAGCACAACCTCACGCTGGCGGCGGACGCCCAGCCCCGGCCGCCGTCCTCGCGGCCGCCGCGCGGTTTCCTCATCCGCCGGCTGACGGTGCGCATCGACCGGCTGGTCATTGCCGACCACTCGACCCGGCTGCCGACCTCGCGTGAGTACCGCGTCGGGTTGAACCAGAACTACACCGACGTCACGGAGCTGAAGCAGCTGTTCGCCCCGGACGCCCTGCTCGGCCTGGCCCCGGTGGGTGCGGCGCTCCACGGCCTGGTGCCCGGGGACCTCGGCCGCGCGCTCAACGAGGCGGTGAAGGAAACCTCCAAGACGGGCGCGGGCTGGCTCAAGGACTTAGGCCGCAAGGCCGGTCAAAAGGCCAAGGAATACATTGATGCGCTTGAAGAAAGCCGAAAGCCGTAGTTAGCTACGCGTCGCTTATGTCCAGTTCCGATACCACCGACACGATCAACCCCGACCCCGCCGCTTCCAGTGCGACGAAGGACGTCCCCGCGCCTGATGCGCTGGCCGCCGCCAAGCAGGAGGCCGCGCAGAATTACGACCGCTACCTGCGGGCCGTGGCCGACCTCGAGAATTTCCGCCGCCGCACGGTGCGCGAGAAGGACGAGCTGCGCCAGTTTGCCAACGCGCGCGTGCTGGAAGACCTGCTGCCGGTGCTGGACAACCTGGCGCTCGGCCTGTCCGCCGCCAAGCAACCGGGCGCCGACCTCACGGCGCTGGCCGGGGGCGTCGAGCTCGTGCTCACCCAGCTCAAGTCCGTCCTGACCAGCCACGGCCTGAAGGAAATCTCCCCGCTCGGGCAGCCGTTTGACGCCAATTTCCACGAAGCCCTCTCCGCCCAGCCGAGCAAGACGGTGCCGGAAGGCAGTGTGGTGACGGTCGTGCGCACCGGCTACGCCCTCAGCGGCCGGCTGCTGCGGGCCGCCGCGGTCATCGTCTCCAGCGGCGCGGCGGAAAAAGCCAAAGCCTGACCCACGCCATGGCCAAGGAAGACTACTACGACCTGCTCGGGGTCGCACGGACCGCCAGCGAGGACGAACTGAAGAAAGCCTACCGCAAGAAGGCGGTGCAGCACCACCCGGACAAGAACCCGGGCGACAAGGCGGCGGAGGAGATGTTCAAGAAGATCTCCCACGCCTATGAGGTGCTGAAGGATCCCGAGAAGCGCGCGGCCTACGACCGCTACGGCCATGCCGCGTTCGAGGGCCCGGGCGCGGGCGGCATGCGCGGCCGCGGCGGCATGTCCGGCGGCGGGTTTCACGACCCGTTCGACATTTTCCGTGAGGTGTTCGGCCAGCAGGGCGGCGGGGGCGGGGGGATTTTCGAGGAGATGTTCGGCGGCGGCCGCGACTCCGGTCGCGACGGTTCCGACCTGCGGTACGACCTCGAGATCACCCTCGAGGAGGCCGCCCGCGGCGCCGAGAAGGAAATCTCCTTCCGCAAGCACGTGGCGTGCGAACACTGCGACGGCTCGGGTGCGGAACCCGGCTCCAAGCGCGTCACCTGCCCGACCTGCCGCGGCGCCGGCCAGGTTCGCCGCTCGGGCGGCATCATCACGTTCACCCAGTCCTGCCCGGTCTGCGGCGGTTCGGGCTCGAAGATCGAGAAGCCCTGCACCGCGTGCCACGGCGAGGGCCGCGTGACCAAGACGAGCAAGCTGAACGTCCGCATCCCCGCCGGCGTGGATAACGGCTCGCGGCTGCGTTCCTCCGGCAACGGCGAGGCCGGCCTGGCCGGCGGCCAGCCGGGCGATCTCTACATCGTGCTGTCCGTGAAGGAGCACGAGCTGTTCGAGCGGCAGGACGACAACCTCTTCTGCGAGATTCCGATCAAGTTCACCCTCGCCACGCTCGGCGGCACCATCGAGGTGCCCACGCTGTTCGGCAAGGCCTCGCTCAAGATCCCCGCCGCCACCCAGAGCGGCACGACCTTCCGGCTGCGGGAAAAGGGCATGCCGTCGTTGCGCGGCGGCCGGCAGGGCGACCAGCTCGTCCGCGTCCATGTCGAGGTGCCGCACTCGCTTACCGCCGAGCAGCGGAAGCTACTGGAAGAGTTCGCCCGGGTCAGCGGCGACGCCGCCGAGCCCACCTCGAAGACCTTCTTCGAGAAGGCGAAGAAGTTCTTCTGAGTTCGGGCCGCTCAGGCCGGCCAGCGATAGAGAACGTCAGGGCATTTCTCTTCGTTGCAATGACCGTCGGAGAGTTGCTCTACGACGAATCCGGCACGCTCATAAAACCGGCGTGCGCCGGTGTTCAGCTGGAATGTGTAGAGGCGGATGGGTGCCGTAAGCTCGTGCCTTGCGGCCTTGAGCAGCGTTGTGCCATAACCACGGCCGGTTGCGTCGGGATGAACGTAAAGTTGGTCGATCCAGCCGCCGTCGGAGTGCCTGGCCAGCGCAATGTAGGCGAGGATCGCGCCGTCTTGGTCCAGCACCCAAGTCATGCCGGCGGGGATGATTTGCTCGCGAATCCAGGCCCGGACTTCCGCCTCGGAATGGACCAGGGGGGCGAAGGCAAGATAGCGTTGGCGGGCTCCGAGATGGATCGATGCGATGGCATCGGCATCACCCGAATTCGCCTTGCGTAAGATTATGGGTGACCCGCCGGAGGGCATTTCGCGCGGGTTCACCGCTTCGCCAGCTTCACATCCATCCAGACGGCGAGCGTGAGGACGACGCCGCGGACGATGAATTTCATCTCCGGCGCGACCGCGAGGAGCGTCATGCCGTTGAGCAGGCTGGCCATGATCAGGGCGCCGAAGAGCACGCCGAGCACCGTGCCGCGCCCGCCGCGCAGGCTGGTGCCGCCGATGACGCACGCGGCGATCGCGTCGAGCTCCATCGAGTCGCCGACAGTCGTGGTCGTGGCGCCGGCGTAGGCCGTCTGCATGAAGCCCGTCACGGCCACGATGCCGCCCAGCAGGGTGAAGGCCCCGATGACCGTGCGCGGCACCGGCACGCCGGAGACGAACGCCGCCTCCTCGTTGCCGCCGATGGCGTAGAGGTGGCGGCCGAACGGCGTGTGCCGCGTGATGACCTGGATGACCAGGGCCACGGTGCCGAGGATCACGACGGGCAGCGGGATGCCGCGAAACTGGTTCACCGTGAGCACGAACAACAACAGGCCCTGGGCGGTGACAAAGAGCTTCAGGAACGCCACCTCGGCGTCGTCCACGGCGAAGCCCAGGGCCGCGCGCCGTCGCCGGGCGCGCAGGTTGAGGATGACGAGCCCGGCAAACACGAGGGTCACCAGCACGGCGCTGGCCGCGGGCGAAAGGAAGAAGGTCGTGAGCAGCGAGTAGAGGTTGCTCGAGCCGCCCGCGACGACCGGGATGGTGTGGCTGCCGATCACGAGCCAGAAGGCACCCTTGAAGATCAGCAGGCCGCCGAGCGTAATGATGAAGGCCGGGATACGCTGCCGGATGATCAGCGCGCCCATCGCCATCCAGAGGACGAGGGCGACCAGCCCGCTGCCCGCCATCGCCGCCCAGGCGGGCCAGCCGTGGTGGATGATCAGCACAGTGGCGATGCCGCCCATGAGCCCGACGCCGCTGCCGACCGACAGGTCGATATGCCCGGGCAGGATCACGAGCAGCATGCCGAGCGCGAGCGTGGCGGTGATCGCCAGCTCCACCGTCAGCATGGAAAGATTGCGCGCGGAGAGAAACTGCGGCGCCGCGATTGCGAAGAACCCGCCGATCGCCAGCAGGCTGAGTAGCAGGGAGAAATCGCGGAGGGTGAGCTTGCTCTTCATGGTCAGGCGGCGGCCGGCGTGCGGCCCATGGCGGCGGCGAGCAGCCGCTCGGGCGTGGCTTCCGCCCGGGTGAACATGCCGCCGATGCGGCCTTCGTGCAGCATGAGGATGCGGTCGCTCATCCCCATGAGCTCGGGCAGCTCGCTGGAGACGAGCACCACGGCCTTCCCCTGCGCAGTGAGCTCGTTGATGAGCGCGTAGACCTCGATCTTTGCGCCGACGTCGATGCCGCGCGTCGGCTCGTCGAGGAACACCACGCGCGGCCCGGTCATCAGCGCCTTGCCCAGGACGACCTTCTGCTGGTTGCCGCCCGAGAGCGTGCCGACCACCGTCTCGAGCGACGGGGCTTTCACGCGCAGCGAGTTGAACAGCCCCTGGTTGGCGTGTGCCTCGCGCTCGTCGTCGATCAGCGCCCCGCGGCGCAGGCGGGTGATGGAGGAGAGCGAGAGATTGAACCCGATGCTCTCGCCGAGGATGAGGCCGTAGCGCTTGCGGTCCTCGCTGGCGAGCACCAGGCCCGCGGCCAGGGCGGCCGCCGGCGAGGCGGCGGCCAGCGGCCGGCCCCCGAGTTGCACGCGGCCGCCCAGCCGGACGCCCCAGGCGCCGAACAGATGCATGAGCAGCTCGGTGCGGCCGGCGCCCATCAGTCCGCCGACGCCGAGCACCTCGCCGGCCCGGACCGCGAAAGAAACGTGGTGCAGCCGGGCCGGCCCACCGCGTTCGGCGGCGACGCTCAGGTCCTCGACGCGGAGCCGGATCTCGCCGGGATGTGCGGCGTGCCGGGGGAAGAGCTCGGTGATTTCCCGGCCCACCATCGCGCGGATGACCTCGGACTTGCTGGTGGCCGGCGTCGCGAGCGTGGTGATGGTGGCGCCGTCGCGCAGCACGGTGATGCGGTCGGCGATGGCGAACACCTCGTCGAGCTTGTGGGAGACATAGATGCAGGCGATGCCGCGGCGGCGGAATTCGCGCAGCAGGTCGAGCAGCGTGGCGACCTCCCGCTCGGCGAGCGCGGCCGTGGGTTCGTCGAGAATCAGGACGCGGGCCTCCTTGCCGAGCGCCTTGGCGATCTCGACCAGCTGCCGGCTGCCGACCCCGAGCTCGCTGACGGGCGTGTCGGGCGCGACGTCGAGGCCGACCCGGGCGAGCAGCGTGCGCGCCTCCCGCCAGGTCGCGTCCCAGTCGATGAGCGCGCCCCGCCGGTGCTCGCAGCCGAGAAAAAGGTTTTCCGCGACGCTCAGCTCGTCGACCAGAGCCAGTTCCTGGTAGATGACCGCCAGCCCGTGGCGCTGGGCGTCGGCGATGGAGCCGAACTGCGCGGGGGCGCCGTCAAGGAAGAGCTCCCCCTCGTAGCTGCCGTGCGGGTGCAGGCCGGAGAGGAGCTTGATGAGCGTGGACTTGCCCGCGCCGTTCTCGCCGCACAGGGCGTGGATCTCGCCGGGGCGCAGGTCGAAGCTGACCTCGCGCAGCGCGGTGACGCCCGGAAAGCGCTTCGTGATGGAACGGGCTTCGAGCAGGGCCGGCATTATTTTGGGAAGACGGCGTCCCGGGCGTGCACGCCGTCGGCGATGACGGTGGACTCTAGGTTGTCCTTGGTGACGGTGACGACCGTGAGCAGGACGGCGGGCACCTTCACCTGGCCGTTGTCGATGTCGTCGTGGGTCACGATGGTCTGACGGCGGGCCAGCTTGTTCGCGAATTCGGCGGCGGTGCGGGTCAGGTTTTTCAGCGGCTTGTAGATGGTCATGGCCTGCGTGCCGCGCGCGATGCGCTGGCAGGCGGAGAGGTCGGCGTCCTGCCCAGTGACGACGATCTGGCCGGCCAGGCCCTCCTCGAGCAGGGCCTGGATGCACCCGCCGGCGGTGCCGTCGTTGGACACGAGCACGGCGTCGATATTCCGGCCGGCCCGGGTGATCGCGGCGTTGGTGATTTTTTTCGCGTTCTCCGGGCGCCAGTCGTCGGCCCAGTCCTCGTGCACGACCTCGAACGCGCCGCTGGCGATGAGCGGGGCGAGGACCCGGTCCTGGCCCTCCTTGAACATGAAGGCGTTGTGGTCGGTCTTCGACCCGTAGATGCGCACGAGGCGGCAATGGCGGCCGCGAAAGGCATCGACGAGGTACTGGGCCTGCAGTTCGCCGACCCGGACGTTGTCGAACGCGACGTAGAGATCGAGGTCGCAGCCCGTGATCAGCCGGTCGTAGGAGAGGACCGGGATGCCGGCCTCGTGGGCCAGGCGCACGGCCTTGGCCATCGCGGCGCCGTCGTGGGGGATGATGACGAGCGCGTCGACCCGGTTGCTGATCAGGGCCTCCACGTCCTTGACCTGGCGGACATCGTCGCTGTTGGCGGACTGGACGAGCACGTCGACGCCGAGTTCCTGGCAGCGGGCGGTGAACAGCTCCTTGTCGCGCTGCCAGCGCTCCTCCTTGAGCGTGTCCATCGAGAAGCCGATCACGGGGCGGTGCGGGCCGGCGGCGGCCGTACCCCGGCCGCGGCGGAGCGTGAGGCCGATGAGGAGCGAAAGGACCAGCGAGAGAACGACCAAGCCAAGGCGGTATTTCATGGGGCGGGGTACAGCGGGAAATCAAGGCGAGGGAAAGTTAATTTACAACGGCGGAACGGCGTGCGACCTTCGACGTTTTGGTGAAACTGGAAAATACCAAGCTCCTCAGCCTGCCGGACGCCGTCGCGGCGCGCGAGGCGTTCCGGGCCTCCGGCAAGCGCGTGGTGCTGACCAACGGGGTCTTTGACCTGTTGCACCCGGGGCACCGGCATTCGCTCGCGGCGGCGCGCGCGCAGGGCGACACGTTGTTCGTGGCCATCAACAGCGATGCGAGTGTCCGGGCGATCAAGGGTCCAACGCGGCCCATCCAGAATGAGGCGGAGCGGGCCCGGGCCCTCGCGGCGCTGGCCGAGGTGGACGGCGTCGTGATCTTCCACGAGCCGCGGCTGACACGGGAGATCCGCGCGCTGCGGCCCGATGTCTACTGCAAGGCGGGCGACTACACACCCGAAAAGCTCAATCCAGAAGAGCGGCAAGCCTTGGAGGAAGTGGGGGCGGAGATCAAGTTCGTGCCTTTCCTGCCGGGCCACAGCACCACGGCGCTCATCGAGAAAATGAAGGCGGCCGGAAAACTTTGAAAACCATGCGCGTTGTCATTCTAGGCTCCGGGCGCGGCTCCAACGCCGAGGCCATCCTCGCGGCGCAGCAGGCTGGCCGGCTCGGCCGGGCCCGCGTGGTGCAGATCTTTTCCGACCGGCCGGAGGCGGGGATTCTCGCGCTGGGCGCACGCTTCGGCGTGCCGGCGGCGTTTGTGGATCCGGCGCCGTTCAAGACCAAGCTGGAGGGGGAAGGCGAGGCGCGGTTCATCGCGGCGGTCAGCGCAGCCAAGCCCGACCTGGTCGTGCTCGCCGGCTTCATGCGCGTGCTGAAGCCGGGTTTCCTGAATGCGTTTGCTGGCAAGATCATCAATCTCCATCCGAGCCTGCTGCCGAGTTTCCCGGGACTGGACGCCATCGGTCAGGCGTATCGGCGCGGGGTGAAAGTCACCGGCTGCACGGTCCACGCCGTCACGACTGAGGTGGACGGCGGCCCAATCCTTGACCAGGCGGCGGTGCGCGTGGAGCCAGGTGACACGCTTGAGTCTCTGACGGCGAGGATCCACGCGGCCGAACACGCGCTGCTGCCCGCGGTCATCGCGCGGCTTAGCGAGCGCTGATTTTTCTGCATGGACGCCGCCGTCTGGCAGATGCCGCTGAAGAATCCACCCCGGCTGGTGCAAGCCGGCCGCGCCGTGCACGGCCGCACCCACGCGGTCGAGGAGTTCCAGCTGCCCGAACTTTGGAGCCTGCACCTGTACAGCTACGATGGCACGGTCACCATCGACGGCCGCGAGTTCGCCATCGCCCCCCGGTGGGCGGGGATCACGCCACCGAACACGCGGATCACCTACCGGTTTCACGGCGAGTCCCGCCATGTGTTCGCGCACTTCCGCCTGCCCGAAGGTGGCGACTTAGTCGCAATGCCGGCGATGCAGGACATGGGTGACGTGTTTGGCCCCCTCACCCGGGCCGTGGAGGAAGCGGCCGGCTGGCTGCCCGCGCAGCCGTGCCGCGCCTCCGTGCGGCTGTGGGACGTGCTCTGGCAGCTGGCCGGACAGCCGCTCGCCGAGCGCGCGCCGCACAAACGGTTGCATCCGGCGCTCAGCCAGGCCGTGCGCGACATCGAGCTCATGCTTTCCCAGCCGCTGGAGATCCCGGCGATCGCCCGGCGCGCGGAAATCTCGCACAACCACCTCACGCGCCTCTTCCGGGCGCAGTTTGGCGTGACGGTCGAGGGCTACATCCGGCAGCGCCGGGTGGAGCGCGCGCTGCACCTGCTCGCCCACACCACGCTCACCGTGAAGACGATCGCGGGCGAGGTGGGCCTGCCGGACCTGCATTTTTTCAACAAGACCATCCGGACGGCGGCGGGCCTGAGCCCGCGCGAGTACCGCGAACAGCGCGGCGCGGCGTGACCGGATTGAGGTTGCGGCGGATCCGGCGCCGGGGAACGTTCAGCCATGGACCTGTGCGAAATCCGGATCGAGATTCCTGCCGGCCGTGCCGATGAGACGGACGAGGTGCTGCTGGAACTGGGCCTCGAGGGCTGGAGCCTGTTGGAAGACGCGGTCGCCCGGCGCGCCTGGGTGGTCGGAATCTTCGCCAACGAAACCGAGGCCAAAAGCCGCTGGAGCGAACTGAGTCCGTTGCTGCCGGATCTCCCGCTGGCCGGCCCGGACCTGCGGGTGCTGGCTGACGGCGATTGGCGCGACAGCTACAAGGCCCATTTCAAAGCCTGGCAATTTGGTCGGCTGCATTGGGTCCCGATTTGGGAACGAGGGATGTTCACTTTGCCGCCAGGCGACGAGGTGCTTTGGCTCGATCCGGGAATGGCTTTTGGCACCGGGAATCACGAAACGACGCGGCTGTGCGTGGAGCGTCTGGCCTCCCTTGATCCCAAGCGGGAGTCGCCGGGTACAGGCGGGTCCCGGCGGCGGGTGATTGATGCCGGATGCGGGTCGGGAATCCTCGCCCTGTCAGCCGCGAAGCTGGGTTTTGGCGAGATCATCGGATTCGACAACGACCCCGAGGCGGTGCGGGTCAGCGAGGAGAACGCGAAACTCAACGATCTCGAGGGCCGGGTGCAGTTCTGCCTGGCCGACTTGGTGACCGGGCTGGAAGGCCGCACCGCCGAGGTGGTCCTGGCCAATATCCTGGCCGACGTGCTGATACGCTTTGCGCGGGAGCTGGTTGCCGCGGTGGCGCCCGGGGGAACGCTGGTGCTGAGCGGAATCCTGGCCGCGGAATGCGCGCAGGTGAAGAAAACTTTTGCCGCGGTGGCACCGGGCTGGGCGATCAAGTCGCGCACCCTGGGCGAATGGAGCGACGTGGTTTTGACCCGGCCGGCTTAGGTGCGGGCCCGAAAAGGCCGGCGGGTGACGCCGGCCCGGTTGCAGGCGGGAGCTAAGGCGCGGTGCGCCTTAGGAAAACAGGTCGGGAGGCGTCCGGCTCATGAAGTCCTCCATGTAGGCCGTGGTGGCCTTGCCCTCGATGAAGACGGGGTCGGCCATGATCGCCTTGTGCAGGGGGATGGTGGTTTTGACGCCGCGGATGATGTACTCGCTCAAGGCGCGATAGATGCGCTCGAGGGCGACCTTCCGCGTGGTGCCGAAGCAGATCAGCTTGCCGATCATCGAGTCGTAATGCGACGGGATCACATAGCCGCTGTAGGCATGCGAGTCGACGCGGACGCCGTGACCGCCGGGGGCGTAGTAGAGGCCGATCGTCCCGGGCGACGGGGCAAAGTTGCGCGAGGGATCCTCGGCGTTGATCCGGCACTCGATGGCGTGCTTCTCGAACTTGATGTCGCCCTGGTCGAACGAGAGCTTTTCGCCGTTGGCGACGAGGATCTGCTGCTTGATGAGGTCGATCCCGGTGCACTCCTCGGTGACAGGATGCTCCACTTGGATGCGGGTGTTCATCTCGATGAAGTAAAAATTGCCCTTGGCATCGACGAGGAACTCGATCGTGCCGGCATTCTCGTAGGCGGCGGCCTCGGCGGCGCGCACCGCGGCCTTGCCCATTTTTTTCCGGAGGTCCGAGCTGAGAAAGGGGGAAGGCGACTCCTCGATGAGCTTCTGGTGGCGGCGCTGGACGGAGCAGTCGCGCTCGCCCAGGTGGAGGACCTTGCCGTGGGAGTCGGCGAGGATCTGGAACTCGATGTGGCGCGGCTTTTCGATGTAGCGCTCAATGTAGACTGCGCCGTTGCCGAAGGCTTTCTCGGCCTCGTTGCGGGCGACGTGGTATTCCTTGGCAAAGGAAATGTCGTTGTGCGCGATGCGCATACCGCGGCCGCCACCGCCGGCAACCGCCTTGATGATGACCGGATAGCCGATCTTGCGGGCGATCTTCACCGCTTCCGTCTCATTTTCGATCGGGCCGTCGGATCCCGGCACAATGGGAACGCCGGCCTTCCTGACGGTGTCCTTGGCAACGGCCTTGTCACCCATCATCTTGATGGACTTCGACTTTGGTCCGATGAACTTGATGTTACACGACTCACATTGCTCGGCAAACTTGGCGTTTTCGGAAAGGAAACCGTAACCGGGGTGAATGGCGTCAACATCGGCGATCTCGGCTGCGCTGATGATGCGGTCGGCCCGGAGGTAACTGTCGGCGCTCTTCGGTCCACCGATGCAGATCGCCTCGTCCGCCAGTTGGACGTGCAGCGACTGGACGTCAGCTTCGGAGTAAACAGCGAGGGTTTTGATGCCTAACTCACGGCATGCTCGAACGATACGAAGGGCGATTTCACCGCGGTTCGCGATGAGGATTTTCTGAATCATGTGGAATGCGGTAGTCTGACTCCGGGTCGGCGCGGGGCAGGACGAGCTTTGCGGCTGGCCTGCGGCGGACTCGGAGGCATCGGTGCGGATCAGCCCTGCTTTACCTTAAATAGGCGCTGGCCGTATTCGACCGGCTGACCGTTTTCGACGAGAGCCTCGACGACAGTCCCTTTGACCTCCGCCTGGATCTCGTTCATGATTTTCATGGCCTCGATGATGCAGACCACGGTGTTTTCAACGACCTTGGTGCCAGCCTCTGCGAATGGTTTGCTCTCAGGGGAAGCTGCGCGATAGAAAGTCCCAACCATCGGTGATTTAACGTAGATTACGCCTTCCTCTTCCTTGGCATGACCCAATGGGGTGGCAGGGGAGGCGGAACCCGACGCAGACGGCTGGGGTGCAGCCACAGCCTCGACCACCGGGAATGGGGAGTTAGACCCGCGCCCAGCGGAAATAACGGGCAATCCATTGCCACCACGTCGAATCTTAAGCTTAAATCCCTCTTCCTCCACCGCGAACTCACTCAGCTCGGAGCGCTTCATGAGCTCGATGATTTGTTTGATCTGTTTTAGGTCCAAAGAATGCCTTGGTTGGGTTGAATGGTCGGGGAGTTAGTAGGAAAACAGGGCATGTCGTTCAAAACGATTTAAATTCTCATGGCAATCATTGAATTTGATGCGGAAATAGCATGAAATCATCAAAAAACACCCTAGTTTATAACATGAGACCAGAACCTCCGAATTACTAAATCGGTCGCGTTGATTAGTTCTCATGGAATTGGGGAATATTGTCATAAAATAGGCAAAAAACAGGCTATTTGTCGTAAAAACGCCCATATAACCTGAATAAATCATGTTTCTGAGTTGTCGGGATCAAAGCACTGGGGGAGGTAGTTTTGCCCAGAAGTTCAGATGCCTAGACTGTGCAACTGAGTGTGGCTACAATCAGCAACTCTTGGGGGGCCCTTTTGGGTAGGAGTGCGCGGTAACTACAATAACCTCCCGTGTGTCTCAGGGACTGCCTGATGATTCCATCGCTGTCGGTTGCCACCACGGGAGGCGCGCTTTCAGGGCAAAGCCAGTCTGCCAACTGCTGGATCGCCAGGCCGCCAATACCGGACGATCCGACATTGTGGATGCCTTTTGGGGCGTGGCAAGGCGCCAAGATTTCGCGAAGTCGAAAAATCCCCCTGATTTCCGCCGCCGGCCGGTGGCGGAAACCATTAGAAAAACGCAGGGAGCGGAGTCTCGTTGCCACACTATGTATCCAAATAGTAGATATTACTTAAGCGCAGAGGGAAGATTGCCGCCCCAGGGATTGCGAACGCCGCAAACCGATGCCGAGATGCGGTGCCAAATGTCCAATTCAATAGTTTGTATCTAGTTGGTATATAACGTGTACAACCTATGGATGGATAATATCCAAAATAGGCCTTGTATCAGGAACCACAGCAAACATGTTTCCGCTCCCTTCGATTCATCCCGGTCTCAGAAATGGGGCAGCGGTGAGGAAGATGGGCAGAGGAAAAAGCGCCGGCGGCTAGTCCAAAAAGAAATTTTTGGAAAATGTGTTGACGGAGCTTCTGAAAGAATCCTTGCTGAAACTCTTTCCCTAATCGGAAGGCTCTTTGAAATTTACTTTGTGCGATTGATTGGGACCCCCAATCAACAATTCCAAACAAAGAATAGAATGTGAGCTTCGGCTCACAGCATTCAGTAGTTCAAGAATCACTAGGTTCTTAACTCTT
>CAIQKV010000041.1 GCA_903872505.1 uncultured Opitutia bacterium
CCTGCTCGCCACCGGCCTTCCCGCCGCGCTGCGCGCCGCCGAGGAGGGCGCCGCCCCGCTCGCGAAGCTCGTCGGCCGCCTCTCCGTCAAGGACGACCGCACCGCGCGCGACTGGGCCGAGATGGCGCGCGAAACCGTCACCTGGGGCCGGCGCCTCCAGGACGACCAGCGCCCGGTGCCCGGGGGCCCCGTCCACGACGCGCTCGCCGCCGTCGACCTCGGCGCCGCCCTGAATCCCAAGACCGCCGACTGGCCCAAGCTCCGCGCGGAGCTCGAGGAGCTGCTCACCCAGCCCGAGGAGAAAAAGCCGCCGCAGAATCACCAGCAGCAGCAAAACCAGGACCAGCAAAACCAGGATCAAAAAAAACAGGACCAGCAGCAGCAGGATTCGAAGGACCAGCAGAACAAGGAGTCGCAGCAGCCGAAGGACCAGCAGCAGCAGAAAAACAACCCTGAGAACCAGAAGCCGGGCTCGACGGAAAAGAAGCCGTCCGCGTTCGGCGACATGAAGGAGCACGAGCCGCCGCCGTCGCATGAGAACCAGAAGGTCGGCGGCGTGCCCGAGAAGAAAGAATCGGAGAAACAGCCCCGGGATCCGTCGCTGGCGCTGCCGCTGCAGAAGCTCGACCAGCTCCGCAACTCGGACTCCCCCGCCGAACTTTTCCAAATGATGGACCCCCACGCCAAGGCCAAGCCGGCCAAGACCGCCAAAGACTGGTGAACCCCATGCGCCGTTTCCTCGCCCTCGCCCTGCTCTCCCTCGCCTTCACCGCGGCGCGCGCCCAGTCCGTGCACTGGGAGGCCGTGGAGGACTCCTCCGACCTCCAGCTCGTGTTCGAGGACTGCAAGCCCGACGGCGACCCGAAGCTGCCGCCGGTCGAGGACTCGGTGCTCACGCTCACCGGCACCTCCTCGCAGATCAACATCAGCCTCGGCGCCTCCTCGCAGACCACCATCCTCACCTACAACTCCCGCGCCCGCCGCGCCGGCGTCACGCTGCACATCCCGGCCTTCGTCGTGAAGACCACCAAGGGCCCGCGCGAGGTCGCCGCGTTCACCGGCGGCGCCCCGCGGGTGATCCCCGACTCCACCGTCAACTCCCGGCTCATGCCCGGCGCGGCCACCGTCTGGGCCGGCGAGGTGTTTTCCCTGACCTACACCCTGGACGCCGCGCGCCGCAGCTTCAACCAGCTCGCCAGCAACCTCGACTGGAACCCCGTCCCGCTGATCGTCGAGGACTGGTCCAAGCCCGAGCCCGCGGAGGTGGACCTCAACGGCGAGGCGCGGATCAACATCATCTACAAAACCCGCGCGTACGCCAAGGCGCCCGGCCCGCTCACGCTCAACCCCGCCAGCCAGGTCGTGCGCATTTCCACCGGCAGCATCGGCTTCGGGCTCTTCCAGCAGCAGCGCGTCGAGGACCTGACCGTGACCACGGGTCGTCCCGAGCTCACCGTGCGCCCGCTGCCCGGGGCCCCTGCGGACTTCACCGGCGCCGTCGGCCAGTTCCGGCTCGCCTCCAAGGTCGTGCCCGCCACCGCCGCCGTCGGCGAGCCCATCACGTGGACCCTCGAGCTCAGCGGCTCCGGCAACTGGCCCGACATCGCCGGCCTGCCGCAGCGCGAGGTCTCGAAGGACTTCTCGGTCGTCCAGCCGAAGGCCCGGCGCACGCCCGCCGAGGGCAAGCTCTTCGACGTCACGCTCGCCGAGGACGTCGTGCTCGTGCCCACCCGGCCCGGCACCTACACGCTCGGCCCGGTCAACTTCACCTTCTTCGACCCGAAGGCCGGCGAGTACAAGACGCTCGTCGTGCTGCGCACCCGCGTCACCGTCACACCGTCGGCGGCCGCCAGCCCGGGCGCCACCCCGCAGATCTTCAACCCCGTCGCGCCGGCCGAGACGCCCCCGCCGGCCCCGCCCACCGAGGTCCCCGCGGCGCCCGCCGGCATCCCGCGCGACCCGCTCCCGTCCACCGGCCGCGTGTTCCCGCCGCTCGGCACCAATCAACTCGCCGCCGTGCTGGCCGCGCCGTTCGCCGCGTTCGCGCTCTTCTGGAGTTGGCTTGCCGTGCAACGCGCCTGGCAGACCGATCCCGTGCGCCCGCGCCGCGAGGCCCTCGCCCGGCTCGCCGCCACGCTCACACTGCTCCGCAATGCGGGAGAAGCCGACCGCCCCGCCCTGCTGCTCGCCTGGCAGCACGACGCCGCCGTGCTCTGGGACATCGTGCACGCCGCCCCGCCGCCCGCCGCGCTGGGCGACGCCACCTGGGCCGGGCTCTGGACCGAGGCCGACCGCGCGCTCTACTGCGCCAATCCCGGCCTGCCCGCCGACTGGGTGGACCGCGCCGCCGCCGCCCTCGCCACCAAGCGCGTGCCGGGCTTTTCGCCGTTCGCCGCGCTGCAGCCGCGCAACCTGCTGCCGTTCTTCTTCGCGCTCGCCCTCGCCGCCATGCTCACCCCGTCGCTGCGCGCCGAGGATGCCGCGGCCGCCTACCGCCGCGGCGATTTTTCCGCCGCCGAAAAAACCTGGTCCGCCGCCGTCGCGAAGGATCCCTCCGACCCGGGCGCGCGGCACAACCTCTCGCTTGCGCTCGCCCAGCAGGACCGCTGGGACCTCGCCATGGCGCACGCCACCGCCGCGTTCGTCCAACAACCGGCCAGCGAGCGGATCCGCTGGCAGTTCGCCCTCGCCGCGGAAAAATCCGGCTACCTGCCCGCGCCGCTCGCCGCCTTTGCCCACCCGGGCCCGCTGCAATCCCTCGCGCTGCTCGCCTCGCCCGGCGGCTGGCAGGGCTGGCTCCTCGCCGCCTCCGCCCTCGTGGCCTTCGCGCTCGGCCTGCTGATTTTCGGCGCCTACCGCTCGCCGTCGCGCCTCCGCCGCTGGGGTGCGTTCACCGCGCTGCTGCTCGGCGTGCTGCTCGCCGTCACCGCGGTACTCGGCCTGCGCGCGTACGGGGAAACCGCCGACGCCAGCGCGGTCATCGTCTGGCGCGCCGGCGTGCTGCGCTCAATCCCGACCGAGGCCGATACCTCCCAAAAAACCACCCCGCTCCCCGCCGGCAGCGTCGCCCTCGTGGACAAGGAATTCATCGACTGGCGCCGGCTGGCTTTTGACAACGGCCAGACGGGCTGGGTCCGCAAGGACGACCTGGTCGGCCTCTGGCGGTAGCCGCTGCGCTCAGCGCCGTCGCCTCCGCCAGCTGGGCCGGGCGCGTGGGACGCCAAATGCGTCCTACAGGATGCCCCGGAGCGTGGCCACGAGCAGCGGCGCAAACAGCAGGACGAGCATCCCGAGGACCAGAAAACCTCCCTGGGTCGGGTCGAATTCCCGCAAAATCCGCGGCCACGGGAAATGAAAGACCAGCCGGCCGATCGCGAATTCGAATCCGAGCATCAGGAGCATCCACAGCATGCCGACCGCCAGCGCCTCGCCACCCGTGCCGACGCCCAGCCATGGCACCGTCAGCCACGCGATGACGAGAATGAGCACCGAACCGGTGAAGACGCCCAGTTGCCGGGCCCGTCGGTCGCCGAGGGGCCGGTTCAGGTATTTGACGCGCAGGATGCCGTGCAGCGTTTCCACCAGCGCGATCACCACGAACACCGCCATGGCCTTGGCCCAGATCATATCGGGACGCAGGTTACAACGAGTCACCCCGGATCCTCAACTGCGCATTGCGCCGTGCGCGGTCACAGCCACCGGCGAACCACGGCGCACCACGCCGTTTGGCATGTCGGTGAAGTGGGCTCCTTCATCATTTTTGGGCCCCCGCTGTTTGCGCATGCATTTGCCCGAGTATCTCCCTGGCCGCCTGCTTCGCTTCAGTTTCCGAAGAGGGAAAATATGCCCGCCCATCCGCGGCCAGTTGCTTGCAGAGTTCAACTGCGGCGGTCTCAGCCTTGCCGTCCGGTGATTCCAAGAATTTGGGAAAGCCGATCACATATACCCTGATGTGTTTCTCGCGCAACTTGGCCTGCACCTGGTCGAGCCGGTAAAAGCTGTCCACGTTCGCCCCCGTGGTGAGCAAAACCAACGCAGAGTTTTCCCGCATGCCCTTGCCGGTCTTTTCATGCTCGGCCACCATCTCCGCGGACAGGTAAACCGCATCAAGCAGGTCAGCCAACCCGCCCTGTGAATACATGTCATCCAGTGTGTCTGTCAGATCCTTATTCTTGCTGGTGAAGCCTTGCTCCAGTGTGACGTTGTCCCGGTTGACGTACCTGACGATGAACGTTTGATCCGCAGGTGCGTTGCCTTCGATGAACGTCCGCCCGGTGGCAATGAACGTTTCGAGGCAACTCCGCGCTGGTGCCGTATTGTCGATGATCAGTCCATAGGCGAGTGACGCGGGCACCCCCTTGCTCTCTGCAACGGCACGGGGATCCGGCGAGGCAGCGGCCAAGTTACTCAGGGCAATCATGCTGGGCACCAGCATGAGGATAAATTTTATGCGCATGGCTGCAGAGGTGGTTTTTCCTTGGGTTTAATCACTGGCGACCCGCACCTACAGCCAGCGCCGGACGCGGCGCCGGTAGCTTGAGTAGACTTCGCCGAACTTGGCCTCGAGGTAGCGCTCCTCGCGGACGATCACCCCGGTTTGGAGGACCGTGGCGAGCACGAGCGTCAGCAGCACCGGGATGAGATCGCACAGCAGCAGGCCGATGCCCAGGTTCAGCAGGCACAGCGAGAGGTACATCGGGTTACGGGTGAACCGGTAGGGCCCGCCGGTGACGATCGCCGTCGCGGGCAGGGTCGGGTGGATGTTGGTGCCCGCCCGTTTCATCTGCGCCCGGGCCGACAGCGCGATGGTGCCCGCGGTCAGCGCGAGCACCGCGCCCAGAATCCGCCACGGCAGGTGCGGCAAGATCGCCACCGGAAACAGCAAATGCGCCGCGACCCCGATCACCAGCACGGTCAGGAAAATCAACGGCGGAAGCGCGATGACACCGGGGGCGTCTTTTTCAGAAGGTGGCATGGTGGATTGTTGATGTCAGTCGTTCGCGGCCGGGTTACCTACGCCGATTGGTGGGCAAGTTAGGGGCGGAACTCAGATTCACTAGTCTTCGAACTTTCGGAAGAAAGATGCCGCCTCCGGTTCAGGAAGATAAATAGCCCATTTGCTAGAAAGCCTGCCGTAAAGACTGCGCTCTCAGGCACAGTACGAAAGCCAGACATGACCCATGCAAATGCGACCACCAGCCCACCAACTACAATTGCCAACGAAAACAAGGCAAACGTCTGCCGCTGAGAGCGAAAGTTGTGAATCAGGGAGACAACGAACATCGTGGTGCAGTAGATCGTCATCGCCGCAAGAAAAGGAATCAACACGGCACCGATAATCCGGTACCACACTGGGTAGTCCCAAACCCAAGGTGTGAATAGCCAGCAGAACGCAGCTTCAACCAAGCAAAGCGTGATCCAAAAAGGGCCACTTAACTTGGTTGGCTCATCGATTTCTGGAATGTGCATCTGATGTGAACATTACGATGAACCGCCCCGGCTTGGCGAGGTTGGTAAAACATGCGTCGCACCCGCCGGCCACGGGTTGTCGAGCGGGCTCCAGCCGCCGGCGTAGCGGGCGAAATGGGTGAGATGGATGCCCCGGCGGAGGTAGCCCAGCGTCCGCTCCAACGGGACGTGCTCCGCCAATTGGGTGATCCCGGCGGCCGCGGCCTCCGCCGCAAATTTATCCAGGCGGACCTCGCGGTCCGGCGCATCCAGCGGCAGCGCGGCCAGCCGGGCAAAGCGGATCGGCAAGCGCTCCCGTTTGATCCGTGCCAGCACGGCCGCGTCGTCCGCCACCGCTTCGGCCTCGTCGAAACACGCCTCGGCCAACGCCAGCAACTCCGGCGTCAGGTAGGCGCTGTCCGGCCGGTCGTAGCAGCTGGCATGCAGGTTTTGGGACTCCACCAGCTGGATCAGGGCCATGACATACCGCAGCAAAGGTTCCCCTCCGCGGCCGTAGAACCCGGTGAGGAACTCCTTGAGCAACGCGTGCTCGTCGGCTGACGGGGCCCACAGCAGCTTGGCCAGCAACCAGGCCCGCAAGGCCGAGAACTCCCCGCCTCCGCCCGGTGGATTGGCCCCGTGCTCGAACACGCCTTTCACGTGGTTGCGGGCAAACAGGCGGAGATTGGCCGCCAGCACCCCCAGGTTCGGAAACGGCAGGACGTAATTGGCAAAGTTCGTGACGTAATCCCAGACGTACACCCGGTCGCAGATGCGGCCCCACGCCGCCAGATCCCCGGCAAACGTGGCCCCGGTGCCGGCGCGGTCCTTGAACAGCATCGTCTCCCCGCAACTTTCCAACGGGTGGGAAAAGCAGCTTTCGATGCTGCAGAGCCGGACGATGACGTTGTGCCGGGGGCGCACCCGGCGCGGAGCTTGGCGGGTGTAGAGGTAGGCGAGCGTGTCGATGGCCACATGCGGGTAGTCCGGCTCAATGGCCTCGGCGATCCGGTTCACGAACCGGATCAGGCTCCCGCTGAAATTGCCCTCCTCCGCATCGACGGCCCGGCACGCGGGACACTGGCAGGGATTACCCCAGTCGTTCTGCGACACCGACACGATCGCCGCGGCCGGCTCGGCCTTGAGCCAGTCCCGAACCTTGCCCAGGGCGAGCGCCAACACCTCGGGATTGGACAGGCACAGCTGCGTCTCCTTGCGCAGCCGGGCGCCGTTCACCTCGGAAAAATACTCGGGGTGCGCCGCGAAGTGCTGTTCGACGGGCACCAGGTCGTTGAACGAGTGGACAAACGGCCCGGCATATTTCACGCCGCCGCCATGCCGGGACGCGAACGCCGGAAAGTGCCCGTTGCACTTGTTGCGCGCCGCCCAGTCCGGATCCGTCGCCTCGAAGCAAAGCGGCTCGCGATATTCCAGTGCGGGCGTCTGGCGATCGGCGATGGGGCCGATCGCAATCTGGCGGCGTCGGGGAATCCGGCTGACCTCCGAGCTGAACCACCGGCAGCCCAGGTATTTTTCCAAAAAAGTGTAGACGCCATACAGCGTCCCGCGGCGGCCGCCGCCGGCAATGAGCAGATGGTCCGCGCCGGTCTGGATCAGGAACGACTCCGCTGCCGGATCCGCCCGGAACGTGGGCGCGGATGACGACCAGCGGCCGCTGCGCCCCACCCAGATCTCCGACGGCTGCCGCGGGATAGCGTCAACGACGATGGGTAGCTCCGCACCCCCGATTTCCGCCAGGTATCGCCGCAGTTCGGCCGCCGCCTGCCGTTCCGTCTCCGCGGCGCCGGCGCCGATGACGATCTTCCAGGCGGACTGGCCGGCCTCGGACAGCACATGCACGGCAGTGCGGTCGTGAACGGGTTCGCCGGATTTTGCCGGGGCCGGGGAATTTGGCATTTTGCAATCTGCCGATTCCCATGCGGAAACGGGCTCCAAAATTGGATACCGCCTCACGCCGAAGTCGCCAGCCGGGAATTGGGAGCTGGCGACGGGTTCCTCCGTCGCCGCGGGACTGGGCCCTAACTCTTGGCGAGCGTCTTCCGCACCATCCGGGCCATCGACTCCTCGCGATTGAGCTCGGGCACGCGCGCCACCTCGACCCACGCAAGGTCCTTCGACTCGCTGGAGATCTGCAACGGCTCCGCCGGGTCGGCCTCGATCATGAAACGCAGGTCGTAGTGATAGTGCGCCGGCACGCCCTTGCGCTCGGGGATGAGGTGCCGGTCCACGTCGAACGGCTCGTCCGCCTCCAGCCGCAGCCGCGTCAACCCGCTCTCCTCGCGCGCCTCGCGCAGCGCCACCGCGCGCAGGTCCGGGTCGCCGTCGGCGTGGCCGCCGAGCTGCAGCCACTTGTCGAGCTGGTGGTGGTGCGTCAGCAGCGTGCGCGTGCGCTTCGCATCCACGATCCACGCCGAGCCGGTCAGGTGCCCGCTCAGCTGCGAACGCAGGAAACAGTCCGGGTGCGCTTCGACGAACCGGATCGTGTCCGCCGTCATCGCTGCCTCGTGCGCGTCGAGCGGCCGCGCGGCATGCGCGCGGAGCAATTTCAGGACTTCAGTGCGATGCATGCGATGGGCGGACTTCCAAGGAGGCTGGAGTTCGATTCCTGGTTTCCTGGCTTCCGGCTTAAGAACTCCGGGTTCTACCTTGTCTCGAACCACTTCGACTCGGCGTGCACGCCGGCCGACGCCTCGATCTGGGTGAAAATCTCCGGCACCGTCGTGGCGACGCGGAACAGCTGCAGGTTCGAGGGCTTGAAGAACTGGTCGCGCAGCATCCGGTCGAAGAGCCGCAGCAGGTCGTCGTAGAACCCGTCCTGGTTGAAGAACACGCAGGGCTTTTTCACCACGTTGAGCTGCCGCAGGGTGAGGATTTCCATGATCTCCTCCAGCGTGCCGAAGCCGCCCGGCAGCGTGACGAACGCGTCGGCGCGGGCCTCCATCAGCAGCTTGCGCTCGCGCAGCGTGACCACCGTCACCAGCTCGTCCGCCTCGTCGTAAGCCAGCTCGCGCGCCTTCATGAACTCGGGGATGACGCCGATCACGTGCCCGCCGCGCGCCTTCACCGCGCGGGCCACCGCGCCCATCAGGCCGGACTTGCCTCCGCCATAGACGAGCCCCCAGCCGCGCGCGACCATCGCGTGGCCGAGCTCCGTGGCCGCGGCGGCGTACTTGGGGTCGAGCCGGTCGCTGGAGGCGCAATAAACGCAGAGCAACTTTGCCATGGGCATTTGATCCACCATCGGCCAGTAATTCGCACGCACAAAAAATGCCGCCCCTCGCCTACCGCGGACGCCTCGCGCCCTCGCCCACCGGGCTCCTGCACCTGGGACACGCGCGCACCTTCTGGGTCGCCGCGGAACGGGCGCGCGCCGCCGGCGGCACGCTGGTCCTGCGCAACGACGACCTCGACGCCCAGCGCTTCCGGCTGGATTTCGTGGACGCCATGCTCGAGGACCTGCGCTGGCTCGGCTTCCGCTGGCAGGAGGGGCCGGACACCGGCGGGCCGCACGCGCCCTACAACCAGAGCGGCCGGCGGGCGCACTACCGCGCGGCGCTCGAGCGGCTGCATGCCGCCGGGCTGATCTTCCCCTGCACCCGGTCGCGCCGCGACGTGCTCGACGCCATCGGCGCGCCGCACGAGGGCGCGGGCGCGGACGACGAGCCGGTCTACCCGCGGGAGTTCCGCCCGCCGGCCGGCGCCCCGCTGCCGCCGCTCGGCGAGACGATCACCGTCAACTGGCGGCTGCGCGTGCCCGAAGGCGAGGAACTCGCGTTCACCGACGGCCGCTGCGGCGAGCAGCGCGCCACCGCCGGGCGCGACTTCGGGGACTTCCTGGTGTGGCGGAAGGATGACGTGCCCAGCTACCAGCTCGCCTGCGCCGTGGACGACGCGGAGATGGCGATCACCGAGGTCGTGCGCGGCGCCGACCTGATCCGGAGCACGTTCCGGCAGCTGCTGGTCTTCCGCGCGCTCGGGCGGCCGGCACCGCGGTTTTACCACTGCCCGCTGATGAACGACGACCGCGGCGAGCGGCTGGCCAAGCGCCATGACGCACTCAGCCTGCGCAGCCTCCGCGCGCGGGGCGTCACCCCGGCGGAGATTTTCGCGCAGTTCGCGGCCGAGCTGGCCTGATCCGGTGGGTTTCTCGCGGTGGGGTTTGCGGGACGAGGGTTTTCGCATTAATTTCGGGCGTCAGCCCGAGCCGAAACCTCAACCCTCCCCCACCATGCCCTACCTCAAAATCCAGACGAACCTGCCGCTCGGCAAGAAATCGAAGCAGAGCGTCCTGCGCAGCGCCTCCGCCCTCGTGGCCCTGGAACTCGGCAAGCCCGAGGAGCTCGTCATGGTCGCGCTCGAACCCGACACCGCCATGCTCTTCGCCGGCAACGACGAGCCGGTCGCCTTCCTCGAGCTGAAGAGCATCGGCCTCCCGGTCCGGAAGACCAAGCGGCTCAGCCAGGCGCTCTGCGAGCTGATCGAGCAGCACCTCGGCATCAACCGCGACCGCGTCTACGTGAAGTTCATCGACGTCAACCGCGGCATGTGGGGCTGGAAGGGCGACACGTTCTGAGTTTCCCGGCCTGCATGGCGTGGCACGGGTCTCCCGACCCGTGATTTCAAATATGTAGCGCAGGCGTCCCCGCCTGCATTCC
>CAIQKV010000042.1 GCA_903872505.1 uncultured Opitutia bacterium
CAGCACACCTATGGGCCATCGATTCGATTGGAAGCATTTTTTGCCAAAATGGGCACTTTTCTAGCAAATTTAACAACGTGACCACTGCTATAGCCTCAATTCGTTATGCATTTAACAAATTATCTTACAACGTATTATACTGTTAATTCGGCATCCGAAATACACCGGGATTCGCAGAAACGACCCGGGTTCAGCCAAGCCGGTTTCAGTACTACTTTCTGGCGGAATCCATCCTCTCCCTGGTGATGAGGCCACCAAGGTGATCCAGCCAATTGGGAATCAGGGGCGTCACATAGCGGCAGGTGACTCCGTGGATGGGTTGCCCCCATCACTAACTTGCACGGCAGATCAGCTATTCAGAGAAAGTGTTAAACGCCAATTACTTCGACGTTTTCTTGCGCTTCTTAGTCGCTTTCTTGACCGCCTTTTTCGCCACGGCCTTCGTCTTTTTCTTGGTCACAGCCCGTTTACGCGGTTTTTCGATGCCCAGAAGCATTGGCACGGACACCTCCACGGCATCCTTCCAGAGGTTCTCCAAGCCATACTTGGCCCGGGAGTCGGCAGTGAAGATGTGCACCATCACGTCGAAGATATCGACCACGATCCAGCCGCTTTCGTGGGCGGTTTCCATGCCGAGGATGCGGTTCTGGCTCAAATCGATCGCCTTTTCGAGTTCGACGCGCAGCGCCCGCAGGTGCGGCTCGGAGGTTCCGGTGGCCAGGACCAGAAAGTCGGTGATCGAGGACTGGGCGCTCACGTCGAGCACGCGCAGGTCCCCGGCCTTCTTTTCGTCCAAGGCGCGGCAGCAGAGTTTCACCAGCTGCAGCGAGTTTTGTTTTTTTCCCTTCATGGATGTCAGCGATAGAGACGGTGCTCGCGGATATATACAATCGCCTTGTGCGGCACAAAATAGTCGAGCGACAGGTCCCGCTTCACCCGCTCGCGCAGCTCGGTGGAGCTGATCGCGAGCAAATGGCCGTCGCAGCGGCGCAACCGGAGCCCGGGGATGTCCGGCACCGCCTTGCCCGGATGCCCCGGCCGCTCCAGGAAGATGAACTCCACCAGGCGGGCGAGCTCCGTGATGTCCTTCCAGAGGTGCAGCTTCGGCAGCTGGTCCCCGCCAATGATCCAATAAAGTTCGTCGTTCGGGTAGAGCGCGCGAAAGTGCCGCGCCGTGTCGATGGAGTAGCTCACGCCGCCCCGGCGCAGCTCCACGTCGGAGATCTCGAACCGCTTGTCCCACTCGACCGCGGCCCGCAGCATGGCCAGCCGGTCCTCGACGGTGGACTGCATGTCGTTGGGCTTGAGCGGCGCCTGCGCCGCGGGCACGAGGATGAGCCGGTCGAGCTTGCATTGCTCGTACGCATCCTGGGCGGCCAGCAGGTGGCCGAAGTGCACCGGGTCGAAGCTCCCGCCGAGAAATCCGATTTTCACAGGGTCGCAACGTGGTTGCGGGAGGCCCCCCGGGCAAGGCCCATTTCCCGCGCGCCAAGGGGGTTGACGCTCACCGCCCGCGCCTTGACAGTCACCGCCGAAACCCGCGCCCGGGTGGCGGAATGGTAGACGCAAGGGACTTAAAATCCCTTGGCTGCAAAGCCGTGCTGGTTCGAGTCCGGCCCCGGGCACTTATGGCGGCCGCGACCGCGCCCCAGCGCGGTGCGCAGATCTTGTGGCGCATGGATTGTTTTGCGCCGCGACCGCGCGTTCTAGGGTTGAAATTGTCCCCACTGCCATTGCGCTCGGGCCTTCCACGGGCACCGGCCATCCGGCCCGGCGCCCACTCCGAAAAACTCCTCCCCTCGTCCCATGACCGCCGACCCCGCCACCCCGCTTCCCTCCCATCGCCAGCAGCCCGACGCCAAGGGCTTCTTTGGCCCGTTCGGGGGCGCGATGATCCCGCCCCAGCTCCAGCAGCAGATGGATGAGATCACCCACGCGTACCACCGGATCTGTCGCAGCCACGATTTTATCCGTGAGCTTCGCTCGATCCGGGAGCACTTCCAAGGCCGGCCGACCCCCGTGTACTACTGCAAGAACCTGAGCCAGGAGATCGACGGGGCGCGCTTGTACCTCAAGCGGGAGGACCTGAACCACACCGGCGCCCACAAGCTGAACCACTGCATGGGCGAGGCCCTGCTCGCGAAGTTCCTCGGCAAGAAAAAGCTGATCGCCGAGACCGGCGCCGGGCAGCACGGCGTGGCCCTCGCCACGGCCGGGGCCTACTTCGGCCTGCCGGTCGAAATCCACATGGGCGCCGTGGACATCGCCAAGCAGCACCCCAATGTCCTCCGGATGAAGATCCTTGGCGCCAAGGTGGTGCCGGTGACCTTCGGCGCGCAGACGCTCAAGGAGGCCGTGGACTCCGCCTTCCAGGCGTACCTCGTCGACCCGGTCTCCAGCATCTACTGCATTGGCTCGGTGGTGGGGCCGCACCCGTTCCCGCTCATGGTGCGCGAATTCCAGCGGGTCGTCGGCATCGAGGCCCGCGCCCAGTTCCAGGCCATGACCGGGGAATTGCCGGACAACGTGGTCGCCTGTGTCGGCGGCGGCTCCAACGCCATGGGCATCTTCACGGCTTTTCTCGACGATCCGGTGCGCCTCCACGGGGTCGAGCCCCTCGGCCGCGGGCCAACCCTCGGGGACCACGCCGCCACGCTGACCTACGGCACGGAGGGCGTCATGCATGGGTTCAATTCCATCATGCTGAAGGATGCGAAAGGTGAGCCCGCCCCGGTCCATTCGGTGGCGAGCGGCCTCGACTATCCTTCCGTCGGGCCGGAGCACGCCTACCTCTCCCGGAGTGGACGGACCATCACGGGGACCGCGACCGACGAGGAGACCGTCAAGGCGTTCTTCCGGCTCTCGCGCTCGGAAGGCATCATCCCCGCCCTGGAGAGCGCCCACGCCGTCGCGTATGCGCTCAAGCTCGCCAAGGAGCGGCCCGACGAGTCGATCCTTGTCAACCTGAGCGGCCGCGGCGACAAGGACATCGACTACGTGATGGAAAATTACGCCGCCCTCGCGGACGAGACCTGAGGCGCACCCGACGGCGATGCCATGGTGTGGGCCCGGGCGAGCTCCCTCGCCCACCCCGGCCGGGTGGCCGGCGACGGAATCGAGACACAAGACGCCCGCCCCACCCACGCACCCTTGCGCCCTCAGGGGTGCGCCTGCCACGCTCGGGAAAATTTTCCTCCCCTTGTGAAACCCCTGGCCCATCCCGTCTCCGCGCAGGTCGAGGTGCGTGGCGGCCGCCCCACGCTCCTCCTGAACGGCGTCCCCGCGGCGCCCCTGCTCTACACCCTCTCCGACTGCCCCGGGGCGCGCTGGACCTGGGAAGAGGTACCGGCCCGCAACATCCGGCTCTTCGCCGCCCAGGGCGTGCAGCTTTTCTCCTGCTGCCTGTACCTGGAGCAGCTCCTCGACGCGGCAGGCCGGCTCAACCTCGATCTCGCCCGCCGCCAGATCGCCGGGATCCTGGCGCAGTGCCCGGGAGCGGGCGTCATGGTGCGGCTCGCCCTCACGGCGCCGGTCAGCTGGTGCGAGCGCCACCCGGAGGAGTGCGTCGGCTACGCCGACACGACCCCGGAGGAGCCGGCCCACTGGGGCCAGGAACGCCTGATTTCGAACGACGGGGAGCGGCCGGTGCGCGCCAGTCTGGCCTCGCTGGTCTGGCGCGACTGGGCCGCGGCGCACCTGCGCGATTTCTGCACGGAACTGGCCGCGACCCCCGAGGGCGGCGCCCTCTTTGCCCTCCATCTCTCAAACGGCCTGTACGGCGAGTGGCATCAATACGGTTTCCTCCACCACGACCCGGACACGGGAAGTGCCGCCACGCGCTCCTTCCGCGCCTGGCTCGCCGCGCGCTACGGCGACGACGCGGGGCTCGCCCGCGCCTGGCACCGCCCCGGCGCCTGGCTCGCCGCGGCCGTCGCACCGGATTCGGCCGCGCGTGAGAGCGCCGACTGCGGCCCCCTGCGCGACCCGCGCCGCCACCAGGACGTGATCGACTACTTCACCTGGCTCCACACGACCACGGCCGACTCGCTCCTGCATCTGGCCGCCGTCGTAAAACGCACCTGGCCCCGGCCGATCATGACCGCCTCCTTCCAGGGGTACTTCTACGGGCAGTTTGGTCGCAACGCCGCCGGGAGCCATCTCGCCCTCGACCGCGTTCTCGGCTCGCCCCACCTCGACTGCCTCTGCTCGCCCCAGTCCTACGGCGAGAACGTGCGGGCCCTCGGCGGCTCCGGCCACGCCCGCGGGATTATCGGGAGTGTCCGCCGCGCCGGGAAACTCTGGCTCGACGAGAACGACCACGGCACGAGCCTGGTCGGCTGCCCCTGGGACCGGCAGTTCAAGTCCACGCTGCCCGACGACGTCGCCTGTCTCCGCCGGAACGTCCTGCAGCCGGTCCTGCGCGGCGGCGGCCAGTGGTGGTTCGACTTTGGGATGGTCGCCGGGACCCCCGCCTTCGCGGTCCGCGGCAACATCGGCTGGTGGGACCACCCGCTGCTGGCGGGGGAGATCGCCGCCCTCCACCGGCTGGCCGCGAGCCGCGCGGGGCGACCGTTTTCCCGGCCCGCCGACACGCTCGTCGTGCACGACCCGTGGTCCTACGCCCACACCGTGGCGCGGCGCTGGTCGCGCGACGGCTTCCAGTTTGGGGACCAGCCCCCGGTGGGCCCCGATCCCTTCTCCGGGCGCGCCACCGACGGGCTCCTCGAGGGGCTGTTTCATTCGGGCCTCATGTTCGACGACGCCTTGGTCGGCGAACTGGCGACCCTGGACCTCGCTCCCTATCGGTTGATCATCTTCGGGGCGGCCACGGCGCTCACCGCCGCCACGCGCCAGGTGATCGCCGCGCGGGTGGCCCAGGACGGCCGCCACGTTGTCCTGACCGGCTACGCCGGCTGGGGCGACACGGAGCGGATCGGCGGCGACCTGGCCGCGGCGCTGAGCGGCATCCCGACCGCCAGCCGGCAATCGTCCGCCCCGACCTCGCGGCTCCTCTTGGACGGGGCGAGCGAGGAGCAGACTCTGGAGCCGCCCACAGAGGTGCCCACCTACGAGGCCCCCGCCGCGCACTGCATCGGCCACTGGGCCGACGGCGCGGTCAGCGCCGCGTGGCGCGAGGACGTCCGCGCCACGTGGTGGTCCTTCGCCGTCTCACCGACCAAGCCGGCACTCCTTCGCGCCCTCGGCCGGCGGGCCGGCTGCCATGTCCTGAACGCCCACGACGACGTCACCACCCTCGGGGACGGACTGTTGATGATCCATTCGCTCACCGGGGGCCCGCGCGAGGTGCACCTGCCCGGCGGCCGCGCGCTCAAGCTCGTGCTCCCGCCACGGAGCACCACCGTCCTGGACGCAACGGACGGGCGCGTCCTCCTCGGCCCGGACTCCCCGGCGGCCCCGCCGGCCTGAAGTCATCCGCCCGAGACCCGGCTTGGGTCGGGGCGTGCCGCGGCGCGCCTCAGTACGCCAGCTCCACCATCTGGTGGCTCGAGAACTCCGGCACCGTGAACGCGACCACGCCGTCCTTCTGGGTGAAAGCCAGCGGGCCGCCGTCCGGCACGAGCCTCGCCGACTTGACCTTTTTCGGCAGGCGCAGCGCCACGCGCGTGTCGCGCAGCGGGATGACGTCCTCGATCAGCTCGATCGGCATCTCGCGCAGCTTGCCGCGCACGCTCGTCGGCGAATACAGCAGGTGGGCCACGTAGCGCCGCTCGCGCGGTTGGTGCATCACGCCGATGCGGCCGGTCGTCGGCAGGTTCGTCTCGACCGGCAGCTTGCCGCCGAGCAGGTGGCGCAGCGCGGCCTCGAAGAAATCGCGGTAGAGCGGCTGCCCGTACGTCCGGTAGCGGGTGAAAAGGTCGTGCGCGAAGTAGGCGATCTGCTTGCTGATGACCGCGGCCGGCGTCGCCGCGCCGGGCTTGTCCGGCGCGTGCTGGTGCGAGCAGTAGTGCTCCCACGTGCGGTTGAAATAGCCCTCGCGCCGGCCGGCGAGCACCTTGGCCCGGGTCGGCTTGATCTCGAACGCGCCGCCGGGGATCGCGATGGGGGACTTCACCGGCACGGCCGGGGTGAGCGGCGTGGCCACGAGGTAGTCCATTTCGCCCTTCGAGCGGCCGAGCAGTTTCGCGCCCGGGTCGACGGCGAACTTGGCGTGCTTTTCGTCGAGCAGCGCCGTGCCTGCGGCGATGATGCGCCCGCCCTTGGCCAGCAGTTTTTTCGCCTTCGCCACGTTGGCCGGCGTCATCACAAACGTGTCGGGCAGCACCACGAGGTCGAAGTCGCTCCAGTCCGAGAACATGTCGAGCACCACGTAGGGCTGGTGCAGCTCGAGCAGCATGCGGCCCGCGCCCTCGTCGGCGACGGCCGACGCCGCCTGGCCGCCGCGCCAGCGTTCCTGGTTGATCTCGCAGCTCACGAGGGCGATGCGCGCCACGGGCTTCACGTGGTCGCACCACGGCTCCATCGCCTCCACCTCGGCGTAGGCCGCGCCGATCAGCCGGTACGTGTCCAGGTTCATCTCGCCGTTGGGGTGGAGCTGGTCGCCCACGCTGCACTTCGCGCCGTAGGCGAGCATGGCGCCGCACTCGAACTGGAGCGCCGCCGGCCGCTTGAAGCCGCCGAACTCGCCCCACGTGTTGTGAAACTTGCCGGTCATGCCGAGGAAGTCCCACTTCTGCGTGATGGCATAGCGCGCCGACATCGGGAAATGGTCGTAGCCCCAGCCGCCGGTCGGCAGCGACTCCAGCTCGAGGTGCGTGTTGTAGCCGAGGGCCTTGCGCGCGCCGATCGAGATGTGGCCGGAGTTGTGGAACACCGGGTTGTCCTTGCGCACCGACTGCGCCGCCGCCGTCGTGGCCTTGAAATAGCGGTAGAGCACCTGCTCGCCATACTTCGCCGCGTCGCCGTCGTCCTCGGGGTTGAGGCCGAGTTGCTTCATCTCCTTCAGCGCGTCGTCGCTGTAGTCTCGCTGCGCGCTGATGATGTCGAGGAAGATGCCGTCGTTGTCCGGCCAGCGCGTGACGACCTCCTCGATCTGGGCGCACAGGTAGTCGAGGTAGGGCGAGTTGAACCGCAGGATGCGCACGAACCACTCGACCTCGAACGGCTTGTACATGGTGCCGTCCTTCTTCTTCACGACCCAGGTCGGGTGCTGGAACGCCGCGTACTCGTCCAGTCCGGCACTGAGGTAGATCGGGCAGCGCACGCCGATCTCGCGGCAGGCGTCGATCTGGCGCGCCAGCAGGTCGAATTTCAGGTGCGGGTGCATCTTGCCGACCTTGGTCGGGTGGTAGCTGTACCCGTGGTGGCACTTGGAGAAGATCGTGATCGAGTTCACGTGGCCGACCTTCAGGGCTTCCTGGAACTGGCGCTTGCTGAACTTCGACCCGATGCCGGGGATGAGCCCGCTGGTGTGAAAATCGAGGTGGATCTGGCGGAAGCGGAGGTGATGCATGGAAGGGGTTGCCATTAGCGTACATTAGTGCGCCGACCCCACGGATAAGCGGGACTTTTCTGCGGGGGGCGAGGCAAAATTGGCTCGCGCACGTATGACGCGACCGCCACAAACACACCTTCCTCAACCTTAGCTTCCCAACCATCATGATCCACCGTAGTCTCTCCAAACTGGCTGCCGCCGCTCTGGCCGCATCCTGCCTCCCCGCGCTCCGCGCCGGCGAGGCTGACATCAAGATTCCCGACCTCACGCACGTCCATTTCGACGGCCTGGGCGGGATCAGCGGCGTGACGCTGATGTATCTCGGCATCCTGATCTGCGCGATTGGCGCGGCCTTCGGCCTGATCCAGTACACGCAGACCAAGGCGCTGCAGGTGCATTCCTCGATGGCCAGCGTGTCCCACATGATCTGGGAGACCTGCAAGACCTACCTGTTCACCCAGGGCAAGTTCCTCGCCATCCTCTGGGTGCTGATCGGCGCCTGCATGGTCTACTACTTCGGGTTCCTCGGGCACAATTCCGCGGTCCATGTCGGGGTCATCCTCCTCGCCTCCATCCTCGGCATCCTCGGCTCGTACGGCGTCGCCTGGTTCGGCATCCGCATCAACACCGTCGCCAACTCCCGCACCGCCTTCTCCGCCCTCAAGGGCAACCCGCTCAACACGCTCTTCATCCCGCTCCAGTCCGGCATGAGCGTCGGCCTGCTCCTGGTCTGCGTGGAGCTGTTCTTCATGATCTGCATCCTCGTGTTCCTCCCGCGGGAACTCGTCGGCCCCTGCTTCATCGGCTTCGCCATCGGCGAGTCCCTCGGCGCCTCCGTCCTCCGCATCTGCGGCGGCATCTTCACCAAGATCGCCGACATCGGCTCCGACCTGATGAAGATCGTC
This sequence comes from uncultured Opitutia bacterium, assembly GCA_903872505.1. Lineage (GTDB taxonomy): Bacteria > Verrucomicrobiota > Verrucomicrobiia > Opitutales > Opitutaceae > Opi-474. Next base: position 8,359 of record CAIQKV010000042.1, read on the forward strand.
TTCAAGCTGCCCGAGGACGACCCGAAGAACCCCGGCGTCATCGCCGACTGCACCGGTGACAACGCCGGCGACTCCGTCGGGCCGACCGCCGACGGCTTCGAGACCTACGGCGTGACCGGCGTCGCGCTCATCGCCTTCCTCGCCCTCGCCCTCGCCGAGAGCCAGGAACTCTGCGCCGTGCTCATCGTCTGGCTCTTCACGATGCGTGCGCTGATGATCGTCACCTCGCTCGTCTCCTACTTCATCAACCAGGCCTTCTCGAAGGCGAAGTACGGCCACCTGAAGGACTTTGATTTCGAGGCCCCGCTCACCCACCTCGTGTGGATCACCTCCGCCGTCTCCATCGGCATCACCTTCCTCGCCTCCTACTTCCTGCTCGCGCACCAGTCCCTCATCAACCCGGCGCTCTGGTGGGTCCTCTCCGTCATCATCAGCTGCGGCACGGTCGCCGGCGCCCTGATCCCGGAGTTCACCAAGATTTTCGTCAGCACGAACTCCCGCCACGTGAAGGAAGTCACCAACTGCTCCAAGCACGGTGGCGCCTCGCTCAACATCCTGTCGGGCCTCGTCGCCGGCAATTTCTCCGCGTTCTGGATGGGCCTGATCATCATGCTCCTGATGGCCACGTCCTACTACTTCTCGCAGAACGCCGCCCTGCTCGCCCTGATGCCGGCTAAGTTCGTCTTCGCCGCGCCGATCTTCGCCTTCGGCCTCGTGGCCTTCGGCTTCCTCGGCATGGGCCCCGTCACCATCGCCGTCGACAGCTACGGCCCCGTGACCGACAACGCCCAGTCCGTCTACGAGCTCTCGCAGATCGAGGGCCGGCCCGGCATCGCCGCCGAGGTCGAGAAGGACTTCGGCTTCAAGCCCGACTTCGAGAACGCCAAGTACCAGCTCGAGAAGGGCGACGGCGCCGGCAACACCTTCAAGGCCACCGCCAAGCCCGTGCTCATCGGCACCGCGGTCGTCGGCGCCACCACCATGGTGTTCGGCATCATCATGCTCCTGCAGAAGATGATTGAGCTCCAGGTCGCGTCCGGCGTCGCCGGCCCGTTCAAGCCCGTGATCGACGCGCTCTCCATCGTCCAGCCCGAGATCATCCTCGGCCTGATCATGGGCGGCGCGGTCATCTACTGGTTCACCGGCGCCTCGATGCAGGCCGTCGTCACCGGCGCCTACAGCGCCGTCGTCTACATCAAGGAGCACATGCAGCTCGACGCCAAGACCGCCTCCGAGAAGGACTCGAAGGAAGTCGTCCGCATCTGCACGGTCTACGCGCAGAAGGGCATGTGGAACATCTTCATCGTGGTGTTCTGCTTCGCCCTGGCCCTGCCGTTCTTCAACGCCTACTTCTTCATCGGCTACCTGATCGGCATCGCGTTCTTCGGCCTCTTCCAGGCCATCTTCATGGCCAACGCCGGCGGCGCCTGGGACAACGCCAAGAAGATCGTCGAGGTCGAGCTCCGCCAGAAGGGCACCGACCTGCACGCCGCGACCGTCGTCGGCGACACCGTGGGCGACCCGTTCAAGGACACCTCGTCCGTGGCGATGAACCCCGTCATCAAGTTCACCACCCTCTTCGGCCTCCTCGCCGTCGAGATCGCGGTGACGATGACCAACCAGGGCCTGAAGACCGGCATCGGCCTGTTCTTCTTCGCCGTCGCGCTCGTGTTTGTGTATCGCAGCTTCTACTTCATGCGCATCCCGGAGGAAGCCGCGACGAAGGCCTGAGCCTTCCGCCAAGCTTCGCTTTCCAGAGCGGGCCGACCGGCCCGCTCTTTTTTTTTGCGCCCGCGTCAGGCGCCCGACCCGGGCAGCTTCTCCGCCACCGCCGCCGCCGGCCAGAATTCGGTGATGTAGCGCTGGATCTCGGCCAGCACGGCACGGAGCAGCGGCGTGGGCTCGCCCGGCCAGACCGCCGCCAGTTCGACCGGCGCGAAGCCCTCGAGCGGCAGGCACCGCACCCGCGGATGCTTGATCAAATCGGGCACGGCGATGCTCACGCCGACCCCGTCGCCGTTCGCCACATACCGGGTGATCAGCTCCATCGAGCTCGCCTCGATCGCCACCGGCCACGTCACCCCGTGCCGCTTCAGGCCCTGTTGGAACAGCTGGCTGATGCTCTCGGTCGGCGGCAGGCTGATCAGCGGCAGCGCCGGCTTGCCCTGCGCCCAAAGCTGGGCCGCTGAGGTGACCTTGGCCCTCCGGTTGACCAGCAGCACGAGCGGAAACCGCATCAGGCGGAGCGCGCGGATGCCGGCCGGTGGCCGGCCGCGCAGCGGGATGAGGGCGAGATCAATTTCGCGCGCCTGCAACCAAGCCTCCAGCTCCGGCTGGAAACCCGAGCGCAGCCCGAGGCGCAGTTCCGGATGCCCGCGCCGCACCCGCTGGATCACGACCGGCAGGTAGTCGCGCAGGACGGTTTCCGACGCGCCGATGCGCAACTGCGGCGTCAGGCGGGAGCGCAGCCGGACCCCCATGGCGTCGAGGTTGTCGAAAAACGGCCGGACGAAGGCCAGCAGCTCCTGGCCCGCCACCGTCAGCTTGAACGGCTGCCGCTCGAACAGCTTCAACCCGAGGTCTTCCTCGAGCCGCAGGATCTGGCTGCTCAACGCCGGCTGCTGGATGCCATAGGGCATGTGCCGCACGGCGCGGCTGATGCCGCCATGCCGCGCCACGTAGTAGAACAACTCCAGGTGGTGGATGTTCATCGCCACGCTACAAGCAATTCTGGCAGTGCCCATTAAGGCAACGCTCATCAACCCCGCCCATCACCGCCGTCAATTGACCTCATCGGATTTATCAATTATCCCACCCCCCTTGCTTTAAGCTATGCTCTTGCGCGTTGGAAATTGAAGACTCCATGAATGCGATCGGACCCGCCCTCGGATTCGGTCTCCCGCAGCTGCTGGGGGCCTTGGGTGCGTATGCGCTGGGCTGCCTCAACACGGGCTACTACCTCGTCCGGTGGAAGACCGGCCAGGACCTCCGCACCATCGGGAGCGGCAACGCCGGCTCGAAGAACGTCGGCCGGATCCTCGGCCCCTGGGGCTTCGGCGCGGCCCTGGTGGGCGACATGCTGAAGGGGGCGCTCCCGGTCGCGGCGGCCCGGTTCGCCGGGTGGAGCCCCGCGTCCTGCCTCGTGCTGATTCTCGCCGTGACCGTCGGCCACAACTGGCCCGCCCAGCTTGGATTTCGGGGCGGCAAGGGCGTCGCGACCTCCTTCGCCGCCCTGGTGGTGTTCGACCCGATCCTCGCCGGCCTGATGCTGGCGATCTGCGCCGGGCTCCTGGCCGTGACGCGCCGGTTCTCGCTCAGCGGCGCCGTGGCCTACGCGCTCAGTCCCGTGCTGGCCATGCTCTGCGGCTACCCCGCCCCGGTGGTCGCCCTTTTCCTGCCCCTCGCCTGCCTGGTGGTGCTGCCGCACCGCCGGAACCTGCAGGAAGAGTTCAACCGCCGTCCCACCCCGCCCCCAACCTGACCCCCACCCCACCATGCGCGCTGATCCAAACTTCCGGCTGAAGATGGCAACCGAAGACTGGGAATTCGAGGCCATCCACCGCCTGAACTACCAGACCTTCGTCGAGGAAATCCCCCAGCACGCCCCCAACCCGGACGGCCGCCTCGTGGACCGGTTTCACGCGGAAAACCACTACGTCATCGCGCTGCAGGGCCGCCAGCTCGCCGGCATGCTGGCGCTGCGCTGGCACCGGCCGTTTTCCCTCGACGCCAAGGTGCCCGATCTCGACCAGTACCTTCCCGCCGGGCGCCGGCCGGTGGAGGCGCGGCTGCTTGCGGTGGCGCCGGGCTGCCGGCAGACGATCCTGTTCGCCGCGCTGTTCGAGCACGCCGCGGCATATTGCCGCGAGGCCGGCTATGATCTCGCCGTGATCTCCGGCACCACGCGCCAGCTTCGGCTTTACCAGCACCTTGGCTTCATTCCCTTCGGCCCGATCGTCGGCACGGCCGCCGCGCCCTACCAGCCGATGTACCTGACGCTGGAAAATTTCGGCCTGGTCCTGCAGAAAAGCCCGGCATTTCTTCGGGTCGGCGCGGCCGACCGGGCCGCCACCGCGACCCGCGCCTGCAACCTCCTGCCCGGCCCGGTGAACACGGCGCCCGAGGTGGACGCCGCGTTTGCCGCGCCCGCGATCTCCCACCGCAGCCCCGAGTTCCTCGCCCGGATGAACGACGTGCGCCGCCGGCTCTGCGAACTCACCGGCGCCCGCGAGGTGCAGGTCCTGACCGGCTCCGGCTCGCTGGCCAACACCGTGGTGGCCGCCCAGCTCTCGCTCCACGACACGACCGGGCTCGTGATCGCCAACGGCGAGTTCGGCGAACGGCTGGCCGACGAGGCGCGCCGGGCGCACCTGCGCTTCGACACGCTTCGCGTGCCCTGGGGCACGCCGTTCAACCTCCGGCAGGTCGACGCCCTCGCGGCGCGCCTCCCGCGTGGCGGGTGGCTCTGGTTCGTGCAGCACGAGACGTCGACCGGCATGCTCAATCCCCTCGACGAGCTGAAGGCCCTCGCCGCGCACCGCGGCCTCCACCTGTGCGTGGACTGCGTCAGCACCATCGGGGCGATGCCCGTGGACCTGCGCGGCGTGCACCTGGCGACCGGGACCAGCAGCAAGGGCCTCGGCGCCTACCCGGGATTGTCCCTCGTGTTCCATGACTACGAGCCGAAGGAGGAACCGGAGCGCCTGCCCGGCTATATCGACCTCGGCCACTGGGCGGTGCACGCGAGCGTGCCGCACACGCATTCCTCCAACCTCGTCGGCGCCCTCGCCGTCGCGCTGCGCGCCGTCACGCCGGCCCGCATGGAACGCATCCGGGAGAACGCCGTGTGGCTGCGCCGGACGTTGCGCGCGGAAGGCTGCACCCTGGTCACCCCGGACGCCGCCGCCTGCCCGGGCATCGTGACCATCGCGCTGGACACGGGCCTGACCGCGGGCGAGGTCGGCGCCGCCCTCGAGCAGCGCGGCTTCCTCCTCAATTTCCGCAGCCGCCACATGCTCGCGCGCAACTGGATCCAGGTCTCGCTGCTCGGCGACCCCCCGCGCGCCTGGCTGCAAAGCCTGCTGCCGGTGCTGCGCTCGCTGCGCGTCTGCCGCGCCGCCGCGCCCGCTGCCATGGTTCCGGTGCCGCACCGCTAGCCGCGGCGCCGGTGACCGGCGCCCGCCGGCGCGCGGTGCCGGCAGGTTGGCGCCTGCCCGCAGCGCCGGGGAGTGCAATTTTTGCGCACTGTGGAATCCCAATATATGCGCAATCGATTCGCCGGCCAACGGGATCGGCCGATCACTGCGATTCTGCCGTTCCCGTGGGGCTTGGTTATCGTTACCATCTAACCTTTAGCTGCTTACAAGTCATATCGTGCGGATCGACGTCGTCTTTTGCATGAACATTCTTGGATAATTATTGATTAGATTACCTATTCTTGTGACTGCACAGAATTAACGTTGTTTATGGACTGTTCCGGTAGGGCGACCCACCTTGCTGGCCGCGAAGGGTGCATATGAAGACTAATCCGCCATTCCTTGGGACCGAAACTGCCGCCGCCGATCTGAAGCACTTTGATGAGGCTGCCCTCATCGACGTGCTCGAGAAGGTGGAGCAAAAGCACGGGTTTATCCCCCGCGACATCTCGGACGAGGTGGGGCGGCTGCTGGAGGTCCGGCTCGAGCGCCTCCGCCGGATCCAGGGCAAGCTCGACTCCACCATCCGGCGCGACGTCCAGCAGCACGTGGCCCACTGGCGCAACGAGGAGGGCAACCTGATCATGATCCTCCACGCCATCCAGAACCAGTACGGGTACGTCCCGCGCGAGGTGGCGATGGAGCTCTCGCGCGAACTCGGCGTGAAGCTGGCGCGCATCTACGAGGTCATCACCTTCTACCACTACTTCAAGCTGCAGCCCCCGGGGGCGCACAACATCACCGTGTGCAATGGCACCGCCTGCTACCTCAAGGGCTCCGGCGACCTGATTGGCGAACTCCGCACCCTGCTCGGGATTTCCGAGGGCCAGACCACCCCGGACCGCCAGATCCACTTCGACACGGTCCGTTGCATCGGCTGCTGCGGCATGGCCCCCGCCATGGTCGTCGACGGCAAGACCTGCGGACACGCCAAAACCTCGGATCTCGCCGGCCGCGTCGCGGCCCTCAAGGCCAAAAAGGAGAACGCCGCATGAAACCGCTCACCCGCCAGGACCTGGCCGCCCTCACCGCCCAGCCGGCGCCCCTGCCCGCCGAATGGATCCGCGTCCAGCTCGACACCGGGGGCATTGCCGCCGGCGCCGAGACGGTGCATACCGCGCTCGAACACTGCCGCGTCGAGCAGCACCTGCCTTTCACCCTGCTCCGGACCGGCTCGGTCGGCTACTCCTTTGCCGACCCGGTGGTCGAGGTACAGGCCGCCGGGATGCCCCGCGTCCACTACGGCTGCATGACCCCCGAGCTGGCGCCCCAGCTGCTCGCCGAGCACTTCGGCGCCCACCGGCTGCTCGACGACCATGTGATCGCGACCCGGCGCCGCGGGCTCAAGCTCGACGCCCCCGTCACGCACGTGCTCGTGTGCGACACCAGCGCCAGCTCCGGCAACAAGACCGAGTTTTTCCAGTTTTCCCTGCACGAGGAGCTCAAGCGCCGTGGTCTCGGCGACCGGGTCCAGGTGGTGCGGGCGCTCGACATGGGCATCTATGGCCAGGGGGCGGTCGTCCAGCTGCTCCCCGCCGCCGTCACCTACGCCAACGTCCTGGCGCCTGATGTCGCCCGGATCGTGGCCGAGTCGATCGAGGCGGGCCGCGTGCTCGACGACCTCCTGTGGAAAACCCCCGACAAGCAGGTGCGCATCGTCCTGCGGCATTGCGGCCAGGTCGACCCGGACAGCGCCGACGATTACCTGCGCCATGCCGAGGGCTACCAGGCCCTGGCCAAGGCGCTCTTCACCCTCACGCCGGAACAGGTCATTGCCGAGATGAAGGTCAGCGCCCTGCGCGGCCGCGGCGGCGCCGGTTTCCCCACCTGGCTGAAATGGCAGCTCACGCGCGCCCAGCCCGCCACCCAGCGCTACGTCATCTGCAACGGCGACGAGGGCGACCCCGGCGCATTCATGGACCGCAGCGTGCTCGAGAGCGACCCGCACACCGTCCTCGAGGGCATGATGATCGCGGCCTACGCCATGGGTTCGTCCCAGGGCTACTTCTACATCCGGGCGGAATATCCCAAGGCCGTCGAACGCATCCAGCGCGCCCTGGAGCAGGCCCGCGAGCTGGGCCTGCTCGGCCGCAACATCCTCGGCAGCAAGTTCTGCTTCGACGCCAAGGTCCGCCTCGGCGCCGGCGCCTTCGTGTGCGGCGAGGAAACCGCCCTCATCGCCTCCATCGAGGGCCGGCGTGGCAGCCCGAGCCCGCGGCCGCCCTACCCGTCCGTGCGCGGCCTGTGGGGCATGCCCACCGCCATCAACAACGTCGAGACCCTGGCCATCGTGCCCGCCATCCTGCTCAAGGGCGGCGCCTGGTTCGCCAGCCACGGCACCGACACCTCGAAGGGGACCAAGGTCTTCGCGGTCACCGGCAAGGTGCGCAACGCCCAGCTGGTCGAGGTGCCCATGGGCACGACCCTCCGCGAGATCGTCTGCGAGGTCTGCGGCGGCGTGCTCGACGGCAAGGAGATCAAGGCCGTCCAGACCGGCGGCCCCTCGGGCGGCGTGATCCCCGCCTCCCTCCTCGACACCCCGGTCAGCTACGAGACGCTCCAGCAGCTCGGCTCGATCATGGGCTCCGGCGGCATGCTCGTCATGGACAAGAGCGATTCCATGGTCGACGTCGCCAAGTTCTACCTCCGCTTCTGCGTGGACGAGTCCTGTGGCAAGTGCGCGCCCTGCCGCATCGGCGGCTACCAGCTCCTCCAGGTGCTGGATCGCATCTCCCGCGGCCGCGGCAACGCCGGCGACCTCGCACTCATCCACCGGGTCTGCCATGCCATGCAGAAGGCCTCGCTCTGCGGCCTCGGCCAGACCGCCCCCAATCCCGTCCTGTCCACCTTGCGCTACTTTGGCGAGGAGTACCAGGCCTTCATCGAGGGCGGCCCGAGCTACGCCCGGAAAATGGGCAAGCCCACCCCGGCCGGGACGGCGGCCAAGCCGCCGCCCGCCGCCGGAGCCGCCCCCGCCACCGCCACGCAGACGCAGGAGGTTTCGCCATGATCACCGCACGCATCAACCAAATCGAAGTCCAGGTTCCGGAGGGAACGAGCATTCTCGACGCCGCCCGCCGGGTGCAGGTGAAGATCCCGACGCTCTGCAAGCACAAGGACCTCCTCGCCACCGCCGCGTGCGGCATCTGCATCGTCCGCAACAAGGGCGGCAACAAGATGATCCGCGCCTGCTGCACGCCCCTCGAGGAGGGCATGGAAATCACCACCCACGACCGCGAGATCGTCGACGTGCGCCGCTCCACCCTCGAGCTCATCCTCTCCAACCACCCGCAGGCCTGCCTGACCTGCGGCCGCAACGGCGAGTGCGAGCTCCAGGCCCTCGCCGCCGACTTCAACATCCCGATGGAGTCGATCAAGCGGTACGTGAAGGACGTCCCGCCCGACACCTCCACCGGTTCCATCATCATCGACTTCACCAAGTGCATCAAATGCGGCCGCTGCGTCCAGGTCTGCCAGGATGTCCAGAACGTCTGGGCCCTCTCCTTCCTCGACCGCGGCATCAACACCCGCATGGCCCCCGCCGGCGACATCACCCTCGCCGAGTCCCCCTGCGTGAAATGCGGCCAGTGCTCCGCCCACTGCCCCACCGGCGCCATCGTCGAGAACGACGAAACGCCCGCCGTCTGGGAAGCCCTGCATGACAGCGGCAAGGTCTGCGTCGTGCAGATCGCGCCGTCCGTGCGCGTCACCGTCGGCGAGGCCTTCGGCCTGCCGCCCGGCACCAACCTCACCAAGAAGCTCTACGCCGCCCTGCGCCGCCTCGGCTTCCACGCCGTGTTCGACACCAACTTCTCGGCCGACGTCACCATCGTCGAGGAGGCCAGCGAGTTCCTCGAGCGCTTCGTCCACAAGCGCGGGCCGCTCCCGCTCATCACGTCCTGCTGCCCGTCGTGGACCGACTTCATGGAGAAGCGCCACTACGACTTCATCGACAACTTCTCCACCGCCAAGTCCCCGCAGCAGATGCTCGGCGTCCTCGCCAAGACCTACTACGCCGAGCGGCTCAAGCTCGACCCGGCCAAGATCTACATGGTCTCGATCATGCCCTGCACGGCCAAGAAGTATGAGCTCTCCCGCACCGAGGAGATGTTCGCCTCCGGCTTCAAGGACGTGGACGTCGCCCTCACCACCCGCGAGCTCGCCCGCATGCTCAAGCAGTCCGGCATCGACTTCCTCAACCTCGCCGACGGCGAGCCCGACTCCATCCTCGGCGACTACTCCGGCGCCGGCACCATCTTCGGCGCCACCGGCGGCGTCATGGAGGCCGCCCTCCGCACCGCCTACTTCTACGCCACCGGCAAGAAGCTCGACAAAATCGAGGTCGAGTCCGTCCGCGGCCTCGCCGGCGTCAAGGAAGGCAAGCTCAACGTCGGCGGCGCCGAGATCCGCGTCGCCGTCGCCCACGGCCTCGCCAACGTCGAGACCGTCCTCGACCGCGTCCGCGAGGCCCGCAAGCAGGGCAAGGAAACGCCCTACCACTTCATCGAGGTGATGGCGTGCCCCGGCGGCTGCATCGGCGGCGGCGGCCAGCCCTACGGCGTGGACAACGAGCGCCGCAAGCTGCGCACCGCCGGCATGTACCAGGACGACCGCGACCACAAGATCCGCCACTCCCACGAGAACCCCGAGGTCATCCGGCTCTACGCGGACTTCCTCGGCAAGCCGCTCGGCAAGCGCGCGCACGAGCTGCTCCATACTCGCTACACGGCCCGGCCGCTCTATAAGCGGTGAATTGAATCACCGCTCATGAGCCGATGCTCCCCACCCTCACATCCGGGCGGGCTGCCAATCCGTGGCGGCTGGCGCTGGCTGCCACTGCTCGGGCTCACGCTCCTCCCCGGCTTTGGCGCCGAGCCGCCGGCCGGGACTGAGGCGCCCTACGTCCTGCCGCCGTGGATCATCGCGGAGCCGTCCGACCATTCGCGCCCGCCGGCGCGCGGGGATTATTTTGCCTCCACCCTCGGGCCTTCATCCGTCGTCACCGCCGCCGACTGGTCCGGCCGGGGCGTCACCACCCTGGCCGAGGCGCTGCGGGGCACGCCGGGCGTGATGCTGCAGGAAAGCTTCGGCGGCTTCGAGCCGCCGCGGCTCGCCATCCGCGGCTCCGGCCTCAACAGCGCGCCCACCAGCCGCGGCGTCGCCCTGCTGGTCGACGGCCTCCCGCTCGCGCGGGCCGACGGCGCCTTTAACAGCAGCCTGTTCGATCCCGGGCTGTTTCCGCGGATCGAGATCTACCGCGGCACGCTCCACATGGCCCTCACCCCCGCCGTGCTGGGCGGCGTCCTCAACGCCGACGCGCTCGCCCCCGACGGCGCGCCCGCCGTGCTCCTGCGCGCCGAGGGCGGCGACCACGGGTTGTTCCACGCCCAGGTGACGGCCACGGGGCCGGCCCAGGCGGCGGCCTCGTTCCAAGCTTCGGACGGCTGGCGCGGCCACAGCGGCCAGGAGCGGTCCGCCCTCTCGCTCGCCACCCGTCGCACCCTCAGCCCGGCCGCGCTGCTCGAGGTCTCCGCCTACGCCGCCAAGGCGGACTATGATGTGCCCGGGCCGTTGACCCTCGCCGCCGCCACCGCCTCTCCCGACTCCGTCTCCGCGGCCGTGCTGCGCGACCAGCCGCGGCGTTCCTCCTCGGTCGTGCGCGCCGCCGCCCAGCTGAAAACCACCGCCGCCAGCGGCAATTTCGCCGCCGGCCTGGCGGGCCAGCAGTTTCGCGACGACTTCTATCAGCTCCAGCCCAACGGCGAGACCGACCTCGACGCCGGCGTGCTCACCGGCCACGCCACGTTCAGCCGGCGGCTGACCCTCGCCGACACCGAGCACCAACTCCTCGCCCGCGCCACGTTCACCACCGGCACCGATCAAATCGACCGGTACCTCAACGTCCTCAGCCAGCGCGGCGCAGCCTTCGCCGCCTACGACACGCGCGCCAACACCGTCGCCCTCAGCGTCGAGGATGTCGCCTGGTTGCGCCCGACTTTGGCGCTCGGGGCCGGCTTCACGGCGCTGCACGGCCGCCGCGACCTCACCGGCCGCACGCCCAGCCCCGGCCTGCGCTCGTCGCTCGCCTTCGATGACCTCTCGCCCCGCGCCGCCCTGCTTTGGTCGCCGGATACCCGCCTGTCGGTGCATGCCGGCGTCTCGCGCAGCATCGAGCCCCCGACCTTCGACGATGTGGTCGCCGTATCGGGCACCTATCCCAATCTCACCGCGGCCGTCCATCCGCTCACGCCCCAGTCGGCCGTAACCTACGAGATCGGCGCCGGCGGCTCGGCCGGCCCCTTCGGCTGGAACCTCACCGCCTACCGGGCCGCGTGGCGCGGCGAGATCCTCCTGCTGGCCGACGCCGCCGGGCTGCCCCGCGGCGCGATCAACGCCGGCCGCACGCGACACGAGGGCCTCGAGTCCTCACTCAGCTGGCGCCTGCTGGAGGGGCCGCACCAGCTGACCCTCACGGCCACCTCGACCATCGGGCACTACACGTTTGACGATGACGCCGTGTACGGGAACAACCGGATCGCCGGCGCCCCGCCGCACACCGGCAGCGCCGAGCTGCGGTACGAACACCCGGCCGGCCTGTTGCTGGCGGTCGAATCCACCTGGGTGGGCGGGCCCATCCCCGTCGACAACGCGAACCGCCTGACCTACGGCGGCAACGTCCTCTGGCAGGTCCGCGGCGGCTGGCGGCCCGTGCCGCGGCTGCTGGTGTTTGCCACCGTGCGCAACGTCTTCGACCGCCCGCACATCGCCAGCACCGCCGGCGTGCTTGACGTTGCACGCAATCCGGCGGCCACCAGCATCTTTTTGCCCGGCTCCGGCCGGAACTTCATCCTCGGATTCGAATGGAAGCTCTGAACCCCCGCCCATGATCGGCGCCCTTGGCACCCTGCTCTGCTTCGCCGTCACCCCGGTCTTCGCCCGGCGCGCCGCGCTGCTGCTCGGCAGCCTGCGGGCCAACTTCTGGCGGCTGGTCGCCGCGACGCTGCTTCTGGGCCTCTGGGCCCACCTGGCGGGACGCGGCACCGGCGGCGCCGCGTTCGGCTGGTTTTTCCTGGGAGGGGTCGTGGGCTTCGGCGTGGGCGGCGTGGCGATGTTCCAGTCGCTCCCGCGGCTCGGTTCCAACCTTTCCACGCTCATCGTGCAGTGCGGCTCCGCCATCGTCGCCGCCGCGGTCGAATGGCGCTGGCTCGGCACGCTGCTCACACCCGCCCAGCTTGCCTGCGCCGCCCTCACGCTCGCCGGCATTTTCATCGGCCTCCTCCCGCGCAGCCTGCCGCGGGTGGCGCCCGCGCAATGGACCGCCGGCGTGGCCTGGGCCGTCCTCTCCGCGCTCGGCCAGGGCATCGGCGCGGTCATCAGCCGCAAGGCCTTCGCCACCGCCGCCGCCTGGCACCAGGCGATGGATCCCGGCACCGCCGCGTACCAGCGCGCCTTGGGCGGACTGCTGGTGGCCGCCCTCGTCGTGCTCGCCGTCCGCCCGCGCCGGCCGGATCCCCTCCCGCCGGGCCGCGCCTGGCCGTGGGTCCTGGGCAACGCCCTCACCGGCCCCGTCCTCGGCGTGACCTGTTTCCAATGGGCCCTGCGCACCACCCCCGCGGGCATCGTGCAGCCGATCGTCGCCGCGGCCCCCCTTCTCACCATCCCGTTCGCCGCCCGGCTCGAGGGTTCGCGGCCGCGCGCCTCCTATTACGTCGGCGCCGCCCTCGCGGTCGCGGGGGTCGCCGGCCTGCTCGTCTGGCACTGAGCCACTCTGGGCTCGCGATTGCCCGCCCAACCCCTTCAGAAAAGACCCAGCCTATGAAATACCGTCCCTTCGGAAAACACGGATTTGACTGCTCGGAAATCGGCTTCGGCGCCTGGGCCATCGGCGGCGGCTGGGGCGCGCAGGCCGACACCGACTCGCTCGCCGCGCTGAACCGCGCGCTCGACCTCGGGTGCAACTTCATCGACACCGCCGCCGGCTACGGCAACGGCCGCAGCGAGAAGCTCGTCGCCCGCGTGCTCCGCGAGCGCGCCGCCGCGGGAAAAAAGGACAAGGTCTTCGTCGCGACCAAGACCCCGCCCGGCCCCGGGCTCTGGCCGCCGTCCCCCTATTGCCAGGCCGACGAGCGCTACTCCGAGGCCTACGTGCGCGCGAATGTCGCCGAGCGCTGCGCCTACCTTGGCACCGACCGGCTCGACCTGCTCCAGCTCCACACCTGGACCCGCGCGTGGAACCGCAATCCCACCCCGTTCAAGCTGCTCCGCGAGCTGCAGCGCGAGGGCAAGATCGGCCTCATCGGCGTCTCCACCCCCGAGCACGACCAGAACAGCGTCATCGACCTGATGCGCGGCGGCTGGGTCGACGCCGTGCAGGTGATCTACAACCTGTTTGAGCAGGAACCCGCCGCCGAGCTGCTCGATGTCGCCAAGGAATGCGGCGTCGGCATCATCGTGCGCGTCGTCTTCGACGAGGGCGTGCTCACCGGCAAGTTCAAGGCGGACACCCGCTTCCCGTCCGGCGATTTCCGCAGCGTCTATTTCGCCGGCGACCGCCTCGGCCGCGCCGTCCAGCGCTCCGAGGCCATCCGGCTGGACCTCGCCAGCACCGGCCTGACGATGGCCCAGGGGGCGCTCAAGTTCGTCCTCGCCCACCCCGCCGTCTCGACGGTGATCCCCGGCATCCGCAATGTCGCCCAGGCCGAGGCCAACTGCGGCGCGTGCGACCTGCCCGACCTGACGCCCGCGGTCCTGCTCCGGCTCCGCCGCCACAACTGGCGCCGCGCGTTCTGGTATGCCGGCAAGTGACCGGCCGCCGCCGTGACCACGCTGATCCTGCTGGCCCCGCTCTTCCTCGCCTTCGAGGTCTGGCAGCTCGTCATCAGCGAACGCTACCTCGGCATCAAGCAGATCGCCCGCAACGGCGACCCGCGCGCACTCGGGCTGGGCGAGTTCACCGCGTTCCTCTGGAGCGCCGCCCTGTTCGCCTACTGGCTGTGGATGCTCGGGCTCGTGCTGGCGCCGTTCAGCCGCGTGCACGGGCTCTGCCTGCTCGCCGTCTCCGCCGTGGGCTTCTCGCTGCGGCGCAACAGCGGGCTCAAGTGGGTGCTCGTCATCCTCACGTTCGAGGGCGCGGTCCGGGTCGGGCTGCTCGTCTCGCTCTTCGGGATGGCGTGGCGCCGGCTGTGAGCATGCCCTTCCCCGAGTTCACCCGCCCGTCGCCCAACTGCGACGCCACCGTGCCGCATGAGCAGCTCGGCGTGGTCTTCCACCACACCGTCATCTCGTTCGACGAGACCATCGCGCTCATGACCGACCCGGCGCGCCAGGTCAGCTACCACTGCGTCATCGCCCCCGACGGCACCCGCTGCACCCTCGTGCCCGACGCGCATGTCGCCTGGCACGCCGGCGTGTCGTCGTTCCGGGGCCGGGCCGGCTGCAACGCCTTCCTCCTCGGCCTGTCCTTCGCCGGCGACACCTATGCCGCGCCCCTCACCGCGGCGCAGCTCGCCTCCGCCCTGGAATGGCTCGCCCCGCGCTGGTTCCGTCACGGCTGGACAATCGACGGGATGACCGACCACCGCCAGGTCGCCCCCGGCCGCAAGGACGACCTCAACCCGGTCGAGTGGGACCGCCTGCGCGCCGCGCTCGTCGCCCGGTTCGGCTAGCCCGCCGCTACGCCCGGAACCGCCGCGTCTCCGCCTTCGGCGCCGGCTCCGCGAAGGACCGCGCGAAAAATTCCTGCGCCGCGTCCATCAGCTTCGCGTACTGGTGGTAGTCCCCCGCGAACGAATTCGGCACGCAGATGCGCCGGATCCGGCCCCGGCCGATCTGGTCGGGCGCCGCGCGGTCGGGCGTGATCTCCAGCGAACAGCGCGGCGCCGCCGCATGCACCACGAAATGCCGCGCCCCGTCGCGCCCGTCGCATTCCACCCGCCAAAAGTCCGCCAAGCTCACCGGCATGGCCCAGCCATGGCACGGATCCGCCCGGATGGGAAACCCAAAGGCGCGCCCGGCCGCGCAATCCGTGGTTGAAAATTCCCCGCCTGCATCGCACATCTTTGCCGCGGTCGCGACGCTCCCCATGACGCATTCCCCACCGAACCCCCCGCTGCCCAAGTGGATTTTCTTCCTGACCGACGCCGTCCTGCTGGGCGCGGCCTGGTACATTGCCAGCCGGAGCCCCGGGCCCCTGTCGGCCACTTCCGTCTTCGCGATCACGGCCTGCGTCATCGCCGGCGCCATCATCGGCACGATCCCACTCGTCATCCACTACGAGCGGGAAAAGAACGAGACCCTCGACGACCGCCAGCGCGCGCTGGAGGCGCTCGCCCGCACCGTCGCCACGTCCGCCGAGCAGATCAGCATCGCCGCGTCGGGCCTGCATGAAATCGCCGAGCTCGCGCAGCGGAATCTCCGGAAGGCCGAGCAGCTCCCCGCCACGCTCGAGACGAAGATCGGCGAGTTCCAGTCCCTGCTCGCCAACGCCCAGGCGGACGAGCGCGAGGAATTGAAGAAGGAGCTCGCCCAGGTCCGCGCCTCCGAAAGCGACCGGCTCGAGGCCATCGCCGACAAGGTCGACCACGCCGCCGCCGAGCTCACCAAGCTCGAGGCCGCCGCGTCGAAGCACCTCGCCGCCGCCCAGGCCGCCATCGCCCGCGCGCCGGAGGCGCTGGCCGCCGCCACCACCGCGGCGCTGGCCGAGATCGACTCCAAGCTCGCCGCCCGCGCCGCCGCGCCCCCTCCGCCGCCGCCGGCTCCGCCCGCCGAGGAGGTCCCGGAGGAGGAAGCCGCGAATGCCAAAAAAATCGAGCCGGTCGTGCCCAGCAGCACCTCGCCCTTCAACGGGAGCATTGTCGCCACCGAGGCCCCGCCCGCGGCCGAGTCCCCCGCGCCGGCCGCGCCCGAGTCTCCCGCGCCCGTTGCCACGGAATCACCCGCCCCCGCCGCGCCGCCCGCCGGGGAGCCCAAGCCCGTCCGGAAGCGCGCGCCGAGAAAACCCAAGCCGGTCGAACCCGCCGCACCCGCCCTCAGCCTCGGCATCGAGGAGCCCGCCGCGCCTGCGGCGCCGGCCGACGAGTTCAGCCAGAGCGCACCCGAGGAGCCGGCCGGCACCATCGCCGAGGTGATCGAGAAGGTCATCTCCTCCGACGGGGCCACCCGCCTGCTCGTCACCGCCTACATCGGCATCGGCAACCGCCTCTTCATCCGCGGCGACGGCCCCGGCCTGAGCTGGGACAAGGGCGTGCCGCTCCAGTTTGTCTCCATCGGCAAGTGGCGCTGGGAAACCGCCGACGCGACCGCGCCGGTGAAGTTCAAGCTTTTCAAGAACGACGAGTCCGAGTGCACCGCCCTCGGCGCCCAGAGCCTCGAGCCCGGCCACCAGCAGGAAATCACGGCGACGTTCTGATCTGTCCGCGCATTCCGAGACCGACGATGAGCATCCATCCCCATGCGGCTGAGTATTGGATGAAGATGCCGACGGAGAAGCTGCAGGAGGCGCTGTCCAACGAGGCGGAGGACGGCGGCAACTCCAAGGTCATCCGGGCCATCCTCGACACCCGGAATTCCAGCCAGATCGCCAAGGCCATGATGGCCGTCACCGAGTCCAACCGGGCGCTGGTCGAGGAGATCAAGCAGATCGCCATCCGCAACCAGTCCACCTCGGTGCGCCTCGGGCGCATCACGATCTGGTTGTCGATCCTGGCCACGGTCACCGGCCTCGGCGCGTGGGTCGCCATCCTGCTGAAGTGACCCGCCGGCCGGCGGCGCCGGTCATCCGGTTCGCGCCGCCCCCCGAGCCAGTGTCCCTCACCGATTACCCCATCCCGGGCGACACCCGCAGCCGGTCGTTCCGCGTCAGTGCGGACCATCAGGCCGTGACCGTGGTGGAAACCCCGCCCATGGACGCCGCCGAGCGGCAGCGCCTATCCGACGCGTACCGCCGCCTGCCCGACTACTGCCACATCTCCGACCCGGCGTGCATGCACCTGCACTACGCGCACTTTGCCGCCGCCGGCGAGGTGGTGATCCGCATTGAAGCCGCGGAGGAGATCCGCGCCTTTCGCATCCATCCGCTCCGGCGCGGGATCGTGGGCCGGGCCGACGGCCGCGTCCTGACCTTTGCCACCGGCAACCGGGAACCGCGCTATTTCATTGTCCGCATCAACGCCCTCCCACCCCTGATGCTCGTGATCGAGTCGCCGGAATCCTCCCTTCCCGTCCCCGGCGATGCCGGCGTGATCGACGCCGGGGCATTCCTCACCGACCGCACCGGCGCCACCGATCAGACGGAGAATTTTCACCGGGCCCTCGCCGCCGCCAACGGGTCCGGGCAAACGCTCCTCGTGCCTCCCGGCATCTACGCGGTGACCCAGCTGCACGTGCGGGACGGGCGCAATTTCCGCCTGCATCTCTCCGCCGGCTGCCTGCTGCGAATCAGCCCCAGCGCCCACGGTGAAAACGAACACCGCCACGGATTATGGCTGGAGAACTGCGAGGACGTCGCGGTGCTGGGACGCGGCTGCATCGACCACCAAGCCTACGAGCACTACGTCCGCGGCGGGAACAATTACCAGCATGGCATGGTGGATTACTACACCGCCAACGACCTGTGCCCCTGGATCACCCAGTCGCCCCTCTTCATCACCGGCTCGCGCCGGATCCGGGTGGACGGCCTCACGATCCGCAACGGCCGGAACTTCAATCTCAACTGCCGCAACTGCGACGACCTCACGCTGCGCCGCATCAAGATCCTCACGCCACCCGCGTGCACGCCCGAGTATGCGGACGGCATCAACACCGGCAGCTGCCGCCAGGTCCTGATCGAGGACTGCCTCGTGGCCTGCAACGACGACTGCTTCGCCTCCGGGCACTACTTCGCCACCTGCGACACCCGCTCGTCCCAACACCACGTCGTCCGGCGCATGCTCGGGTGGAACATGCGCGCCAGCGCCGTGCGCCTGGGCTTCTTCGCCGCCCATGACCAGGGCGACTTCACCTTTGAGGACTGTGACTTTGTCGCCCTCGCCCACACTTCCCTGCTGATCCACGCCCTCCAGCCCGGCCCGGACGGCGCGGCCGCCAGGTATGGCGTCATCCGGGCCGTGGACTGCGCGTTTGACGATGCCTCCGGGTTAAAGGCGTTGCTGGAAGTGCAGAAGGCCGCGATCCGGCGTTTGGAACTCGTCAATGTGTCCTACCACGGGGAGCCACGGCCGGACGCGCTGTTGCTGGTCGAGGGCGACCCCGGCGCACCTCTCGAGCGGCTGCTGCTGGAAAACCTCACCCTCGACGGCCGCCCGGCCAGCCGACTCGACCAGATCCCCGCCCGGATCAGTGGCGTGAAACAGGTCGTGGTCAGATAGCCCCGGCCCGCGGTTCAGTAATGCGGCGGGCGGTCGTCGGCCGGGTCCTCGCCCGCGGCCCCGCCGGCGGCGCCGGTTTGCCGCTCGCGCAGCGTCTGCAGTTCCAAGCGCAGCCGGGCGAGCGTCTCCGCCAGCTCGAGCATCACCTTGTCCTGCTCCGTCACATGGCGCTCGAGATAGGCGACCTTCTCCTCCAGCCGCTGGACCCGGTCGTTCATTTCGACGGTTGCTTCAGTTTCTCCAGCTCGGGAATCACCACGCGCTGGTAGCAGTCCGGGCAGATGGAGTGGCTGAATTCGGTGCCGGTGTGCTGGTTGATGTAACCCTCGATCTGCTGCCAGTAATTTTTGTCGTCGCGGATTTTTTTGCAGTAGGAGCAGATCGGGAGCATCTCCTCGAGCTGGCGGACCTGGGTGGCGTACCGGAGGATGCGCTCGGCCACGCGCAGCCGGTTCCACAATTCCTCGAAGTTGAGCGGCTTCGTGAGAAAATCGTCCACGCCCGCATCCGCCGCCGCCTGCTGGTTCTCGCCGGTCGCATCGCGGGCCGTCAGCAGAATGAAATAAGTGTAGTCCGCCTCCGCCGCCTTGCGGATCTTCCGGCAGAGTTCGAGCCCGTCCATCACCGGCATGGCCCAGTCGGCCACCACGACCCGCATCGGCTGCCTGGCCAGCAACTGCCAGGCTTCCGCGCCGTCGGCCGCCTCGACGACCTCGTGCCCGAGCTTGCGCAGCGCCTGGCGCAGGACCGCTCGGGACACCGCATCGTCTTCCACGGCCAGGATTTTCACGCCTGCCAGCGTGAGCCGCCACCCGCCCGCGGCGCAACGTGGAAAAGCGGTCCTACCCGGCCAGCAGCCGGCGCAGTTCCGCGGGGTCGGTCACCGGCGCCTGGCAGGTGAAATCCTCGCAGACGTAGGCGGTGGCCCGCCCGCCCAGCGCGCGCATGTCCGCCAGCCCGGGCGCCCGGGCCGCGAGCCAGGCGCGGTCAACCTCGTCCGTCACCGCCAGCACCGCGCGCCGCGGTCCCAGCCGCTCGTGCAGCACCGCCGCCAGCACGCGAAAATCCTCATGCGCTGGGTCGCCGGCGAGCACGACCTGCCGCGGCGGCTCGAGCGCGCCGCCCAGCACGCACAGCATCTCTGGCATCGCGTGCGGCGTGCCGCCCCACTGCGCCCGGAAGGCCCCGATCGTGTCCAGCGCCCGCTGCCGGAGCCCATCGTCATGCAGCATGGTCTCCAGCCGCAGCAGGTTCATCGCCGCCACGGAACTCGGCGCGGGCTCGGCCCCGTCGTAGTCCTCCTTCAGCCGCAGCACGATGGACGCGTCTCCCGCCTGCGAATTGAAGTAGCCGCCGCGCTCCCCGTCCCAAAAACGCGCGTCCATCGCCGCCTGCAGCTGCGCGGCCCACTGGAGCCAGCGCAGCTCGAACGAGGCCTCGTACAAGTCCAGCAACCCCTGGATCAGATAGGCGTAGTCCTCCGCAAACCCCTCCGCGGCGCCGCGACCCTCGCGCCAGCTGCGGAACAGCCCGCCGCTTGCTGCATCAAAGAGCTCCCGTCGCACGAACTCCGCCGCCCGCGTCGCCGCCGCCAGGTGTTCCGGTTCGCCCAGCACCATCGCGCCCCGCGCCAGCGCGGAGATCATCAGCCCGTTGTTTGCCGTCACGATCTTGTCGTCCAGCAGCGGACGCGGCCGTTTCGCGCGCACCTCGCGCAGTTTCGCCAGCGCCGCCAGCAGCCGGTCGTTCGCCTGCTCCGGCGTGAGCCCGAATTGCGCGGCGGTCTCCCCGAGCGCGCGACGCTGCACGAGGATGTTCTTCCCGGGAAACTCGCCGTGCGGATCCTGCGCCGGCGGGACGTTGCCCGCCTCCAGCACGCCGAAATGCGCCGCGAACAGCGGGGTGTCCTCCCCGAGGACCGTCCGCAGCTCCGCCGCACTCCAGACATAAAACGCCCCCTCGGCATGCTCGGTCCCGCCCGCGGCGACCAGGCTGTCCGCATCCTCCGCGGTGTAGAATCCGCCCGCCGGGCTCGTCAGGTCGCGTCGCACGTAGTCAAAGATGTCCCGTGCCATCCAGGCATAGCGCTCGTCCCCCGTGGCCTGCCGCGCCTCGAGCGCGTTGAGCGCGATCTGCGCCTGGTCGTAGAGCATCTTTTCAAAGTGCGGCACGAACCACGCCTCATCCACCGAGTAGCGGTGGTAGCCGCCGCCGACATGGTCGTGCATCCCGCCGCCGGCCATGCCGCGCAACGTCTGCACTGCCAGCCCGACCGCCTCCGCCCCGGCCACGCTCGCCACGCCCTGGATCGCGGCACAGCGGAAGAGAAAGTTGAGATTCGCCGCCCGGGGAAACTTCGGCGCACCCCCGAACCCGCCGTGCCGCGCGTCAAACGCCCCGATGAAATAATCGAGCCCCTGTTCAAACGCCGCGCCGCCCGCCACCGCCAGCGGCGTCTCGTCCGCGCTCCCCGCCTGCGGCCCTTTGCCTGCGGCGTGCTCCCGCAGCGCCGCGATGGCGCGCTCGCCCTCGGCGACCAGCTTGGCCCGTTCTTCGCGCCAGCCGCGCGCGATCGCCCGCAGGATCGCCGGGAAACCCGCGCGCCCATGCCGGTCCTCGGGCGGAAAATACGTGCCGCCGTAGAACGGCTTCAGCTCCGGCGTCAGCCATGCACTGAGCGGCCAGCCGCCGTGGCCGGTCATCGCCTGCACGTAGGTCATGTACACCCGGTCCACGTCGGGCCGCTCCTCGCGGTCCACCTTGATCGCGATGAAATGCTCGTTGAGGAGCGCCGCGATGGCCTCGTTCTCGAACGACTCGTGCGCCATCACGTGGCACCAGTGGCAGGTCGAGTAGCCGATGCTGAGGAAGATCGGCTTGTCCTCCGCCCGCGCCCGGGCAAACGCCGCCTCGCCCCACGGCAGCCAGTCCACGGGATTGTCCGCGTGCTGCAGCAGGTAGGGCGACTTTTCGCGGACGAGGGCGTTGGGCATCGGGCAGCACGCTCACCCAAAGCCGCCCAGATGCAAAGATTTTGGGCGAAAAGTTGCCAGGTTCCCGTAGCTACGAGCGTGAGCGAGTGGCCTTTCCTCCACTCGCTCACGCTCGTGGCTACATTTCGGGCGCTTGGCGCTTAGCGCTTAAAGCTTACCACTCACTGCCCCAGCACCCACGCAAAGATCAGCGGCGCCACGATCGTCGCGTCGCTCTCGATGATGAACGCCGGGGTCTTCGCCCCGAGCTTGCCCCAGGTGATCTTCTCGTTCGGCACCGCGCCGGAATAGCTGCCGTAGCTCGTGGTCGAGTCGCTGATCTGCGCAAAGTAGCCCCAGAGCGGCACGCCCGTGCGCTGCAGGTCCTGGTGCAGCATGGGCACGACGCAGATCGGGAAATCCCCCGCGATGCCGCCGCCGATCTGGAAGAACCCGATCGAGCCCTCGCCGGTGCGCAGCTTCTTCGCCGTCTTCGTGTACCACGCCGCCAGCGTCGTCATGTACTCGATGCCGGTGCGGACGGTGTGGACGTTCTTCACGTCGCCGCTGATGACGTGGCCCGCGTACATGTTGCCCAGCGTCGCGTCCTCCCAGCCGGGCACGATCATCGGCAGGTTTTTTTCGCACGCGGCCAGCATCCACGAGTTCTTCGGGTCGATTTGGTAGCTCTTCCGCAGTTTTCCCCCGCGGAGGATCTTGTACATGAACTCGTGCGGGAAATACCGCTCGCCGGCCCGGTCGGCCTTCACCCACTCCTCGAGCACGACCGATTCGATGCGGCGCATCGCCTCCATCTCCGGGATGCAGGTGTCCGTCACGCGGTTCATATGCCGCTTCAGCAGCGCCTGCTCGTCCTTCACCGTGAGGTGCCGGTAGTGCGGCACGCGTTCGTAGTAGTCGTGCGCGACGAGGTTGAAAATATCCTCCTCCAGGTTCGCCCCCGTGCAGACGATCGCGTGGACCTTGTCCTGGCGGATCATCTCGGCGAGCGAGATGCCCAGCTCGGCCGTGGACATCGCGCCGGCGAGGGTCACCAGCATCTTGCCGCCCGCGGCGAGGTGGGTGTCGTAGCCCTTCGCGGCGTCGAGCAGCGCTGCGGCGTTGAAGTGGCGGTAGTTCCGGGCGAGAAACTTGGAAACCGGGCCTTTTTTGGCTGCCAGCGCGGCATTCACCGCCTCCGGCATCACTTGGGCTTTCTGGGCTTTCATAAGCTGGCAAGGTAGCTGGCGGCCCCTTATCTGGACATAAAAAACCGTCGCATTGGGGGTCTCCGTACGCTCTTGTCGTTGGCCATCCGATGGTTGCCTCGTTTCTAGCCGCCTTTTTCTTCGCCCTCAACGCCACCTGTGCCAGCCACAGCGTGCGCGCCATCGGCACCCTCCGGGCCAACCTCGGCCGGCTCATCGTCGCGGCCGTCGTCCTCGCGCTGTTCGCGCACACCGTCGGTCACGGCTTTGCGAGCGCAAGCCTCGGCTGGTTCCTGCTGAGCGGCGTCATCGGCATGGGCCTCGGCGACCTCGGCGTTTACGGCGCCCTGCCGTTTCTCGGCTCGCGGCTGACCGTGCTAATGACGCAATGCCTCGCCGCCCCCATCGCCGCGCTCGGCGAGTGGCTCTGGCTCGGCACGCGGCTCACCGGTCTGCAGATTTTCTGGGGCGGGGTGATTCTCGCCGGCGTGGCCGTGGCCATCATGCCCAGCCGGTCCAACCCGCCGCACGTGCGGGTGCGTCCGGTCGGGTTTCTGCTCGGGTTCCTCGCCGCCGCCGGCCAGGGCTTCGGCGCGCTCGTCAGCCGCAAGGGTGTGACCGTCGCCGCCGCCGCGGGCGAGCACGTGGCCAACGTCACCTTCGGCCTCAACGCCGCCTACCACCGGATCATCGCCGGGCTCGCCTTCACCGCGCTCTGGTTCCTGGTGCTGCGCTGGTTCCGGCGCACGCCCGCCGTCCCCGCCGCCAGCCCCGCGGAGCGCCGCACCGGCCGGCTCTGGCTGCTCGCCAACGGCCTCGCCGGCCCGGTCGCCGCCGTCGGCTGCTACCAGTGGGCGCTCGCCACCACGCCGGGTGGACTCGTCCTGCCCATCGCCGCGACCGCGCCGCTGCTGTCCATCCCCATCGCGTACTGGCTGGAAGGCGACCGCCCGAAGCGCCGCGCGATCGTCGGCGCGTTCATCGCCGTCGCCGGCTGCATCGCGCTGACGCTGAATCGGTGAGGCCCGCGAAATCGGTTGGACCGGCGCGGCGATTTGGACACAACCCGATCTGACATGAAACGTTCCCTGCTGCCAGTCTTGGGTGTGATGACCGCGCTGCTCACGAGTAGTTGCACGACCGTGATCAACCCGAAAACGGAAACGGACGGCGAAGGCTTGACCGGTGCGTGGAAGGGAAAGGTTCAGTTCAAGACCGGGGCCTTTGCCACGGTCAAGGACCTCGATTTCCTGTACGTCTTCAATGCCGGCGGGACCATGATGGAGTCCTCGAACTACGATGCTATGCCACCGGTGACACCCGCGTATGGCGCGTGGAAAAAGACCGGCCCGCGGCAGTATGAAGCGAAGTATGTCTACTACTGGACCAAGCCCCCGGCAGCCCTGGACGAAATCACCAAGGGCGGCGGCTGGTCACCGGGCGGCGACGGCGTCCTCACCCAGCAGATCACCCTGTCCGAGGACGGAAGCTCCTTCGACTCGACGATTAGGTACGAGGCCTTCGACCCGGCCGGCAAGCCCACCGACCCGGCCAGCGAGGCTAGCGCAAAGGGAACTCGGATAGCACTTTGAAGCGCCTGACTGGCTGCGGCCGGCAGGGTCTTGCACAAATACCAAGCTGCGCATTGACGCCGGGGTCCGCGTAGGGTGTGGTGGACGGTTTCCGTGCTCACTATCGCCGATATTTCCAAGTCCTACGGCACCCGCGAACTCTTCCGCGACGTGTCGCTGTTTGTCGCGCGCACGGACCGTTTCGGCCTCGTCGGCCCCAACGGCGCGGGCAAATCCACCCTCTTCAACCTCATCCTCGGCGAGGAGTCGCCCGACACCGGCACGATCGAGTGGGAGCGCGGCGCGGACTTCGGGTTCCTGCCCCAGGAAAGCGCCCCGGTGGGCGACGAGACGATCATGCAGATTGTCACCAGCGGCAAAAAGCTCGTTCCCGAGAACGACGACGACTGGGACATCGACTGGACGCTCGAGCCGCGCGCCAAGAAGATCATGGCCGGGCTGGGCTTCCGCGAGGGCGATTCGGACAAGCTCGCCAAGACCTTTTCCGGCGGTTGGGTGATGCGCGCCCACCTCGCCCGGCTGCTCGTCAGCGAGCCCGCGCTGCTGATCCTCGACGAGCCGACCAACCACCTCGACCTCGAGGCGCTGCTCTGGTTCCAGGACTACCTCACGCGCTACCCGGGCGGGCTGCTCGTCGTCTCGCACGACCGCGCCTTCCTCAACCTGCTCTGCACCGGCATCCTCGAACTGCGCGGCGGTCTGCTCAATCGCTACACCGGCAACTACGACGACTACCTCTCCGAGCGCGTGGCGCGCAAGGAACAGCAGGCCGCCGCCTACAAGAACCAGCAGCGCGAGATCGCCCACCTGCAGAAGTTCGTCGACCGCTTCGGCGCCAAGGCCTCGATGGCCTCGCGCGCCAAGTCGAAGGAAAAGCAGATCGAGCGCTTGCAGGAGGTCGCCGTCGAGGAGCCGACCGAGGACCTGAAGAAGGTGCATTTCCGTTTCCCGCCGACCCCCCGCTCCGGCCTGCGCGTCATCTCGCTCAAGAACGTGCAGCAGGCCTACGGCGACCACGTCGTCTACCGCGACCTCAACTTCGAGGCCGAGCGCGGCCAGCGCATCGTGCTCGTCGGCCCCAACGGCGCGGGCAAGTCCACCCTCCTGAAGATCCTCGGCGGCATCATCCCCATCCAGGGCGGCGTGCGCGAGCTCGGCAGCAACGTCCTCCCCGGCTACTTCGCCCAGAACCGCGCCGACAACCTGAAGCTCAACCTCACCGTGATGGAGAACGTCATGGAGCTGCGCACCGCGCAGAACGACCTCACCGAGCAGCAGGCGCGCACCATCCTCGGCGCGTTCCTCTTCCGGAAGGACGACGTCTTCAAGAAGTGCAGCGTCCTCTCCGGCGGCGAAAAATCCCGGCTCGCCCTCGCGCGCCTGCTGGTGGACCCGCCGAATCTGCTGCTGATGGACGAGCCCACGACCCATTTGGACATCGCGTCGATCGACGCGCTGCTCTTCGCCCTCAAGCAATACGACGGCACCTTTGTCTTCATCAGCCACGACGTGTATTTCATCAACGAGCTCGCGAAGAACGTCCTCCACGTGCACTCGGGCCGGCTGACGCCCTACGCCGGTGACTACAATTACTATCTCGAGAAGTCCAAGGCCACCAACGCGCGCGAGGCCCTCACCGCCGGCTTCACCGACGCCCGCCCCAAGCAGGTGGTTGTTGGAGCCGCGACGCCCTCGTCGCGGTCAGACGCGGCGGGGGCGCCGCGTCCCCAGGTCAAAAAGGCCACGCCGAACGAGCTGAAAAAACTCCACACCGAGGTCCACCGGCTCGAGGAGGAGGTCTCGAAGCTCGAGGCCAAGCAGAACGAGCTCGCCGCCGCGCTCGAGGCGCCCGAGACCTACGCGCAGCCGGGCAAGGCCCAGCATCTGAACCGCGAGCTCTCGGCGCTCGTGGACGAACTGGCCACTGCCACCACGGCCTGGGAGCAGGCGGCGTCCAAGCTGGCCGAGTTGGAGCAAAGAGCTGATCAAAAGTAGGGCGGGTCTCTGACCCGCCATCCTCATCGCCATGGGCGGGTCAAAGACTCGCCCTACCCGATGATCTCGCCGATCAGCCGGGGAGCCACGCCGGGGACGTCGCCGACGGTGATCGCCTTGGCCAGCAGCACCGCGGCCTCCGCCAGCGCCTGCTCATCATTCGCATGGATCACGCACAGCGGCGCGCCGGTGGCGATGCGCTCGCCGATCTTCACCAGCCCATTCACGCCCACCGCCGGGTCAATCCGGTCCTCGGCCTTGGCGCGGCCGGCGCCGAGCCGCAGCGCAGCCAGCGCCACGCCCAGGGCATCGACGTCCTCGACAAATCCCGCGCGCGGCGCCGCCAACGGCACCTGCATCTTTGCCTGCGGCAGCCGGCCCGGTTCGTCCACCACGCGCGCATCGCCGCCCTGCGCCGCGACCATCTCCCGGAATTTCCTCAGCGCGCCGCCGTCCGCGATCACCGCTTCCAGCTGGGCCCGCGCCTCCGCCGCGGTCTGCGCGACCTTGGCCAGCAGCAGCATCTGTTCGCCGAGCGCGAACGTCACCGCCATCGTGTCGGCCGGCCCCTCGCCGCGCAGGCAGGCAATGGATTCGGCCACTTCCAGCGCGTTGCCGACCGCGCGGCCCAGCGGCTCCTCCATCGCCGTCAGCACGGCGCGCATCGGCGTCCCCATCGCGGCCGCCACCGCCACCAGCGCCGACGCCAGCTCGCGGGCCTTCGCCTGGTCCTTCATGAACGCGCCGCGGCCATACTTCACGTCGCCCACCAGCACGTCCGTGCCCTCGGCGAGTTTCTTGGACAGAATGCTGCCGCAGATCAGCGGGATGCACTCGACCGTGCCGGTCACGTCGCGCAGCGCGTAGAGCTTCTTGTCCGCCGGCGCCAGTTCGGCCGTCTGGCCGATGAGGCAGAGGCCGATCCGCTCCAGCTGTGCCTGGTAACCGGCCAGCGGGAGGTTGACGCTGAACCCGGGGATCGACTCCAGCTTGTCGAGCGTCCCGCCGGTGTGGCCGAGGCCCCGGCCCGAGATCATCGGCACGGCCACCCCGCACGCCGCGACCATGGGCGCGAGGTGCAGGGAAATGTTGTCGCCGACACCACCCGTCGAGTGCTTGTCCGCCTTCGGCCGCTTCACGCCGCTGAGATCGGCCACCCGGCCCGAGTGCATCATGGCACGGGTGTAGTCCACCGTCTCCGCGGCGGTCAGCCCGCGCAGGAAGATCGCCATCAGCATCGCGCTGAGCTGGTAGTCCGCCCACGAGCCGTCGGTCGCGCCGCGCACGAAGGATTCAATCTCCTCGCGGGTGAGCGCGCCGCCATCGCGTTTTTTGGCGATGACGTGCTGCGGGAAAAGTGCCGGGCTCATGAGTTCAGGATTTGCCGTAGGCGCGCTCGACCCGGGCGATGCGCACCGTGTAGTCAGCGTACCAGGTGTCCCGGCCGGCCCGCTGGGCCTCCCGGTGCTCGGCGTCGCGTTTCCAGGCGCGGATCGAGTCCTCGTCGCGCCAGTAGCTCACCGTGATCCCCCGCCCGTCGGCGCCGCGCACGCTCTCGATGCCCAGAAAGCCTTCGTGGCCGGAGCCCAGCTCGACCATGCGGCCGGCCATCGCGTCGTAGCCTTGGTCGCCCGCCGTGCGCCGCGAGGTGAAAATCACCGCGTAGTACGGGGGCTCGGGCGTGCGGACGAGGCCGGGGAAAGTGCTCATGGCGACGCCCTCTTCAATAGCAGGGCCGCGCCGGTGCCGATGAAAAAACTCGCGCCGGGGGCCGGCCGTCTCAGGCCCGGGGCGACGTCACTTGGCCTCGACCGGCTTGCTGGTGCTGAAGACCGACTTCGCGAGGGCAAAGGGCGTGTGCGTGAGCCGGGACAGCGCCGACGGCTGGCGCACGGGCTCAGCCGCCTGGGCGGCCAGGGCGGCGGCGAGGATCTCCTCGCGCTGGGCCAGGCTGGCCTCGCGGGCCATGAGCGCCGATTCGTGGCGCTTGAGCATGGCTTCGGTGTCCCTGAGATGCAGGCGGTCGTCGCGCACGTGCGCCTGCTCGGCCTCGAGCAGCTCGCGGGCGCGGTGCAGTTTCTCCCAGGCCATCTGCAGCGCGGCGTCCGCCTCGACGGGTGAGCCGCTGAACGTCCGGCCGAGGGTGGAAGCGGAATTGTAGGTCGGCTCCGCCGGCGCGGCGACGCTGCTGTCGATCTGCTCCTGCCACGCGCGCAGGCGGGCCTCGTAGTCCCGGAGATTCGTCTCGCGATCCCGCAGCGCCTCAATCTCCCGGTTGAGGCTGACGCGCTCCACCACCTCGCTCGCGGCCGAGGGATCGGCGCGGTAGGCGGGGCTGGGCGCGAGCTTGAGCTCGGGCTTGGCGGCAGGAAATGCGATCACAGGATTGGGCATGGCAAAACGGTCATGGGTTCGGGACGCGCGCATGCATAAGGGTGGTGCCGGCGAATAGCCAGAGGGCCGGCCGGCTTTTACCCGTTGTTTACCCCGCAAGGCGGGATTTCGGAGAAAATTTACCCCCGGACGCCCCGCGGCCGGAAAAAAACCGCGCCCGCGGCGTCAGGTGCGGAAGATCACGTCCTCGCGGTTGAACATCCGCACCGCCAGCGCGAGGGCGAGGCCGGCATACACGCAGGACGAGCCGAAGATGAGCGCGATGTACTCCCAGTGCCACACGCCGGAGAGCATCTCCTTGCAGACGAGCGAGAGATTCAGGATCGGCACGAGCGCCAGCCGGAAGTTGAGGTCGATGCCGGGCAGCATGCCGAGCACCGCCGGCATGATGATGACGAGCACCAGCGGCCCCACGTAGCTCTGCGCCTCCTTGTAGCTCTTGGCGAAAAGCGCCACGGTGAAGATCACCGCGGAAAACAGCACCGCGACGGGCAGCACCATGGCGAGCACGCCGAGGAGCCCGAGCGGATCGATCATCGGGATCACCGACGCCGAGTCCTTCGCGGCCGCTGCCGCCGCGAGCGGCGCGGCCTTGCCCCCGCCGGCCCACATCGACCCGGCGATGAACGCCGTCGCCCCCATCGAGACCAGCATGAAGACCATGGCCGAGAGCGAGCCGGTCAGCACCATGAGGAACTTGCCCAGCACCAGGTCGACGCGCGCCACCGGGCTGCAGAGCAGCGTCTCCATCGTGCCGCGCTCCTTCTCGCCGGCGGTCAGGTCCATTGCGGGATACATCGCGCCGGTGAAGCAGAGGATGATGATGAGGTACGGCACGAAGCCGCCGATCAGGTTGCCGCCGACCTTCTCGGGCGGGGCCACGTTTTCGCGGGAGAACTCGAACGGCCGGACCAGCGAGGGCGGCAGCGCGCGCTCGGCCAGGCGGGCGGTCACGGTCTGGTCGCGCAGGTCGCGGAAGAATTTCTCCAGCTCGCCGACGCCGAGCATCGACTTCAGCTCGCCCTCGTAATGGTAGATCACCACCGGCGCCGCCGCCCCGGCGCGCAGCCCCGCCTCGAATTTTTCCGGGATCCGCACCGCGGCGCGGATCTGCTTGTCGCCGATCCGCTGCTTCCAGTCGGCCGTGCTGGCGACAACCCGGAATTTCTTGGACGCCTTCAGCTGCGCGACGACCCCGGGCGAATCCTCGCCGCCGAGGATCACGATCGAGGGGGTCTCGCCGCGCGCCCGGTTGATGACGACCGAGGCGACCTTGCCGACGCCGAACGTGAGCAGCGGCATCACGAGCGTCGGGATGATGATGGTGGAAAGCAGCGTGCGCCGGTCGCGGAGCGAGTCCTTCAGCTCCTTGAGGTAGACGGTGACGATGTTGTGCCAGTTCATGGCTTCGCCTCCCCACCGGCAACCTTCACGAAGATCTCCTCCATGTCCTGCTCCCCGTATTGGGTGCGCAGCCCGGCGAGCGTGCCCTCGGCCAGCAGGCGGCCGTCGTGGATGATCCCGATGGTGTCGCAGAGCTTCTCCACCTCGCTCATCACGTGCGTCGAGTAGATGACGGTTTTGCCGCGGTCGCGGCACTCGCGCACGAAGCGGACGATGGCGCGGGCGGTCATGACATCGAGGCCGAGCGTGGGCTCATCGAAGACCATCACCGCCGGGTCGTGGATGAGCGTGCGGGCGATCGAGGTCTTCTGCTTCATGCCGGTGGAGAACTTGTCGCAGCGGCGGTCGAGGAACTCTTCCATGTCGAGTTGGACGGCGAGCCGCGCAAGGCGCGCCTTGATCTCCGGGTCGGCCAGGCCGTGGAGCCGGCCGAAATAGGTGATCATCTCGCGGGCGGTCAGGCGGCCGTAGAGGGCGGTGCTGGCGGCGAGGAAGCCCACGTTGGCGCGGACCTTCTCCGGCTCGCGCACCACGTCGAAGCCCGCGACGGTGGCGCTCCCGCTGGTGGGCTTGAGCAGCGTGGCGAGCAGGCGGAGCGTGGTGGTCTTGCCCGCGCCGTTGGCGCCGAGCAGGCCGTAGATGCGGCCCGGCTCCGCCCGGAAGGAGACGGCGTCCACCGCATGGATTTCGCCGCGCTTCTTGTCGCGGAAGGTCTTGGTCAGGAGGCGGGCTTCGATCACGGGAAAAGGAGAATGGGCCAGACGCCGGTGTGGCCAGCGTTAATCACCCCGCGGACGCTCCAGCATGACCACCGTGATGCCCCCGCCGATGGCGAAGCTGACAGCGGGGCCGAGGGACTTGCTCATGGCCCAGCCAATGCCGAGACCGATCACCACAGCGAGGAAGAATCGTGCCCGGCAGAGGTAACCGAGCCATTTGGAGGAGGAAGTCTTCATGGGAAAAAGGTGGGGTTCACAGGCTCATTTTCTCGCGGAACTCCTGCGCCTGGCGGCGGCTGAGCTCGACCTTGGCGCCGCCCTTGAGGTGGACGAGCAGGCCGCCGCTGAACCAGGGCTCGATCTTGTCGATCCATGCCAGGTTGATGATCTGGCGGCGGTTCGCCCGGAAGAAATACTTCGGGTCGAGCCGCTCCTCCATCGCGTTGAGCGAGCGGAACAGCTGCGGCTGGGCGGCATCGAAATGGACGCGCGTGTAGTTGCCCTCGCTCTCGAGCAGGCGGATCGACTTCACCTCGACGAACCAGCAGCGGTCGCCCTCGCGCACGAAGACCTTGTCCTCGGCCGCCAGCCGGGCGGGCCGGTTGGCCGGGGCGGCGGGCGCGCCGACCTTGGCGCGGAGCTTCTCCAGCGCCGCGGCCAGCCGGGCCGGGTCGACCGGCTTGAGCAGGTAGTCGAGCGCGTTGAGCTCGAAGGCCTTGACCGCAAACTCGTCGTACGCGGTGGTGAAGATGACGTGCGGCACCGGCGGCTCGAGCGCCGCGAGGAATTCCATGCCCGTCTCGCCCGGCATCTGCACGTCGAGAAAGATCAGGTCGGGCTTGAGCGCCGCGAGCTGCTCGCGCGCCAGCTTCGCGTTGGCCGCCTCGCCCGCGATCACCACTTGGGGAAAGGCGGCCAGGAGCCGGCGGAGCTCGTTGCGGGCGAGCCGTTCGTCGTCGATCAGCAGTGCCTTCATGCGTGGGAGACCGGCAGGGGGATGATCGCCTCGGCCACGACGCTGCCCGGCTCGCCGGCGCGGAGCTGGAGCGTGGCGCGCTCGCCAAAGAGCAGCCGCAGGCGGTTGGCGGCGTTGGCCAGGCCCATCCCGGTCGAGCCGTTGGTGGGGGCGCGCTTGACCGCGCCGGCCTCAAACACACCCGGATTGGTGACCTGCAACCGGAGCGAATCGTTCTCGCGGCGCGCGATGATCGCGATCTCACCGCCCTCCGGTCGCGTGGAGATGCCGTACTTGACGGCGTTTTCCACCAGCGTCTGCAGCAGCAGCGGGGGGATCGGCAGCTGGAGCGTGTCCGGCGCCACGTCGAGCCGCAGGCGGAGCCGCTCCTCGTGCCGCACCTGCTCGAGCGCGAGGTAGTCGTTGACGACGCTGAGCTCGTCCTCGAACGGCACGGTCTCCAGCTGTCCGCTCTGGAGGGAATAGCGCAGGAGGTTGGCCAGCTGGGTGACGGCCTGCCGGGCCCGCAGCGGATCCTCGTCGATCAGGGCCCGGAGCGAGTTGAGGGAGTTGAAGATGAAGTGCGGGTTGACCTGCGACTTGAGGGCGCGCAGCTCGGCCTCCTTCACGTGCGTCGCGAGGCTCAGCTGCTCGATCTGCAGGCGGTTGAAGCGGTCGAAGAGATGGTAGAAGAAATAAATGCACCACCAGCCGCCGAGCATGATCACGCCGTTGAGCAGGCTGAACAAGAAGGCCAGCCACGGCGACACCTTCTCGGTCCAGGGGCACTGCAGCACGACATAGGGATACCCGTACCCGATCACGCACCACAGCAGGGACTGGACGAAGCTGACCCCCAGGATGCGCGGCACGAGGGCGCGCCAGCCGAGGGTTTTCCAGCCCCAGCGGGTCACCAGCGGACGCGTGAAGTGCGTGATCAGCCAGCCGGTCAGCACCATCTCGGTGACCATGGCAAAGTGGCGCAGCGTTTCGCTGGGTGCCGGATTCTCCTTGCTGGGAAAAGCCACCATCAGGAAAAACTGCAGGCCGAGGAAAAACAGCCACCCGGCCGACTGGCAGATGACGTAGAGCCGGTCCTTCGCCCGCACGCGGCGCGGCTCGTCGTCGATCAGCACATTGGTCAGGGCACCGGTTTCCATGCGACGACATTACAACGTCCCGCCCCGGGGAGGGCAAACTTTGGACGAACGGTCAGCGCAGCCGGTTGAAAGGCGCCCCGCCCGGCCGGCCTGCGGCCCGGCGGCGCGCCGGATTGTTGACTCCCCCGGTTGCTCGGCCAAAAAGCGCCCATGTCATTCCGCGCCCTCGCCCGCCTTGCCCCATGCCTGGGCGCGCTCTGGCTGGGCGCCCTCCCCGCGCTCCGGGCGGAACCGCCGTTCGCCTTCGCCCGCACGCCGGGCCAGCTGCCCAAGACGGCCATCCCACGCCATTACACGCTGCACATCCAGCCGGACCTGACGGCCCGCACCACGACGGGCACGGCCCGCATCGAACTCGACGTGCTCTCGGCCACCCCGGAGCTCGTGCTCAACGCCCTCGAACTCGAGATCACCGCCGCGACCCTCGTCGACGACCCCGCCACGCCGCAGCCGCTCACCGCGCGCCTGGATCCCGCCCGGCAGACGCTCGTGCTCGCGCGGCCCGGCGGCTGGCCGGCCGGCCAGCATACCATCACGATCAGCTACCGCGGAAAAATCGGCACGCAGGCGGAGGGGTTCTTTGTCGACAAGTACCCCACCCCCACCGGCGACAAGCTCCTCCTCGGCACCCAGTTCGAGCCCACCGACGCGCGGCGCGTGTTCCCCTGCTGGGACGAACCGGTCTACCGCGCCACCTACGACCTCACGCTGGTCGTCCCGGCCAAGCTCATGGCGGTGTCGAACATGCCGGTCACGCGCGAGACGCCGCTGGCCGGCGGCCTCAAGGAGGTCGTCTTCGGGCGCACCCCCAGCATGGCGAGCTACCTCGTCGCGATCTACGCAGCCGAGTTCGAGGTGGTCGCGGGCGAACAGGACGGCGTCCAGCTCCGCGTGCTGACGACCGAGGGCAAACGCGCCTCCGCGGTCTATGCGCTCGAGGCGACGAAGCGTATCCTGTCCTACTACAACGAGTACTTCGGCGTGCGCTACCCCCTGCCGAAGCTCGACCAGATCGCCGTGCCCAACGCCTTCGCCTCCTTTGGCGCGATGGAGAACTGGGGCTGCATCACCTACATCGACACCGCCATCCTGTTCGACCCCGCCGGCAGCTCGCAGGCCCGGCGCGAGGCGGTGTTCGGCACCATCGCGCACGAGATGGCGCACCAGTGGTTCGGCAACCTCGTCACCATGGCGTGGTGGGACAACCTCTGGCTCAACGAGGGGTTCGCCTCCTGGATGGGCACCAAGTCCACCAACGCCCTCAACCCCGGCTGGCTGATCTGGCTCCGCGCCAACCGGGAGAAAAACGCCGCGATGGCCCTCGATGCGCGCCGCACCACGCATCCGATCCTGCAGCCCGTGGTCAACGAGAGCCAGGCCTCCGATGCGTTCGACACGATTTCCTACCAGAAGGGCCAGTCCTTCCTCCGCATGCTCGAGGCCTATCTCGGCGAGGACACGTTCCGCGCCGGCATCCGGCGCTACATCGGGGAGAACAAGCTCTCCAACACCACCACGGCCAATCTTTGGGCCGCGCTCGCCGAGGCCTCGGGCAAACCGGTGCCCGCCATCGCCGCCGACTGGGTCGAGCGGCCCGGCTTTCCCGTCGTGACGCTCACGACCACGGGGACCAGGGCCGACCGCCGCCTGCTCCTGGGCCAGACCCGTTTCACTTACGATCATCTGCCGGCCGAGCCGCTGTTGTGGAAAATTCCGCTCTCCCTGGCCAACACCGCTGCGCTGGACGCGCCGACGGTCCTGCTGCTCGACGGCGCCTCCGCCACCGCGCCGGTGCCCGCCGGCCCCGGCACCGTGAAGGCCAACGTGGGCGACTCCGGTTACTACCGCGTGCTCTACGACGACCCGCTGGCCGACAACCTCCGCCGGGCGCTGCCCACGCTGCCGGTCGCCGACCAGCTGAATCTCCTGGCCGACACCGACGCGCTGGTGGAGGCCGGACGGCTCTCCGAGCCCGCCTACCTCGAGCTCGTCGAGCAACTGCACGCCAGTCGCAGCCCGCCGGTGTGGAACCAGATCATCGGCAGCCTCGGCGGCATTGATCTGCTGCAGCGCGGCCAGCCTGGCCGCCGCGCGTTCCAGGCGTGGGCCGTCAGCCAGCTCGCGCCGCAACTTCAGCGGCTCGGCTGGGAGCCGGTGCCGGGGGAGTCACCGCTCGACGCCACCCTGCGCGGCCAGCTCGTCGGCGCCCTCGGGTTCTTCGGCGACCATGCGACCATTGCGGAGTGTTATCGCCGCTTCGACCTCTACCGGAAGCTGCCCGCCAGCCTGTCCGGCGACCTGCGGGGACCCGTGCTCGCCGTGGTGGGCCGCTATGCCCCGCGCCCCATTTACGACCAGCTTCACGCCCTGGCCCGGGCCGCCCTCAACACCGAGGACAAGCGCCGCGCCTACGCCGCGATGCAGTCCGCGCTCGATCCCAAGCTCGCGGCCGAGACGCTTCAGCTCAGCCTGGGGGACGAGATGCCCGCCTCCGAGTCCGGGCATAATGTGGCGCGGGTCGCCTTCAGCAGCGAGCAGACCGCGCTCGCCTGGGAGTTCGCCGGCGCGCACCTGCCCGAGCTCTTCGCCCGGTACCCGTTCTTCGGGCGCAACCAGTACCTCCCCGGGATCGCCAACGCCTTCACCGACGCCGCCCGGGCCGACGAGCTCCTCGCGGTGGTCCGGTCCCGCCTGCCCGCCGACGCCCTCACCGAAGCCGAGCGGAGCGCCGACCTCATCCGGCACAACGCCGCCGTCAAACAGCGCGAATTGCCGAAGATCGACGCGTGGGTGAAGACGCGCCTGCAGCCGGTGCCGGAGTCCTGAGCGAGGCCTCCGGTGCCTCAAGGTAGGGCGGGGTCTCCGACCCGCCCTCATGTAACTCTGATCCGCCTTCTTGTCCCACAGGGCGGGTCAAAGACCCCGCCCTACTCCGCCATCACGCCCCGATCGGGTGCCAGACGGTCTTGAACTCGACGAAATCGCGGATCGCGTGGACGCCCTGCGCCGTGTCGGCGAACCAGTCGATGGGCGCCTCGCCCTTGAACAGCCGCGCACGCTTCACGCTGTCGGCGGCGCCGAGGGCGAGCGTCTTGCGCTCCGCGGCGTTCGCGACCGCGGCGAGGGCGCGCAGGTGGGCGTGTGTCGCAAAGGTCGGCACCAGCTCCTTGCGGAAGCCCGTGAGCAGGTTGACCACGCCGCCCGGCAGGTCGCTCGTCGCGAGCATCTCGCCGAGCACGATCGCCGGATAGGGCTGCGCGCTGGAGGCGAGCGCCACGACCGTGTTGCCGCTGGTGATGGCCGGCGCGACGAGCGAGAGGAGCGCCAGCAGCGGCGCCTCGTCGGGGGCGATGATGCCCACGATCCCCATCGGCTCGGTGACGGTGAAGTTGAAGTACGGCGCGGCGACGGGGTTCACGTTGCCCAGCACCTGCTCGTATTTGTCGGCCCAGCCCGCGTAGTAGATCAGCCGGTCGACCGCGGCGGTGACCTCGCGGGCCGCGGCTCCCTTCGATGCGCCGCCGAGCCGGATGGCGTCGGCCAGCTCGCCGGCGCGCGCCTCGAGCATCTCGCCGAGCCGGTACAGGATCTGGCCGCGGTTGTAGGCGGTGCGCTTCGCCCAGCCCGGGCCGGCCTTGGCGGCGGCCTCGACGGCGTTGCGCAGGTCCTTGCGCGTGCACTGCGGGATGTTGGCGAAGAAGTTCCCCGCGGCGTCCCGCAGCGGGAACACGCGCGCGCTCTCGGACCGGATGAACGCGCCGCCGACGTAAACCTTGGGCGTCTTGGTGATGGGAAGTCTGCTCATGGAAAGATGCGGGCTCAGGTTTCCGCCGCGGCCTCGGCCAGCGGCACCGGCTGGTCGCCCTGCAGGTAGGCCTTCTCGCGGTACGCCTTGGCCACGAAGATGAACACGGCGACGCACCCGATCGAGAGCGCGGCGAAGAAGTTATAGTACGCGGCGCCCTGCAGCTTCACCGTGCCGTCGGGATTCGCGATGAAGAAGTGGACCAGCGCGGTGAACGCGTTGCCCGCGGACACCGACAGCAGGTAGAGCGACATGATGATCGCCTTCATGTGCTTCGGCGCCTGGGTGTAGGCAAACTCGAGCGCGGTGATCGACACCATCACCTCGCCACCCGAGAGCAGCGCGTAGGCGGGCATCTGCCAGCCGATGTTCGGCTGCAGGCCGGCGGCGATCTGCGTCTCGATCCAGGCGCTCACCATGAAGGAGACGCCGGTGACCACGAGCCCGAGCCCGATCTTGCGCAGCGGCGTGAGCGGGAACACCCGGTTGATCGCCGGGTAGATCACGTACTGGAACAGCGGGATGAACGCCAGGATCATGATCGCGTTCACCGCCTGGATCTGGGACGCGAGCCAGGTGATGCCGAGGAAATGCAGGTCCATCTTCTGGGCCTGCAGCACCCACTCGCCGCCGCTCTGGTCCCACAGCGACCAGAAGACCGCGACGAACGCGAAGAGGATGCCCAGCCGGCCGATCGCCGCGAAACCCTCGCGGTTGAATGTGTCGCGAAGGAAGGTCTTCCCGCCGGGCGGGATGTGCGCGAACTTGTACCGGCCCGACCAGAAGACATAGGCGGCGAGCAGCATCAGCGCCGCCGGCACGCCGAACGCCGCGCGGGAGCCGTAGTGCTGGAGCAGCCAGGGAATGAGCAGGATCGAGAAGAACGAGCCGAAGTTGACCGAGAAGTAGAACCAGCCGAAGGCGCGCGACAGCAGCGGCTGGTTGGCCGGGCCGAATTGGTCGCCGACGTGGGACGAGACGCAGGGCTTGATGCCGCCGGCGCCGAGCGCGATGAGCCCGAGGCCCATTCCCAGCCCGAGCCGCGTGTCGTCGCACGCGAGCACCACGCTGCCGAGGCAGTAGACCAGCGAGAGCCAGAAGATCGTGCGGTACTTGCCCCAGAACGCGTCGGAGATGATCGCCCCGAACGCCGGGAAGAAGTAGTTCGAGGCCACGAACCAGTGGTACCACTGGTTGGCCTCGTTCGCGCCCATGGGCGCGAAGGCACCGGAACGGTTGCGCAGGTACTGCGTCATGAACACGACGAGGACGGCGCGCATCCCGTAGAAGTTGAACCGCTCGGCCGCCTCGTTGCCGATGATGTAGGGGATGCCCGGCGGCATCCGGTCGGTCGGGACCGGGGCGGTGAAGTATTTCGGTTCGGCCATGGGATTCGGTGCGGTCAGACCAGCTGGCAGTAGTCGAGCAGGCCCTGCCGGCCGCCCTCGCGGCCGAAGCCGCTCTCCTTGTAGCCGCCGAACGGCGACGCGGGGTCGAATTTGTTGAAGGTGTTGGCCCAAACCACGCCGGCCTTGAGCTCCGCCGCCATCTTCAGGATGCGCGAGCCCTTGTCGGTCCACACGCCGGCGCTCAGGCCGTAGGGGGTGTTGTTGGCCTTCTCGATGGCCTCGTCCACCGTGCGGAAGGTGATGATCGCCAGCACGGGCCCGAAAATCTCCTCGCGCGCGATCCGGTGACTCTGGGTCACACCGGTGAAGAGGGTCGGCGGCATGAAAAAACCCTTCGCCGGCAAGCGGCACGGCGGCTGCCACAATTCGGCGCCCTCCTTTACGCCGATCGCCAGGTAATGCTGGATGCTGGCGAGTTGGTCGCGGGACACGATCGCGCCGACGTCGGTGTTCTTGTCGAGCGGATTGCCGACGCGCAGGGTGCGCAGCCGGGTCTTGAGCTTGGCCACGAAGCGCGCGGCCACCGGCTCGTGCACGAGGAGGCGGGACCCCGCGCAGCACACCTGGCCCTGGTTGAAGAAGATGCCGTTGACGATGCCCTCGACGGCCTGGTCGAGCGGGGCGTCGTCGAACACGATGTTGGCCGCCTTGCCGCCGAGTTCCATGGTCATCTTCTTGTCGGTGCCGGCCACCGAGCGCATGATGATCTTGCCCACGTCGGTCGAGCCGGTGAAGGCGATCTTGGCCGCGGTCGGATGCGCCATGATCAAGCCGCCGGTCGAGCCGGGACCAGTGATGATGTTGACCACGCCGGGCGGCAGGCCGGCATCCTCGAAGATTTCCGCCAGCTTGACCGCGGTCAGGGGCGTGTTCGTCGCGGGCTTGATGACCACGCAGTTGCCCATGGCGATCGCCGGCGCGATTTTCCACGCCAGCATGAGCAGGGGAAAATTCCATGGGATGACCTGACCGACGACGCCCAGCGGCGCGACTTTCCGGCCGGGGGCGACGTACTCAAGCTTGTCCGCCCAGCCGGCGTGATAGAAGAAATGCGCCGCCGCCATCGGCACGTCGAAGTCGCGCGTTTCCTTGATCGGCTTGCCGTTGTCCATCGTCTCGGCGACGGCGAATTCCCGCGCCCGGTCCTGCAGCAGGCGCGCGATGCGGAAGAGATACTTGCCCCGCTCGCGGCCCGACAGCTTGCCCCAGACGTTGCGCTGGGCGCGCCGGGCGGCCCGGTAGGCGGCGTCCACGTCCGCCGCGCCGGCGAGCGCGAACTCGGCGAGCTTCTGCTCGGTGGCGGGGTTGATCGAATCGAAATACTTGCCCGATTTCGGGGTGACGAACCGGCCGTTGATGAACAGGTCGTAGCGCGGCTTGAGCTTCGGGTCGGCTGTCTCGGGTGCCGGGTCGTATTCCCAGAGATCGCCGAAAATGAGCTGGGGCGCGGGCCGGCCGTGGCGGCGGGTGGTTTTCTTCCGTTTAGAAACGAGGGTGGCCATGGGGAAAATCAGTAGGATTCGGCGGCTTCGCTGAAATAGTACGGCGCCTGGTAGGCCCCGGTCCGCTCCTTCTCGATCTGCCGGAGCAGGTCGTTGAGCAGCGAGCTCGCGCCGAACCGGTAGCGCGCGTTGGTGAGCCAGGCGTCGCCGAGCGTCTCTTTCACGGCGACGAGGAACTGCAGCGCCTGCTTCGCGGTGCGGATGCCGCCGGCCGGCTTCATGCCGATCGCCGTGCCCGTCTCGAGGTAGAAGTCGCGGATGGCCTCGAGCATCACCTGGTTGTTGCCCAGCGTGGCATTGAGCGAGGTCTTGCCGGTGCTGGTCTTGATGAAGTCGCCCCCGCGGATGGTGCGCATCGCGATGAACGAGGCCGCGCGGATGTTGTCGAAGGTCTCGAGTTCGCTGACCTCGAGGATGACCTTCAGCGTGGCGTCGCCGCACGCCGCGACGACCGCGGCGATCTCGTCCGCCACCTCGGCAAATTCGCCCGCGAGGAACGCCCCGCGGTTGATCACCATGTCAATCTCGTCCGCCCCGTCGGCCACGGCCGCGCGGACCTCGCCGAGCCGCGTCCGCAGCGGCGCCTGGCCGGACGGAAAGGCGGTCGCGACCGACGCGATCCGCACCGCGGCGCCCGGCCCGAGCGCGCGGCGCGCGGCGCGCACCATCGCCGGGTAGACGCACACCGCCGCGACCGGCGGCACGGTGGGGTCGTCCGACGGGTGCCGCGCCTTCGCGCAGAGCGAGGCGACCTTGCCGGGCGTGTCCTTGCCCTCGAGGGTCGTAAGGTCGACCATCGTGACCGCCGTGCGCAGCCCCCAGAGCTTCGCGGCCTTCTTGAGGCTGCGCGTGGTGTATTTGGCGACACGCTCCTCGACGCCGACGCAGTCGACCGGGCCGACTTCATCGAACAGCCGTCGAAACGACGCTGACTGGCCTGCGTTCATGAGGTTGCGAACGATGCCCGCGCCCTCCCCTGAAAACAATGGAAAACTCGCCTGCCAGCCACGCGGTACTGTCCTAATTTGAAAAGCAGACGCAAAATTACACTCTCGGCTTGTTGGCCCCTTTTTCTAGCCCTTTGGCTTTTCTGGACCGCCTTCGCTCTGTTGATTCGCCGATTTACCTTTTAGCGGGCACACCACCTTTACCAAAAAAATCCCGTAAACGACAACCCCAGCGCTCCAATAAATCACCCGCTCCATAACCGCTCCAATCGCCTCATCTTGTGCGAGCGTTGCTTTCTCCAATGCCACGCTGGACGGATCCATTTTGCGCGCTTGCGAGAGTCCGATTTGATAGCCGCCGATAGAGAGGACAAGAGCGAACATGATGCCTGCGAGAACGCCGCAAGATTTACGGGCCAGTTTTGGAAATTCTATCGGGTGGTTATAGGCTAAGAATGCGGCGCCAGATATGGCGGCCAGAACCACGCCAGAAACAATTACTTCAATCATGACAGATTCGTGAGATTGGGCCGCTGCCGGACGCTACGCAAGCAAGCGAATAAACGACGCCGAAAAGTGGGCGTTTATTCCCAAAAAGGCATTTCCGAGTATTTCTGTCTGGGCGGGCCGCGCAACCGGCTTGCGCCCGCGGGTCCGACATTGTTGCCTAGCTCCGCCATGCCCGCGCCCGCCTCCCCGCTTCCCGCCGCGCCCACCGGCGAAGTCGTCATCCGCACCCTCGCGATGCCCGCCGTCGCCAACGCCAACGGCGACATCTTCGGCGGCTGGCTCCTCTCGCAAATGGACCTCGGCGGCGCCATCCTCGCGCGCAACACCGCGCTCAGCCGCGTGACCACGGTGGCGATCGACGGCATGTCCTTCCTCAATCCCGTCAATGTCGGCGACACGGTCAGCTGCTACGCGTCGCTCATCAGCATCGGCCGCACTTCGATGAAGATCTCGGTCGAGGCCTGGGTGCACCACTACGCCAACAAGGTCGAGCAGCGCGTAACCGCGGGCCTGTTCACCTACGTGGCGATCGACGACTCGGGCCGCCCCCACCCCGTCAAGCGCTGAGCCGCCATGCGCCGCCTCGGTTTTCTTCCCGCCCTGCTGGTCCTCCTCGCGCTGCCGCTGCGCGCCGGGACCGTGGAGGAGGAGGTGCGGGCCGCGGACGCCGCCCGGGTGCTCGCCACGCTGCGCGGCGACGCCGACCGGCTCACGCGGCTGCTCTCGGAGCGCCTCGCCTACGGCCACCTCGACGGCCGGGTGCAGACCAAGGCGGCCTTCCTCGCCGCCGTGCGCAGCAAGGAACTCACCTACGAGACCTACGACTACCAGGAGACCAAGATCACCCCGGTGGCCGAGGATGTCGCGATCATGACCGGCCGGACGCACCTCAAGGCGAGTGCCGGCAAGCAGCACGTCGAGTTTGCCATCCGTTTCCTGGCCGTGTGGCGGCGCGAGGACGGCGTGTGGCATCTCTTCGCCTATCAGTCGACCAAGCTGCCCGGGCCGGTGGCCGTCTCGGCCAAGTAGCCCCGGCGCCCCTCAGCGCGGCGGCAGCACGTCGGCAAAGAGCGCCGGATTGCCCAGCACCGCGCGCACCAGGATCGAGGGATATTCGCAGTAGCCGCGCGGCCCGGTCAGGTCGACGCGCGGCACCTGCAGCGGATGGTAGCGCTCGTGCCAGAAACCGTCGCACTTGAGGCCCATCTGGCAGACCTTGAGCACCGACTCGCGCACGCGCTTCGTCTCGCCGCGTTTCACGCAGGCCTGCCATTCGAGGAACCACACCCGGCCCATCGCGGCCACATCGTACAGCGGGCCGTTGGGCACCTCGAACCCGACATCCTCATGCGCGGAGACAAACTCCCACTCCTGGTACGTGAACGGCTTCGATACCGTCTGCGTCGGCATGTCGCCGTGCCAGAACGAGCGCTCGGCCATCATGCGCGGCCAGAGCGCGTCGGCCTGCGCGGGCGTCGCGACGTCGTGGGCCACCGCCGCCCAGTTCACGTCCGACAGGCCGTGCAGGTCGACCACGCCGCGCTCGGGATGCACGTACTCCGCAAAATGGTCGCCGCGCCAGAACACCTCGCGGAACCGCGCCGCCAGCGTCTCCGCTTCCGCGGTCCAGCGGGCCGCGGCGGCCGCGTCGCCCCGGGCGGCGCACAGCGCCGCCATGCGCCGGAAGATGTGCACCGTGTAGCATTGGCCGACCCCGTCCCACTGGTGGCGCGGCGGCAGCTCGGTGTAGAAACCCGCGCCGGCGATCAGGCCGTTGGCACTCTTGCGCGAAAGCACGTGGCGCGCCGCCAGCTCAAGCGAGGGCAGCTTCGCCGCCAGCCACGCGCGGTCCTGCGTCGCCCCGAACAGCTCGTCGCCGAGCAGCACGTAGCTGACGGGGGCGAGGATGCTCAGCGGGTTGATGCCGGCGATCCAGTGGCTGTAGAGCCCGGCCCACTGGCGGGCCGGGTAGCCTTGGCGTTGCGGGTCGTACGGGAAAACATCCCGCGGCAGGCTCAGGCCCTTCAGGTAGGTGGTCAGGTTGTCGGGCGGCGGCTCGGCCGGAAACACCGCGAAGGGAATGTTGCCGTCGGCGCGCTGGCTCGCCTGCACAAAGTCGAAATAACCCCGCACGAGTTCCGCGCGGCCGAGCAGCAGGTAGGCGCCGGCCATCTGCCACGAGTCGAGCCCGGGCCACGTGTTCTCCGCGCCAAACCAATGGCCGTCGGCCACGATCATGAAGTGCCCCGGGTAGGCGCGCTCGGTCGCAGCCGGCTCCAGCGACTGCTTGATCGCGGCCGCCAAGCCCTGGCGGATGACCGCGGTTTCGTCGGCCGGTGCCAGCGGGGGAGTCGGGTCGGGCATAAATCAGGCCACGCTGCCCGTCGCGAAGCTCAGGATCGCGTCGTCGGGCGAGGTCGTGATCGGCACGGGCTTCCCGTGGCCCTTGCCGCCGTACGGGACGTTCGACAGCGCGTTGTAGCAGCAGATGTAGGCGCGGCGGTGTTTGTCCGAGAGGTTCGCCTCCGACGCGTGGAAGGTGTTGCCGTGGAAAAAAAGCGCACTGCCCGCCGGCGCCTCGCAATACTTCACGCCGAGCCGCTCGATCGCGGCGGCGACGCGCGCCTGGTCGGCGCCGGACTGTTGGCCCACCTGCCCGTGGTCGAAACGCCCGAGCAGGTGCGAGCCGGGGATCACCTTCAGGCAGCCGTTCTCCCTCGTCGCCGGGTCCAGCGCGACCATGCAGGAGATCAGCCGCGGGTAGAGGCAGCCGTCGCCGTACCAGTAGCCGTAATCCTGGTGCCACTCCCACGCGCCGCCAACGCGCGCCTCCTTCAGCATCACCTTGCTATGCCAGTGGTACATATCCTCGCGCAGCAGCATCCGCGCGTTGTTCACGATCC
Organism: uncultured Opitutia bacterium; assembly: GCA_903872505.1. Classification (GTDB taxonomy): domain Bacteria; phylum Verrucomicrobiota; class Verrucomicrobiia; order Opitutales; family Opitutaceae; genus Opi-474. Next base: position 52,393 of record CAIQKV010000042.1, read on the forward strand.
GCGGGCTGGTGCTCACGGCGCCGAACACGTCGTTGCCCGCATCCATCCACAGCGCCAGCTTGCTCGAGCGGCCGGTCGCGTCGGGCATGTCGCCGGTATGCTGCTTCACCTTGCCGTCCGTCGTGACATGGGCGAGCAGGATCTCGATCTCCCGTGGCGTGAACACCTCGGGCACGAGCACATAACCGTCGCGATCGTAGGCCTGGACTTGATCAAGGGAGAGCATGGCAATTCTCGGGTGGCAGCGGGGAAAATCCGATCGGGGTGACGGAAGCGCCGGCATCTTGCCGGGCCGCGCTTCCGCTGCAAGGCGCTTTCGCCCGGGGTGGTGATTCAGTTCGGATTTCGTAGGCCGCGAGCTTGCCCGCGCGCTCAATGTAGCCACGAGCGTGAGCGAGTGGCCGAACCTCCACTCGCTCACGCTCGTGGCTACCGGAACATGACCGGCAAAGCGCCTGCGAGCAGGCGGCCTACCCGCCAAACTGACACCATCAATTTGCCCGGTCCTACTCCCGCGCCCCGCGCGCCGCGCCGATCAGCGCGTCGACATTGGCAAACGGCGTCTCCACCGCGAGCGTGCACCCCGAGCTGAGCACAAAGCGCCGGTGGCCGGCCGCGGCCACGGCGGCCAGCGCCGCCCGCGCCGCCTGCCGCACCCGGGCCGGGTCGCCCCGCGCGAGCACCCCGACCGGGTCGAGGTTGCCCCACAGCGCCATGCCCGGGCCCACGGCGCGGCACGCCTGTCCCAAGTCCGTGCGGTGGTCGATCTCGAGCCCGTCGGCACCGCTGCGCGCCATGTCGGCGAGGATCGGCCCGGCGTCGCCGCAGATGTGCAGCGAGACGGGCTTGTTCGTCGCGGCCTGCAGCCCGGCGATCAGCCGCTGCTCGAACGGCAGGGCGACTTCGCGGTAGCGCCGCGGCCCGATCAGCCCGGCCGGCGAGTCGCCGCCGGTCAGCACGTCGGCGCCGGCCGCCGCCAGCGCGCGGCCGTAGGCGAGCCCGTATTCGGCGCAGCGCTCCATCAGCGCCCGCACGAACGCCGGGTCGTCGTTGAGCGCCAGCATGATCTGGTTGATGCCCATGAGCGCGGCCGCGAGGGAGAACGGGTACTGGTCAAAGCAGGCCACGACCGCGACGTCGCGGCCGAGCGCCGCCACCACGCGCTGCAGCGCCTCCAGCATCAGCGGATACCGGCCCTGTTTTTCCGGATCGGGCGGCGGGATGCGCCGGAGATCCGCCGCGGTCTGCACGAACGGCTCCCCCAGCCCGCCCCACGGCTGGTCCTCGGTCAACGGCCCCACCCGCGCGCCCATCGCCTGCGCGCTCACCCAGGTGTCCGCCGAAACGCAGACCGCGTCCGGCCGGAACCGCTCATAGGTCCGGATCACGCAGTCGGCCAGCGTCCGGGCGTCGCCCGTGAAGCGATGCAATGAAACACCCCCCACCCGCGCGCAAAAATGCACCGTGAGCGGCGCAACCGGCACACGCGGGACCGGCTCGCCCCTCAGGGCCGCCAGAAGAAGTTGCTTGGAGGTCAGGTCCGGCATGGAGCGTGAAGCCAAAGACGACCGCAGCTTGCTTCCGTGGATTTGGACCGCAAGGCGCATCCGGCCGGGGATGGACCGAAATTGCCCGCCCCCACCACCGTCGCCAGTCGCGAAAATCGGCCCGGAGGCAGGACGCCGTGGCCGCCCGGTCCGGGCTTCCTCAGGCGTTCATGTCCGCCCAGCGCCGCGCCATGCGGCCGAAGATCCACAGGCCCACCGACGCCACGACGCCGATGCACGCGAAGGGCAGCCAGACGTAATGCGGGTGATAGGTGTTCCACAGCAACTGTGTGGCCCCGACCGGGTCCAAGCCCGTCAGCTCCTGCAGCTTCACCATCGCGCCGGTGCGCTTCAGCCCCAGCGTGGCCTCGAGCGTCGCCATGTCGCCGTTCCAGCCCCGTCCCTGGCCGAACGGCGTGTGCTCGGCGATGTAGCGCAGCGCCAGCACCGCCTTCTCGCCGAAGCGCCCATACACGTAGCCGGCGATCGTCGAGCCGAGGTAAACGCCGACGCCGACCGGGATGTTCACGTAGCCGAGATAGAGGCCCTTCTTCCCCGGCGGCGCGATCAGCGCGAGGTATTCGCTCTTCTTCGGTCCGGTCGCCATCTCCCCCAGCGAGAAGAACACGATGCCCAGCACCAGCAGCCAGCCGCTCTGCGTCCAGCCCGCCACCAGCACGCCCACGACCGCCAGGATCATGCCGATCAGCATCGACTCCAGCGTGCGCATTTTCCGCGTCAGCCAGGCCACGCCCACGACGCCGAGGATGATGAAGAACGAATTGGCGCTCAGCAGGACCTGCTGCGGGATCATCGGCCCGCGCGCGGTCTGCTCGATCAGCGCCCGCTGCAGGAGGTCCGGCGCCCAGTGGAGCATCGCCGCCATCGGCCGGCTGTCCACCCAGTCGGCGATGAAGTTCGGCTGCAGGTCCCAGAGCTGGTACATCATCAGCCAGAAACAGGACATGATCGCCATCCACGCGAGCAGCCGCCGCTCGAGGATGTTCGTCACCGTGCGCCACAGGACCTGGCCGATGGACTCGGTCTTGGACGCCCCCGAGGGTACGTCCCGAAACGTCAGCAGCAGCACGAGGTTGAACGACGTGAAGAAAGCCGACGCGAGGAACAGGTTGCGCCACGCCTCGCGGGAATTGGCCACGGCGTGCAACGGCCCGGGCAGGACCGCGCTCAACGTCAGCAGGATCGAGGGCAGGTAATGGCCGATGAACGCGCCGACGTTGACGACCCAGTAAAACACGCCCCAGCCGACCGAGGTCCGCCCCGCCGGCATGCTGTGCGCCAGCGAACCCTGGATGCACGGCTTGAAGAACGCCGTGCCGGTCGCGAGCGTCATGATGCCGAGGAAGAGCGCCCAGAAATTGCTCAGGAACGCCACGTCGCGCAGCCCCGCGATCATCAGGTAGCCGGCCATCATCAGCACGATGGAGAACCCGAGCACGCGCTTGTAGCCGTAGCGGTCCGCGAAACCGCCCGTCACGATCGGCAGCAGCGACTGGAACGCCGCCCACCACGCGTAGATCACCCCCTTGTCCATCGCCGTGAGGTGGAGCCCGCCGGGGTTGTCCGCCTGCATGATGTAGATCGGCGCCATCACCCGCAGGTTGTAGAAGGCGAGCCGCTCCCACATCTCGATCGAGTTCAGGATCCAGAAGGTGCGGCCGAATTTCGGCGCGGGGTGCGGGACGGCGGGGGTGGCCGGAGGGTTTCCCATGACGGGTGAACGTGGCGCGGGCGCGGCCCCGAGCGCAAGACCGTTGTCGCCGGCGCACCGCCGGCCCGGACCCGCTATTTCCCGCCGGCCGCCCGGAGCAGCGCGGCGATCTCCCGGTTGCCGGCCTGCTCGGCGTGCGCCAGCGGGGTCACGCCTTGGTGATCGGGCAGGTTGGGATCGGCCCCGGCGGCCAGCAGCCGGCGCGCGATCTCGGTGTGGACCGGCCCGCGGCCCTGCTTCATCGCCGTCTCCATCAGCGCCGTCCAGCCGAGGCGGTTGACGTGGTTCACGTCGATTTTCGTCTGCAGCAGGACCTTCACATTCTCGAGGTGGCCCTTCTCGCAGGCCGGGATCAGCGCCGTCCCGCCGAACCGGTTCGTGCTCTGCAGGTCGGCGCCGGCCGCGAGCGTGAGCTTCAGGATTTCCAGCCGGCCCTCGGCCCCGGCGTAGAGGTACGGGCTGTCCTGGAGGTTGTCCTTCGCGTTGACGTCCGAACCCGCGGCCACGAGCAGCGCCGCCGCCCCGACCCGGTTGGCATGCGTCGCCGCCATCAGCGCCGTCCAGCCATGCTCGTCCCGCGCGCCCACGCTGGCCCCGTGCGCCAGCCATGTCTGCACCAGCGCCACGTCGCCGCCCGCCGCCGCGGCGATCAGCTGCTGGTCGGCCGTGGGCGGGATGGCCGCGCCGGCCGCCATCACCGGCAGACAGACCAGCGCAAGAGTGAGGAATTTTCTCATGGGGCGGATCGGTGGGCGCCCAGCATTGGGAAAAACCGCCCGCTGGCACTGCATAAATTCACCCGCCACCGCGGTGGGATGGAGTCGCTGACCCGGCCTCAGACGCTCCGTGCGTCCACCGGCGCGTCCTGATACCAGTAGGTGACGATACCAAAGCGCACCTGCCCGTTGCCCTCGGCCCGGGCGCGGAGCAGTTGCTCATTATGAATCTCGTCCCGGTAGTTGATCCGGGCCACCAGGGAGGAGGAGAATCGCACCGGGTCGTTGAGCAGGAACCGGTAGCAGGCCAGCCGGGTCTCGCCGTCCTGATCCCGCAGGAAGGTGGTCCCGGAATAGTCGTCCGCCCAGAGCTGGTTCCAGCTCCAGCTGAAGCCGAAGAAATCCTCCGTGCCGAGGTAGATGCAGGTCGGATCGGTGGCGCCGTCGACCCGGAATTCGTCGTTGCCTTCGCAGATGCCCTGGCACCCCGCGAACTGCGGGCAACGGGTCACTGCGGTCAGGTGGCAGCCGAGGAAGTGCCCGCGGCCCCGGGTATTCAGCAACGGCACTTCGTCGTCCGGCAGGGACACGGTGCGGTCGAGCCACCGCGCATGAAAATACCCGGTGTCCGCTTCCCAGGTGGGCAGCGCCTCGGCCGTCACATAGCCGTAGCCGGTCACGGTCTGAACCGTGGTGTTCACCAGCGAGAGTTCCACGCCGCGCTGGAATGGCATGGGCAGGTAGCAGAACAGCGAGTTCGTCGGCCGCTTGGCCATCGCGAGGCTGCTGTACGCCATGGACTCGCCGCCGAACGAGTCGCCGAAGAAATCACCCACCGGCGCATGCACCGACGCAAAGGGCTGGCCATCGTAGCGGACCTCGAGAAAGACCCCGCGCTGCAGTTCCGCGCGGTTGCCGCCGGTGATGTTGAGGGTGAGGTGAATCGTGCGCACGACTCCCGGCCCGGCAAACCGCCCCAGCTCGATCCGGCCATGCGGCGCCAAGTCCGGCAACTCCGGATACGCGTCCCAGTGCCACAGGCTGTTTTGCATCAGCGATCGATAGGGCCGGAGTTTGCAGATTTCCGCGGGATTCATCGTGATATTTGCCACCGCGTTGCCGGCAGGATGCGCACCGGCCGCGATGGTGCGAACCAGGCTAGGCCGCCGTCGTCCGCGGTCGAGATTTTGCTGCAACCGCAGATCGGGTGCCCGGCTCCGCTCACTCCGGCCGGCCGCCGTAGTGCCGGCACAACTCGGCGACCTGCACGATCCGCTCCCACGGCGTCGTGATCGCGGTCTGGCAGGCGGCCGCAAACACGAAGCTGTCCAGTCCGCGGAGACGCGGGAAAAAATCCGCGTAAAACCGCCGCACCTCGTCGTCGGTCATGAGCACCTGCTCCCGGGCGGAAAAGCCGCCGTCGTAGATGAATCCCTTGGGCATCGCGAATGCATCCTCCACGGTCCAGTCGCCGAAGGGCGGGTGCGCCATGCCGTCGAGCCCGTCCAGGCCCGCGGCGACAAACGCGGGCATCAGCCGGTGCAGCTTGCCGCAGGCATGGACCAGCACGCGTTTGCCGTGGGCGTGAAACAGGTCGGCGGCCTCGCGGATGTACCGCACCCAGTAGCGCTCGATGATTCCACCCGGGGGATAAAACGGCGCATCGACGTTGTCCGCCCCGAAGCAGATCACCTCCACGCTGGGATCCGGGGCCATCTCGACCAGCACCGGCCACAGCCGGCTCCAGTACAGGTCGCAGACCTCCTGCGCCGCCGCGGGATGGTCCATGATGAACAGGCAGGCGCCATCCAGCCCGAAGTCGATGTGCAGGCGCTTCAGCGGCGTATGGGGCACCGACGCCATCACGACGCCGTCGTCCCCGATCGTCCGGCAGGTCTGGGCGTAGATTTCCCGGTCCCAGCTGAAGGTCAGGCGCTCCAGCATCCAGAGATACGCCCGGCGGTCCTGCGGCCAGTCCTTGATGAGATCCTCCACGGCGTAGCTCGCCGTATACTGCGTCTGTTCCTCCCGGAGCCGGCTGAGGACGCCATGCGGGGTGCGCAGCGTGTCCGTGGTGCGCGGTCCGAGCGCACCCGTGTCCGTCGTCGTCTGCCACGCCGCTCCCTCCAGGCGGTCCACCACGCCCGACGGATTGCGGATGAACAGGTCGCAGCCCAGCCGCCGCATGACGTCGATGCTGTCGCGGGCCTCCGCCACCACCGCGGGCAGGGTGCCAAAATTCCGGTGGTGCAGGAACCACTGCCCGACGTTGAGGGAGCACGGAATCCACGCCGGCCGCTCGCCGCGCAGCACGCGCTGGAGATTTTCACGTTTCGTCATGGTGGGAGAAAGCCCGACGGGCGACCAGCTGCACGCGGCAGCCGAGCCGCGAGGGATCCACGCGACCGGTGAGCGTGACCGGCGATCCGCGCCAGTCGATCTCGAGGAGATTCGCGCCGCGCCGGACCGCCGCGGTCACATCCACCTCGTCCGGCGCCCAACGCACGGAGCCGCAAGGCACGCCGTTCACGCGCACCGCCGCGCCGTTGCCGGAAATCCCCGGGCAGCGCAGCCGGACCCTGCCACCCGGCTTGGCCTTGAGGTTGAATCGCTGCCAGTAGCGCACCGGACCGCAGTAAAACGGCAGTCCCAGCGCCGTCCGCGTCGTGGCCGCAGTCGCCGTGGCCCGGCGGGCGGGAGTCGTCTCGAGCGCCCCACCCGGCCGCACGATGACATTCCCCTCCAGGCGGCAGGCGCCGATCATCCCGTCGGTCGCGCGCCGGAGGGTGAACCGGAATTCCAGGCGGTTGATGCCCGGACGGGCGCAGCCCGCCAGCGAATGGCACCGGACGAAATCCCCGGCCTGGCGCCACTTGGCCAGCGGCCGGCCGTTGAGCCGCGCCGTCCAGTCGCCGCGCATGTTCCCCTCCTCGCAGACCAGGTTCAGCACCGGCCTGCCCCGCAGGGCGAAACTCGTGCGGTAAGTCCAGGTGTGCGCGGCGCCCAGTTCGGCCTGCAACGGCACCGGCCCGAAGAGCGTCTGCCCCGTCGTGGGCGCCAATCCGGGCCGCAGGTCAAACGCCGGGGACAGCTCCACCTTCCGGCCGTTCAGCGTCCACTCGTTGAGAAAGACCGGGTTCGAATTCGGCCGGACCACGTTCCAGCGGTCGGGCAGCGCGAGCAGAGTCCGGTCCGGTTTGGCCACAACCGCCGCCACGCGCCCGTCCACGATCCGGCTCTCGCCGCCTTGCAGCCGTCCGCGCGTCTCGCCGAGCGAGAAGCCCGCCGGCTTTTTTCCGATGTTCGCCACCAACCACCGCCCGTCGCTCCGGCGCGCCGCGTGGATGTCCCCGTTGCTTTGGAGCGGACCGCGCAACGACTGACGGGCCGTCCGCTCGTCCAGCACCGGGCCTTTCCGGCCAAGCGCCGTCAGTCGCGTGCGGGTCTTTCGGTCGGTGAAGTCAGAGAAAAACACCAGGTGCCGGTAACGGCAGGCCCCAAACGCGAATCGCCCGCCGGCCGCCGTCACGCCGGGCAGTTCGTCGTCGTCGATCCAGTGCAGGCGCAATCCGCGCCGGGCCATCTCCGTGGCAAAATTCGCGGCGCGTGTGAGCAGCCGGTCCGCCTTGGGCTTGGCGGCGTTGGGGAGCCCGCGCAGGAAATCGATCGGGCGGATGGCGAGGACATCCGGTTCCACCCCCGGGCCGAGCCACTCCGCCGCGCGGCGGAATTCATCCGCCAGCGCGGCGAGGTCCTCCCCCGCGAACGCCGGCGGCGCAAAGCTCGGCGGCGCGTCCAGCTTCCGGTAGCCATCGAGCGAGTAGAGGAAGCCATGCGGCACCAGCACGTTGACGCCCGCAACGGCGAGCCAGTCGGCCATGCGCTTCATCGTGCGCAAATCCAGGGTGAAGTCGCAGGCGCCAAACGCCTCGCACAGGACCTGCGGCCGGCCGGCCTGCGCCGCCGCCGAGACCGCGAGGCCCGCGGTCAGGTTCAGGATCGCGTTCTTCCGGTCACCCGCGGCCGGGATAATCACGTCGCAGCCCGGCACCTGGAACTGGCGCAGGTTCGCCAGCACGCTGCCGACGTGGCGGGATTCGTACCACCATTCCTCCTCCGGGCTGATGTGACCCGTGAGCGCGATCCCGTTCCGGCCGCACCACCGGCTGATCGGCATGGTCCAGTGTTCCAGGAACGCCCGCGCCGTCACCCGCCGGTAGCGGCGCCGCTCCGCGTCCGCGGCCGCGCCTGTCTCCCCGGCGAGGGCGAATGCCAGCGCCGGCGTGATCTTCCCGATCTTTTCGGCGACGCCCCACCCCCACGGCAGCGGGTTCCGAAACTTCGGTTCGTCGCAAAATATTCCGGGCACGGTCCGCCCAAAGTGCTTCCCAAACCGGTTCCGGTACGCCTCGTGGGTCAGCTCCAGAAAAAGCCGGGTGGCCGCCGGGTTCGAGACATCGACGTAATTGCCGAACGGCTCCAGCAAGTCCCCGCCGGTCTGGCGGGCGATCGCCACCAGTTCCCAGCTGCCCCGGGGCAGCACCGTGGCCACGACATTCTCCGGCAGGACGCAGATGGCACGCGGACAGTCAAAAACCTCCGCCGGCCCTGAGGGATAATACAGCCGGCTGTCCACCAATTCGGTCTTCCGCCAGGTGTCCGCGACGGGGCCCACGCAGTCCCGCAGATCGATGGTCTCGCGCCGCCCGGTCCGCCGGCGGGCGTAGCAGGCCAGGACCTCGCCGCCGCCGAGTTTCCACTCGATCCGCCGGCCACCCGGAAAAACCCCGCGTTCCACCCGCAGCGACTGCTCGACGAACTCGGGCCGGCGCCGCACCACCTCGCCCCCCGCCGCCCCGCTCGGATAGGGCATTTCGTCGTAGAGCCACGCGCGCAGCCCGAGTTGCCGCGCCTCCGCGATGCAGCACGCCACCGCCGCGAACCACTCCTCCGAGAGATACGGCGTCGCCAGCCCCTCCCGCGCGTGGATGAAAAACCCGTCGCCGCCCGCCGCCCGGATTTCCCGGATCCGCGCCTGCAGCCGCGCCGGCTCCAGCCGGTGGTTCAGAAAAAAGAACGGCAGCACCGCGGCGGACGGGGGCTTGTGTCCGGTCCGGCGCATGTCAGGTCACCAGGTCCTCCGGGGAAACTGCCGCCCGGCCCGCCGCGGGCGCCACCGGCCGCAACCGCGCCGCCAGGGCCTGCTGCACCACCGCGGTGCGCCGCCGGTAATAAACCGCCATCCCGCCCTGGTAAATCAACGTGACCACGGCCAGCGAGCCATAGAGGGCGTAAAACATCAGCCGCACCATCGGCAGGATCGCCGCCAGGTCGACGCCGGCCTGCGCCAGGTCATTGCGCATGTCCGGCGTCAGGTTGCCCATGACGCTTTCGGCGTCGAAGCTCGCAAACCGGCTGGCCGCGTAGACCACGATCACGCCGAGCACCAGCAGCTGGCTGCGCACGAGGCGGCGCATGCCGTCCGCGTCACCGCGCAGGATCTGCTTGCGGCCGGACAATTCCATCCCGCCGCCCACCGCCACCAGGGCCCCGACCGCCGCCCCGATGAGATCGCCGAAGGCCAGCGAGACGAGCGCGCCCAGGCCCGCGACAATCGCGACGCCGAGGCCATTCAGCTTGGCCGTGCGCAGGACGCGCCGCAGCTGTTCCTCGGGGGTGCGCGGTGGTTTCATGGGACGGCGCAGCCTGTGCCAGCCGCTTTCCCCCCGCGAGCCCATTCAGTCGGCCGGCCCGGTCACGGGGCGTAGCGCGCCGGGTGCTCGCGTGCGTGGCGGTCGAGGCCATCCATGATCGCGAGGCAACTGTGCGGCCAGCGCTCGGGCGGCATGTCCTCGGTGATGCCGACGAGCAAGCCGTCCACCGGGCCGGCCTGTTCCAGCAGGTCGAACGCGACCTGTTCGACGGCGGCGTCCGGCTGGAGGTGCACCGAGGAGGGAAAGTTGATCCACAGGACCTTGCCGGGCCAGGCGGCGCGCGCCTCCGCCAGGGTCTGGTCGGTGTCGGGCGCGGGCGTGAAGGCCTCGATATAGTCCAGCGCCGTGCCGGCGATCGCCGGCGCGAGGATCCGCGTGTTGGCGTCGAAGTGGCAGCCGATCAGCTTGCCGTGGCGGTGCATGACCTCGGCCGCCTCGTTGTAGTGCGGCACGAAATATTTCTCGAAGTTCTCCTTCCCAATTATCTCGGGGGTCACGTTGCCGCCGTAGTTGGCGTGCGAGGCCGGCGACTGCGCCACGAGCGGGTAGATCTTGCGGCGGTTCGCCACGAGGATCTCGTACAGCCGCAGCACCTCGTCGCGCCGTTCCATCCACTCCTCGCAGTACGTCTGCATGCCCATCACGCCGCCGGAAATGAGCTCCTGCATCGGCTCGAGCCCGAAGTTCGCGCGGCAGATCGCGTCCCCGCCAAACGCCGCCTCGGCGCGGGCATACGCGGCGTAGGCCGGCGCGTAGACCTCGTCGCGCAGCAGGAAGCGGATCGCGGCGTAGTCCTCCGGCCGCTTGAGCAGGAGCTCGTGCCGCCAGGACGTGAAGCCGCCGTCCTCCGAGAGGGTCGACAACGCGCCGTGCGGGGTCTCGTAGCGGGTGCGGGTGAACTTGCGCTCCCCTTCCCAGTAGACCTCCTGCACCGTCTTCACGTTGGGCCGGTGGGTCGTGAAGACCGGGAGGCGGTGCACGATGCAGCAGCCGCGGTTGCGCAGCTGGCGCTCCCCCGCGCACTGGGGGATCATGCACTCGTAGATGGTGAACGGCACGCGGTCGGTGTGTCCGCCGCGCAGCGCCTGCTCGACTCTCTCCCGTGGGGTCATGGCTGGGTTTTCTGGGGTTCAGGGTTGATGCGTCCGCGCGTAATCGCACAGGGCGCGCAGATTGGCCTCGGGCGTGTCCGGCGGGACCTCGCAGCCTGCGCCGACGACGAAGCGGGGGCCGGCCTCGCGGTGGCAGGCCGCCACCGCGGCGGTCACCGCGGCCGGGGTGCCGTTGCGCAGCACGGCCACGGGATTGAGGTTGCCCAGCAGGACCTGGTCCGGGCCCATCCGGGCGCGGGCCTCGGCGAGGGGCACCATGGAATCGAGGTCCACGATGGCGCAGCCCAGGCGGCCCAGGCCGGCGAGATGGGCCCGCGTGTTGCCGCAGATGTGCAGGCGGACCGGCACGCCGAGGGCCCGGATCCCCGCCACGAGGCGCTGTTCGTAGGGCCAGACGAACTCGCGGTAGATCTCCGGCCCGAGGAGCGAGGCCGCCGCGTCGCCCATGCCGATCAGGTCCGCGCCCGCCGCCACCTGCTCGCGGGCAAAGCGCAGTTCCATCTCCACCACAAAGGCGAAGAGGTCGTGCACGAAGGCCGGGTCGTCGGAGAAATCCAGCATCACCGTGTTGATGCCGCGCAGGTCCGCCGCCTCGGCGACCGGCCCCTCGATCCAGCCCTCGACGAGCCGGGCCGGGCCCACCCGCTCCCGCAGGAGCGCCACGGCCCGGATGCGGTTGGTCATGCGGCCGCCCCCCAGCGGGTCGGGCGGCCGCAGGCCGGCGAGCTGGATTTTGTCGGCCAGCCGCGCCTCCTCCTCGATGATCGCCACCGGTTGCTCGTCGAAATACCGGACGCGCGCGCCGCAGTCCGCCGCCTCGACCGCGGGATCGGAGATGACGCTGACGTGGTCGAAGCCGAACTCTTCCGCGGTCCGCAGCTGCGCGGCGGCCAGCACGCGGTGGTCCGTGCAATAGTCGAGGTAGCGCACCCCCGCCCGCCGGGCGGCGAACATCATGGTGATGGGCATGAGCGGCAGCCGGTCCACGGGCCGGCCCGCGAGATGGGCGAGGATGCGTTCACGGCCGTTCATGGTGCGCCGGGTCCGGTCAGTAGTTTCCCTCGCGCCGCCAGACGTCGAGCATGACCTCGTAGCTGGCCAGCGGCATGCCGGTGTAGATGCAATTGCTCGTGGAGAAGATGTAGCCGCCGCCCGGCATGCCGGCCTGCAGCGCGTGGCGCGCGGCCGCCGCGACCTGCGCCGGCGTGCCCGTGTCCATCATGCCGCAGTGCACGTTGCCGATCAGGCAGACCTCGCGGCCGTGGCGCCGCTTGACCTCCGCCAGGTCCACCCCGCCCTGCGGATCGAGCGAGTGCAGGGCATGCGGCCCGGTCTGCACCAGCTGGTCGAGGATCGGCATGATGTTCCCGTCGGTGTGCTTGATCACGTAGTAGCCGAGGTCGCGGTAGCCGCGGGTAAGCTCGGCGAGGTAGGGCGTGACGAACTCGCCGAATTTCGCCGGGCTCAGGAATGGCCCGGTGTTGAAGCAGTAGTCCGCGCACAGCGCATAGCCGTCGAGCCCGCCCGGCCGGCGCCAGCGCGCCGCGCGCGCCAGCGACTCCCGCACCCAGCCGGCGGTCTGCGCCTTGAGCTTGTCCGGCTCCTCCACCATCGCGCAGGAGAAGGCCTCCATCTCGGTCCCGCTCGGGATCGCAAAGGTCGCGTCGCCGTGCGCCATGAGGAAATACCGGTCGCCCGTGCGCTCGCGGATCAGGTCCACCATCCGCTGCAGCTCCTCGTCGGTGGCCGGGTTCGCGTGGACGAAGATGGCGCTGTGCTCGAAGCGTTCGGCGGTGGCGATATAGAGGTCGGCCATGTCGCGCCGATGCAGGTCCCGCTCCTTCTCCTCCATCTGCAGCCACTGGTCGTAGTTGCGGTGCGTGGGGTGCACGCGCCCGAAGGCCTCCATCGTGAGATAGAACACCAGCTCGAAATGCGGCACCCGCCCGGTCAATGGCCGGCGCTCCAAGGCGGCGATGCAGCGGTCGCGTGGGGTCATCGGTGTGGGCGGGCATCGCGCGCCGCCGCCGCCGGCGTAACGCGTTTGCCACCTGACCGATACTACACGTCACCGCCCGCTCAATTCGCAAACGCGAAAGGACAAGAAATGCGCAGAGATTGGCAAGGGCCACTGCGCGGCGGCGCCCCAAAGCGGGTCTAATGCTCCCCCGCTCCCCGTGCTCAACTCGCCCTTCATCGATGCCTTTCTGCTGCGCGCCTTCCGCTTCCGGACGCGCGGCTTCCTCCGCATGGAGGACGCGCCGGGCACCGTGCCGCCGGCGCCGCGCGAGGGCACCGGCTATCTCTACCTGCACGTGCCGTTCTGCGAGGTGCTGTGCCCGTTCTGCTCCTTTCACCGCGTGCAGCACCACCACGGGCAGGCGCAGCGCTACTTCGCCTCCCTGCGGGAGGAGATCCGCCGCTACCACGGCGCCGGCTACCGCTTCACCGGCGTCTATATTGGCGGCGGCACCCCCACGACCGAGCCCGGCGAACTGGTCACGACCATCGCGCTCGTGCGCGAGCTCTTCGGCGTCCGCGATATCTCGGTCGAGACCAACCCGAAGGACCTGCGCCCCGAGATCCTCGAGCCCCTGCGCGCCGCGGGCGTCACCCGGCTGTCCGTCGGCGTGCAGAGTTTCGACGACCAGCTGCTCAAGGAGATGGACCGGTTTGAGAAATACGGCGGCAGCGCCGAGATCCAGGCCGCCATCCGCGGCGCCGCCGGGCTGTTTCCCACCCTCAACCTCGACCTGATCTTCAACCAGCCGCACCAGACCCTCGCCTCGTTCGAGCGCGACCTCGCCCTGGTGCGCGAACTCGGCGCGAACCAGGTGTCGTTCTACCCGCTGATGACCTCCCCCACCGCGGCGCGGCGGATGGCCGGCGCGATGGGGCTGCCCGACCAGCGGCGGCTGCGGGAGTTCTTCTCCGCCATCGTCACGCGGCTGCAGCCCGAGTTCACTCCCACCTCCGCGTGGTGCTTCACGCGGCGCGGCCACGGCAGCGACGAGTACATCGCGGATGCCGACTACTACGTCGGCGCCGGCAGCGGGGCCTTCAGCTTCCTCGACGGCACGCTGTACACCACCACGTTCTCGCTCGAGACCTACGCCCAGCGCATCGCCTCGGGCCTGACCGGCATCACCACCCGGCACCGCCTGACCGAGGGAGACCTCATGCGCTACAGCCTGTTGATGCGGATGTTCGGGCTGCGCCTTGACCGCGACTGGGCAATGCGCCGCCACGGGCCGCGTTTCTTCCGCAAGCTGTGGGGCGAGCTGCGCACGCTCGAGTGGCTGGGCGCGGCCCGGCGCGACGACCGCGGCTGGCAGCTCACCGAGCGCGGCATGTACTGGCTCATGCTGATGATGTCGGCGTTCTTCGAGTCGGTGAACGATTACCGCGACGCCATGCGCGCGCATGTCCGGAAGGACCAGCACGAGACGGACAGCCTCTGCGTCCCCGCCACCGACTGGTCGGGCGTGGCGAAGTAACGCCGGCCCGGCAACGGAGGTTTGCCAAACGCGCCGGCGGGCCGTCATGCTCCGGGCGAATTCGAAAACCGACCGCCGGCCGGGCCGGTAAATTCTCCGCATGAATCTCATCCAGGTGCATCCCTCGGGCTGGGGCTTTCGCGAGCAGGGCGGCGGACCGGCCTTCACGCCGTGGGGCTGCAACTATTACGATCCCGAGACCGGCTGGCCGCCGCGCCTGTGGGAGCAGTTCGATCCCGGCCGGGTGGGCGCGCAGTTCGACCAGATCCGGGCGATCGGGGGCAACGTCGTGCGCGTGTTCGCGACGGTGCTGAACGTCATGGACGGCCCCGACCGGGTCAGCGCCGCCGGGTTGGCCAAGATGGAAAAGATGCTGGCGCTGGCGGGTGACCGCGGGATCCGCGTCATCTGGTCGGGCCCCAGCCTGTGGGAGGGCGCGCCGGCCTGGTGGAAGGAACCCACGCCCTTCGAAAGTTATCTCCGCCCGAAGCTGCTCAAGGCGCAGGCGGTGGCCTGGCGCGGACTCGCGCGCGCGATGCGCGGTCATCCGGCCCTGCTCGCCTACGAGCTGCACAACGAGCCCTTCGCCCCGTCGCGCCCGTCGCGGGCGCTGAGCGCGCGCTGGGCCCGGTGGCGCGCGAAACACGCGCCGCTCGCTCCCGCCGAACCGCCCTGCCCCGTCGAGCCGCTGCAGTGGGACTGGTCCGCCGACTTCCAGCGCTTTCGCGAGCAGGTCGCCGTCGACTACGTCCGGCGCATGACCGCCGCCATCCGCCAGGAGGATGACACCCACCTGGTCACGATCGGCCTGCACCAGAAGAGCGCGCCGTTCGACTGGTATCCCCCCGACCCGTATGCGGCGTTCAACCCGCACCAACTCGCGCGGTTCGTGGACTACACGTCGATTCACTTTTACCCGCACCACGTGTTTCACCCGAACATTTACCGCGATCCCTGCGAGACCGCGCTGGGCATGGCCGAGACGCTGGCGCATGCCCGGGCCGTCGCCCGCTACGTGCACACCGCGGGCCAGCCGGTCGTGATGGAGGAGTGCGGCTGGTACGGCGGCGGCGCGGTGATGACCGCCAACCGGGAACAGGCCGCGCGCACCGAGGCCGACCAGACCGCCTGGTGCACCGGGCTCGTCGCGGCCACCCGCGACGACGTTTGCGGCTGGCTGTTCTGGCCCTACCGCGACACGCCCTCGTCGCTGGACGCGAGCCGCTTCAGCGGACTGTACAACGCCGCCGGCCAGCTGAAGGACTGGGGCCGGGCCTTTGCCAAACTCGCCCCCGGGATCACCGGCGCCATTCCGCCGCGCGCCGCCGGTACCACGACGCTGCCCTTTTCGTGGGAGCAACTCGTCACCCGGCCCGAGGCGATCAAGGCCTGCCGCGCCGCCTACCTGGAGGCGTTCCGCCGCGGCGACGTGGTGGACTTCGCGATCCGCTGAGCCGGGCTCAGACCACCTGGGTCTTCGCCGCCGCGCCGCCGAAGAGCTCCTTGAGCACACTCCACGCGCGCCGCAGCCCCGCATCCCTCACGCCGCCGCCGAGTTGGTAGGCGCGAACCACCGCCTCCTCGTGGCCGTGATACCGCGGCGGCAGGAGGAACAGCGTGCCGGTCGCCTCCGCGCTGATGTTGGAGAAGAACAGCCCCTTCCCCACCGCGATCCGCGCCTTTTCCACCGGCACCACGGTGTTGCGCTCCGCGAGCACCAGCCAGGGCCGGTAGCCAAACTCCAGCGCGCCGTCCGGGCGCAGCGTCAACCGGCCATAGGTGCGCGGCGGCACGTCCGTCAGGTTGGCGCCCGTGAAGAGTCGGTTGTTGTTGTCCGCCGGCGTAAACCGGTGCCGGCGCAGCGTGAAAAAATCCCAGCAGAACACCGACCCGAACACCGTCAGCCGGAACGCCCAGCCCGCCACGAAGTAGGCGATGATGATCACGACGATCGACAGCGCCGCGCCGACCCACGGGTTGACCGTCGCGGACAGCGTGAGCAGTCCGAGCAGCGCCGTCCGCATGCCCTTCAGCGCGGCGTCAATCGCGCCCCACGGGCTGAGCAGGATGAGCACGTTGATCGCGTGCGAGGCCATCCACACGATCGCGAACATCGCGACCCCGAACGGCACCGTCAGCAGGTCCAGCAGCCACGAGAAGTCGATCGCGCCGAAATGAATCATGGCCAGCCCGCCCGACGCCAGCGCCGGGCCGGCCGCGGCGGCCTTCGTGCCGACCATCAGCTTGGACAGCGTGTTCATCGTCAGCGGGATCACCGCCCCCGCCGCCACCAGGCCGCTGGCCTTGTTCTCCACGGTCTCCAGCACGTCGAGCGGCTTCTTGAAACCCGGCGGCAGGACCGCCCCGAGGCTGTCCTTGGCCGCGCACACCCCGACGATCAGTAGCGCGGGCAGGAAGAAGCTCCAGTGCGCGAACCACGGCAGCTTGGCGCGCGCCGCGTCGTCCTTCGCCGCGATGTTCAGGTACGCGCCGTACGCGGCCGTGCCGAGCAGCGGCGAGATCGCGATGCCGGTCACGGTGGAAATGGTGCCGGCCAGCGCCACGCCCGGGGATTTTTCGGCCGCGGGCTTGGCCGCCTCCGCCGCCGGCAGCGGCCCGGCCGTCACCAGCGCCAGCAGCGCCGCCAGAAACAAGGGGGTGATTCGTTTCATGGCGGAAAAAATTAGCGGCCGGCCTCCGCGGCGCAAGGCGCAAGCCTCACGGCCGCGCGCGCTCGAGGTTCAGCCACGCCACTTCCTTCGGCGTCAGGGTCACGCCGAGGCAGACGAGCGAGCTGACCGTCTCGCCGATGACCCGCGGGCCGATCAGCGCGAACGTCGGGAACGGCTGCGCGAGCACGTAGGCCGCGGCGATCGCGATGGGCGGGACGCCCTTCTTTTTCGCCAGCTCGATGGCCCGCTCGCGGCGGGCGAAGTTGTCGTCGGCGTACCAGCAGCGCGTGAGCTGCTCGTCGCCCAGCTTGTCGCGGCCGGCCCGGTCGGTGAAGAAGCCGCGCGCCTGGCTGGACCACGCGAGCAGCGGCAACTGGTGCTTCTTCAGCCAGCGGCGCGATTCCTTGTCGGAGGCGGCAATGCAGCCCGCCCAGACCGGGTCCACCATGCGCGCGAGGCTGAAGTTGTTGCTCACGACGCTGAAGCCCTGCAGGCCCTTGCGCGCGGCGTAGCGGTTGGCCGCGGCCACGCGGGCCAGCGTCCAGTTCGAGCCGCCGAACGCGCGGATCCGGCCCGCCTGCACGTGCGCGTTGAGCACCTCGACAAATTCCCCGACCGGGACCTCGAGGTTGTCGCGGTGCAGCATGTAGATGTCCGCGTAGGTCGTCTGCAGCCGGCCGAGCGACTCGTGGAGCTGCTTGGTCAGCCACTCCGGCGTGCACCACGGCGTGTGGGCGCCCTTGACGATGACGGCGACCTCCTCACGCAGGCCGCGGTTCTTGATCCACTGGCCGAGCAATTTTTCCTGCAGGCCGTCCCAGTAGACATGGGCCGTATCGAACGCGTTGCCGCCCCGCGAGAAATAGTCGTCCCACATCGCCGCGCTGTACGGCATGGTGACAGTGTTGTCGCAGCCCATGATCAGGCGCGACACGGGCTTCGCCAGGTGCGGGATGGTGCCGGTGGGAATGGCGGCCCCGGCCCGGCGCGCGAGCGGCCGGCGCGAGTGCGTGGTGAGAAACTTCTCGGGCTTCTCCGCCTCGTAGGTGAGCCCGATGGCGGCGCGCCATGCATCCAGCGCGGCCATGTTGCCCAGCGTGTCGGCCACGCTCATCGCGGACACCTCGCGCTCGCCACGCGCCAGCGCGGCGGCCACGGCGTCGGCCTCGAGGCCGTAGAGGTTTTCCGCGGTTTTGACGGTGATCTCCTCCACCTTGCCGTCCTTGTGCAGGAAGAATTTCGCCTCGCCGCCCTCGCTCGGCGGAATCCACGGCGACGGCACGACGATCATGCCGGCGGTGCCGTAGATGCGCGCGGAATTGTCCTGGCTCAGGCCGACACTCGTCGCCACCTGCGCGACGAGGCCGTTGGCGAACTTCAGCGTCGCTGCCGCCACCACGTCCACGCCGCTCTCCGGGTGCAGCTGGCCCGCGCCGGTGACGGACACCGGGTCGAGAAACGGCGCGCCGGACATCGCGCCGGCGATGAGCCGGGAAAACGACACCGCATAGCAGCCCACGTCGAGAATGCCGCCGCCGCCGAGGGCGTTGGCCCAGAGGCGGGAATCGGCGCTGAAGGGGGCGTTGAACCCGAAGGTCGCCTGCACGAGCCGCACCTCGCCGATCGCCCCGCTTTTCACCAGCTCGACCACCTTCGCCGTCTGCGGGTGGCAGCGGTACATGAACGCTTCCGTCAGCAGCACATTGTTGGCGCGCGCCGCCTCCGCCATGACCATGGCCTCGGCGTAGTTCAGCCCGATGGGTTTTTCGCACAGGATGTGCTTGCCCGCCTCGGCGGCGCGGATGGCCCACTCGACGTGCGCCGGGTGCGGCACCGCGATGTAGACGGCCTCGACCTCGGGGTCGGCCAGCAGCGCCGCGTAGCTGCCGTGCGCGCGCGGGTGGCCGAACGCGGCGGCAAACTTCGCGGCCGCCTCCGGCGTGCGGCTGCCCACCGCCACCAGGCGGCTGTTGGTCGCGCGGGCCAGGCCCTGCGCAAAAACCCCCGCAATGCGTCCCGTGCTCAGGATCCCCCAGCCCAGCTTCTTGGTCATAGGCGGCCAAACTAGGGGCGTCCGGCGCGCGAGTGCAATCACGGCGATGGCCTCGGAAGTAAAGTAACCCAATAGGTTACATTGCATCGGCCGCATTTCCCCAGGTTCAGGAGTGGGGATTGCACGCGGCCGGCGGTTCGTTGAGGCTCCCGGCATGCCGCTGACCAAGGCCGAGCTCTCACGCCTGCGCTCCCTGCGCGAAAAGAAGCACCGGGAGGCCCTCGGGTGTTTCGTCGTCGAGGGCGAAAAGGTCGTCGCCGAGCTGCTCGCCGCGAAGTTTTCCTTCCTTGAAATCTTCGCCACCGCGGCGTGGACGGGCCCCCGGACTTGCGAGATCACCGGTGAGGAGATGGCGCGCATCAGCCATTTCCCCGCCCCGTCGAGCGTGCTGGCCGTCGGAAAGATCGCGCGGGAGCCGCTCACGCCCGGCGCGCTCGACCACGGCCTGACGCTGGCGCTCGACGGCGTGCAGGACGCCGGCAACGTCGGCACCCTCCTGCGCATCGCCGACTGGTTCGGCCTCGACCGGGTGATCCTCTCGCCCGACTGCGCCGACCTGTTCCACCAGAAGGTCATCAACGCCAGCATGGGCTCGTTCGCCCGCGTCCGCGCGCACACCGCCGACCTCGCACCCTTTCTCGCCGCGGCCAAGGTTCCGGTGCTGGGCTGCGACCTGGCCGGCGACGACGTGCACGGCCTCCCGGGCCTGCGTGACGCCGTCATCGTCGTGGGCAGCGAGGGTCACGGCCTCAGCGCCGCCGTGAAAAAATCCGTGACGCGATTGGTCACCATCCCGCGGTTCGGCGGGGCGGAATCGCTCAACGCCGCGGTGGCCGCGGCGATCGTGTGCGACAACCTGCGGCGGCTGGCGCCGCGGTGACGGGCCGCCGCGCGCGCTCAGTCCTTCCCGCCGCTTTTCCGGGACCCCTTGCCGCTCGTGTGGAGCACCATGCCGGCGAGCATGCCGATGGCGAACACGCCAAAGAAGATCAGGGCGGCCTGCGCATGGATGGGATTCTTGGCGGTGGTGCCGGCGATGGGGAAATTGAAGTCGATCACCTGCAGGTTGTTCATGCCGGTATAGAGGACGATGAACAGCATCGCGAGAAACCAAAGGGTCTTGAGGACAGCTTTCATGGACCCGGAGCCTGAGTCCTCCCGGCCCGTTTGGCGAGAGTTTGCCGCGTGCAAGTTAACCACCGAGACACGGAGATCACCGAGAGCAATCCTTTCGGACAACCGAAAAAGCATCTGAGTGATCCGCGGTCAAAAAAATCTCCTGGCTCGCCCTCTGTGTCTCTGTGCCCTCCGTGGTTGCCAAACAGCTTCCTGGTCGGAGCCGCCGAGCTGATTTTTCTGGGTGCATTTTCCCATGCCTGATGACTAGCGGCCGGCAAAGTTATGTGCTAGTCACCGGCACTCCATGAGCCCCGCCCCCCGTGCCACGACTCCCGCCACGCATCCTTCCCTCGTGATCGACACGGGCGGGTTCGCCGGCACGCGCCGCAGCACCTTCCCCAAAAACCGCCCGCCGGGTTATTTTTCGCCCGACGCCGACCCGGCGGCCGTCCAAGCGTTCTACGCGGCCAACGGCTACCTGGTGCTCGAGAACGGGTTCACTTCCGCCGAGATCGAGGAGCTCAAGCGCGAGACCACGCTCATCTGCCGGGGCGAGCGCGGCGAACTGCCCGACCACCCGAAGGCCCCCGCCGCCGAGTCCGACGACTCCGTGCTGTCGCGCTTCCTGTGCATCCATTTTCCGCACAAGTGCTCCGACGTGATGCTGCGCACCGTCCACAGTGCGCCCACGGTCAAGGCCCTCACCACCGTCATCGGCCCGAACGTGAAGTGCATGCAGTCGATGCTGTTCATCAAGTCCTCCGGCAAGCCCGGCCAGGCCTGGCACCAGGACGAGGATTACATCCCGACGCGCGACCGCTCGCTCGCCGGGGCGTGGATCGCGATCGACCGCGCCACCGTCGAGAACGGCTGCCTCTGGGTCATCCCCGGCTCGCACCGGCCCGGCATCCTCTGGGAGCAGCGCTGGCACGGCGACCGCCGCTTCGACTGCGCCGAGGAGTCCGTCGACTTCCCCTACACCGACGACCAGTCCATCCCCGTCGAGGTCGAGGCCGGCTCGGTGGTGCTGTTCAACGGCTACCTGCTGCACCGGTCGCTGCCCAACCGCGCGCCGGCGGGCACGTACCGCCGCTCGCTGGTCAACCATTTCATGAGCTGCGAGTCCCACCTGCCCTGGGGCAAGCCGCCGGAGGGCGAGCACGTCGCCCACTACGATTTCCGCGACGTCATCATCGTCGCGGGCCAGGACCCCTACGCCTACAAGGGTTATACCAGCATCCAGACGCCCAGCGTGCGGCCCAGCGGCCAGGGCGGCTGCGACAAATGGGGCGGCGCATCCCGCAAGTACCAGGACGAGGCGCCGGCCTCGCCCGGCCCCGCCCCAAAGTCCTAGCCCGTCGCCGGCGGGCCCATGTGACGGACCCGGCCGGCGGTCCGGTTCACGCCTTCTTCTTCGCCGCGATCCAGGCGCGGACGTTCTCCTCGAGGACGTCGAGCGGGACGGCGCCGTCCTTCAGCACGACGTCGTGGAACTCGCGCACGTCGAACCGGCCGCCCTGTGCCTTGGTGCCGCCGAGCTCCTGCGTCGCCAGCGCGCGCAGCTCGAGAATCTTCATCATGCCGATTTTGTAGGCCGTGGCCTGCCCCGCCATCACGATGTAGCGGTTGGTCTCGGTGAAGATGTCGCGCTCGCTGTTCGGCGTATTGGTGCGCAGCCAGTCCATCGTCTGCTGGCGCGTCCATTTTTTCGCGTGGAGGCCGGTGTCGACGACCAGCCGCGCGGCCCGCCAGAGCTCCATCGTCAGCCGGCCGAAGTCGGAATACGGGTCGGCATAGAAGCCCATCTCCTTCGGGATCCGCTCGCAGTAGAGGCCCCAGCCCTCGACGTACGCCGTGTAGCCGAAGCCAAACTTCCGGAACTTCGGGATACCCTTCAACTCCTGCGCGATCGCGATCTGCATGTGGTGGCCCGGGATGCCCTCGTGGTAGGCGAGCGCCTCCATCTCATACTTCGGCACGCCGCCCATCTCATACAGATTCACGTAGTAGGTGCCGGGGCGCGACCCGTCCATCGCCGGCTGCATGTAGAACGCGCCGCCGCTCTCGCGCTCGCGGAACGGCTCCACCGCCCGGACCACGATCGCCGCCCGCGGCTTGGTCAGGAACAGCTCGTCCAGCCGGCCGCGCATCGTGTCGATGATCTTGATCGCCCCCTCGAGGTAGGCCGCCTTGCCCTCGGGCGTGTTGGGAAAATAGAACTTCGGGTCGGTCCGCATGTACTTGAAGAACGCCGGCAGGTCGCCCGCGAAGCCCACCTGGTCCTTGATCTTCGTCATCTCGCCATGGATCCGCGCGACCTCCTTCAGGCCGATCTCGTGGATCTGGTCGGCCGTCAGGTCCGTGGTCGTCGTGCGGCGCAGCGCGTAGTTGTAGTAGTCGGCGCCGTTTTCGAACTTCCACACGCCGTCGTCGTCGGTCGCGGTCTTTTCCAGCGACTCCAACTCGGCGATGAGCGCCTGGTAGGCGGGCTTGACCGCGCCGAGCAGCGCGAGTTTGGCGTCGGCTACCAGCCGGTCCTTGGTCGCCGCGTCGGTGTCGGCCAGCTTCCCCACCTTCTTCGCAAAGTCCTCCAGCAGCGTGCTGGGCTTGCCCGAGTCGTCGAACGGCGCGCCCTTGATGATCCCGCGCGAGGATTCCAACACGAGGGGGAACACGAACTTCGGCGGGATGATCCCCTTGGCGCGGCGCGCCTCGAGCCCGACGATGAGCTGGTCGAACTTCACCTTGAGGCCGTTGAGCCGCGCGATGTAGGCCTGCGCGTCCTTCACGTCGCCGATGTTGTGAAAGTTGATCAGGAACGCCGGCGCCATCGTGTGCTCGCCGAACATCTGGTTCACCGGGTAGTTGTAGAGCCGCCATTTGTAGCCCTCGATGCCGCGCTCCGCCTGGCGGACCCACAGCCGGTAGCTCAGCTGCGTCTGGTGGTCGAGCGCGTCGAAGTTGATCGTGCGCCGCAGCTCCGCGAGGTGCGTCACGTTGAGGGCGAGGTCCTCGGTGGCGCGCGCCTCGGTGTCCTCGTCCCACTTGTCATAGTCTTTCTTGATGCCGAGCTGCGCCTGGAACTCCGGGCTGCGGTCCACAGCCTCGTTGAAGACGCGCTCGAAAAACGCGTTGGCCTTGGCCGACTCGGCCGCGATCTGTTCCGGGGTGGCAGTGACGGCACGCGCGGCGCCGGTGACGAGGATCAGCAAGGCGGCCAGCGTGGCCGCGCGGGGTAGGAAGGGGTGCATCGGGCCACCACACCGCAGACCCGGCCCGTGGCAATGGGATTTTGGATGAACGGTTGCCCGGGCGGACGACGCGGCCATCCCGCGGGATTGCCTCCCGCCGGCCGGGGCGGGCACGCGCAGCCGCGTTCCCCGGTCACCCGCCGCTTCCGGATTGCAGTGCCGCCGCCCTTCCCCGGAGCATGCCCCGCCTTGATTTCCCCCATGCCCACCGCCACCCCCGCCCAGCAACGCGCCTTTTTCGAGACCTATGGCATCCTCCGGCTGCCGGGCCTGGTCAAAGACCGCCTCGACGGCATCATCGCGGGCTTTGAGACCGTGTTCAAACAGCACGGGTGCAAGCCCGACGGCACGCGCCGCCGCTGCATCGTGCCGTTCGTCGACCAGCACCCCACCCTCAGCGCGCTGCTCGACCACCCCGGCATCCTCGCCGTCGTCGAAAACCTGCTCGGCCCGGATTTCAACTACGTCGGCAGCGACGGCAACTATTACACCGGCGACACCAGCTGGCACCGCGACAGCCTCTACCAGAGCAGCAGCTACCTCAAAGTGGCCTTCTACCTCGACCGCGTGACCAAGGACACCGGCTGCCTGCGCGTCATCCCGGGCTCGCACCACGACGCCGCGCTCGGGATCTTCGACGGCACCGTGACGGCGGAGCCGGAGGCCAACTTCGGCGTCCCCGGCCGCGACCTTCCCGCGGTCCCGCTCGAGAACGAGCCCGGTGACGTCCTGATTTTCAATCATCGTGTGCTGCACTCCTCGTGGGGCGGCGGCAGCGAGCGTCGGATGTTCACGACGAACCTCGGCCGCCGCGCCAAGGACCCCAAGGAAGTCGACGACCTGATTTCCTACCTCTCCTACCACCTCCGCCCCCACGGCGACGCCCCCTACGGCAAGTTCATGCTCGAAACCGCCAGCCCCGCCCGGCTGGTCCACCTCACCCAGCCCCCGCAATTCTGGGCCGCCGCCGGCGAGCACTACAAACTGCGGACGGCGAAAGCGTGATCGAGCGGCCTCCTCCGCCCAAAGCCATTTATGAACCCCAACCCCGTCCGCCTCACATTGTTGTTCGTCGTCGTGCTCGTATTGGCCGGCTGTGAAACTCCCTCTTCCACCTCGTCTGCACGTACCACTCCCTCTCCCCTTGATCCGAAAATTCCGCCGGATGTGGTACGGATTACCGATCTCCAGCGCATCGGGGTCATGCCGGTTCCTCTGACGCAGACTGAACCGGTCTATCCACCTTCACTGGTGAAGAAGAACATCCAGGGCGTGGTGGTCGTCCAATTCATCATTTCCACCGATGGCAATGTCTACGACGCCGCTGTGGTCCGCGCACCCGATAAACTTCTGGGTGAAGCCGCGGTCCAGGCTGTTCTCCAGTGGAAATTCCGTCCGGGCATGGTCAACGGTCAGCCGGTCAACAGCCTGGTGGAAGTTCCTATCACGTTCAGCCTGTCGGACAAATAGCCAACCATCACTCAGCGCGGTTATCGCCTCGCTGAGTCCGTTCGTGGTGATCACTTCGCCGTCGACGGGGAGCACGATTGCGCGACCTTTCGGTTTCAGCGCCACCTCCGGACGTGAGCTATGGCGTAGGTGCACCTCAGGTTTTCTTCTCCGTCAGCTCGTCGTAGGCCGCGCTGAGGTTGAGCCCGAGGCGGTTGGGGAGCGGGGCGTGGAAATCCTCAAACCCCGGGAAATTCACCAGCGCGACGATCTCCGACTTCGGTTTGCCGGCGGCGATGCCCGCCTGCACGTGTGCGAGGAGCGCGGCGAGATAATCGCGCATCACCCGCATGTCGGCGTGGCCGCCCGACGGCCCGAACTTCGGGTTGGCGTGGCCGAAGATGTAGATCGCGTCCGCCGGGTAGGTCTTCATCGCCGTCTCCAGCCGCGCGATCCAGCCCTGGATGTTCGCCCCGCCGGCCCGGTCGATCACCGGGTAGAGGCGGTTGAACATCAAGTCGCCCAGGTGCACGACGTTGGCCTGCTCGAAATGGATGATGATGTCGCCGCCGGTGTGCGCGGGGCCAAAATACTTCGCGCTCACCGCCTCGCTGCCAAAATCCCGGCGCCACCCGTCGGTGAACGTGGTGTCGGGCAGGGTCTGCGGGCCGAACTTGCTGGTCTTCCCCGCGGCGAGCATGAGCCCCGGGACGTTGGCGTGTGCCACGATGGTGCGCGTGGCAGGCTTGAACACCCCGTTGCCGCCGGTGTGGTCGAGATGGTGGTGCGTGTTGATCACCGCATCGAGCATGCGGCCACCGCGGCCGGGCAGCCCCGCGAGGCAGATCGGTGCTGTGGCGGGCATCTGCGTGTCCACCACGACCAGCGCGTCCGGGCTGGAAAGCCAGCCGACGGTACCGCCACGGCCGGTGAACAGCCCGACCCCCCGCCGGAGCGGGCGGAACTCGGTGACGAGCTTGGGCAGCGGGCCGGCCGGGGTTGCGACGGGCACGGTGGTGTGTTCGGTCGATACGGCGGCCAGGAGCGACGAGCGGGCCAGCAGGCCCGCGGAGGCCAGCAGCGACGAGCGGAGGATGAAATCGCGGCGGTTCATGGGCCGAACCTAGCAGTTTCACGCGCCTTTCCAACTGTCATTCCAGACGGGGCTTGGGACCGGCGGCGTCCCGTCCGAAAAATATCCTGTAACCTCTCGCCCGGCGGCGGGTTTCCCCAGCATCCAGCCATGCCCCAACCCGCCCGTGATTGCCGAACTCACAGAAATCCGTGTTCAACCGCACCCGTCCGTGGTTAGTTTCCCCGCGACCGACGCCGTGGACCCCGCCGACGCCACCCTCTCCGACCATGAGCTGATGCTCGCCGTGCGCGACGGCGAGCTCGACGCGCTGGGCGAGCTGTTCGAGCGCCACCACGGGCCGCTGTACGGCTTCCTCGTGAAATTCACCGGCCAGCGCACCGCCGCGGAGGACATCGTCCAGACCGTGTTCCAGCGGATGCTGAAATACCGCCACACCTACCGGGACGAGGGAAATTTCACCGCCTGGATGTACCACCTCGCGCGCCGCTGCGCCGCCGACCATTTCCGCAAGAGCAACGCCGCGCCCGCCGCCACCGATCCCGCCGACCTGCAGGACCACGCCGACGATGCGCCGCACGCCGGCGACCGCGCCGCCACGAGCGACGACCACGCCCTGCTCCACACCGCGCTCAGCCGGCTCGACCGGGACGACCGCGAGGTCCTCCTGCTCAGCCGCTTCCAGGAACTCCCCTTCGCCGAGATCGCCGCCGTGCTCGAATGCTCCGTCGGCGCCGCCAAGGTCCGCGCCCACCGCGCGCTCCGCGAGCTGCGCGACACCTATTTCCAACTGCAACAGGAGAGACTCACATGAACTGCACCCAAGCCCAGGAACGTTTCGCCGACCTGCTCGATGCCCGGCGCACCGGCCCCGATCACGCCGCGGTCCGCGCCCACCTTGCCTCCTGCCCCGCCTGCCAGCGCGAGTATGCCACGCTCGCCCGGACCCTCGCCGCGCTCGACGCGCTCCCCGCCGCCCCGCCCAGCCCGGCGCTCCGCCGGAATTTCTACGCCATGCTGGAGGAGGAGAAGCTCGCCGCTGCCGGCCGGCCCGCCGCGTTCCGCCGCCCGCGCCCCGCGCTCCGCTCCGCGCTCTGGCGCTGGATCCTCGCGCCGGCCGCCGCCGGGACGCTCGCCATCGCCGCCTTCCTGGCCGGCACGCGCTACGCGCCGCCCGCCGCCGCCCCCGGCCTCGACCCCGCCACCAAGCGGGAGCTCGCCGAGCTCCGCGCCCGGGTCGACTCCGTCGGCCAGCTGGTCGGCTACTCGCTCCTCCAGCAGCGCTCCACCAGCGAGCGCCTCCAGGGCGTGCTCGCCACGCTCGACCGGAAGGATCCCAGCCAGAAGGTCCTGTCCGACCTCATCGGTGCGCTGGCGCTCGACCCGAGCGCCAACGTCCGCCTCTCCGCCCTCGACGCGCTCTACCCGCACGCCAACCAGCAGCTCGTGCGCTCGGGCGTGCTCGCCTCGCTCCCGCGCGAGCAAAACCCCCTCGTGCAGGTCGCGATGATCGACTTCCTGGTCGCCGCCCGCGACCACGCAGCCGCGCCCGAGCTCGGGCGCATGGCCCGCAACGAGACCCTCGACCGCGCCGTGCGCGACGCCGCCCAGCGCGGGCTCGCCCAACTCTGACCCTTTCCCCAACCACGACTGGCCGCCCCAAACGAGCCACCCCACCCCGCTCCCAACCTCCTCCTCCCATGAAAACCTCCCGCCTGTTCTCCTCCTTCCTGCTCGCCGCCGCGATGACCGTGCTGCTCCTCACGGCCGCCCGCGCCGATGAGAGCGAATCCACCGCCATCAAGTTCTCCGACCCGGCCAAGCCCGGCACGCTGAAGATCAGCATCACCAACGGCGACATCCACCTGACCGGCGCCGACACCGCCGAGGTCAGCGTCACCACCGACCTCAAGCCCGAGACCCCCGCCGCGCGCCAGGATGGCCTCCGCGTGCTCACGTCGTCGGCCAGCTACTCGCTCACCGAGAAAAACAACGTCGTCACGCTCAGCTATGGCACCGAGGGCTGGCCCGCCAACGACGGCGACTTCACCATCACCGTCCCGCGCAACACCGCGATCGTCATCAACAGCAATTTCGGCGGCGACGTGGAAATCGGCGGCGTGACCGGCAACCTCGAGGTCAAGAGCCTCAACGGCGAGGTGCACCTCAACGACATCGCCGGGGCCGCCCTCGTCGAGACGGTAAACGGCGAGATCCACGCCTCGGTCAAGGAGCTGCATGACGGCCAGCCGCTGTCCTTCACCTCCCTGAACGGCGAGGTCGCGCTGCACCTGCCCGCCGACGCCAAGGCCAACGTGCGCCTCCGCACCCACAACGGCTCCATCCTCACCGACTTCGACGACAAGGCGCTTGTCACCAAGACCGAGTCCCTCCGCGGCAGCGGCCACAGCCACGCCCCCCGCGCGGTCGTCGCCGGCGACAGCAACGCCGAGATGCGCGCCGCCGTGCACGAGGCCGTCCGCGCCGGCGCCGAGGCGGCGCACGAGGCCGCGGCCGCGATTCACGAAGCCGCCATTGCCGCCCGGGACGCTGCCCGGGACGCCGCCCGCGCCGAGCGCGGAGAAAACGGGGACGCCCCCGCCGCTCCCCCGGCGCCGCTCGCCCCGCTGCCACCCATGACCGGCGGCAAGATTGTCACCGGCACCCTCAACGGCGGCGGCCCGGAAATCCGCATCGCCACGATGAACGGCGACGTGACCCTCCGGAAGATCGAGCCGAAGAAGTAATCCCGCCTGCCTGCCTGGCGCCGCGCGAACCTGCTTCGCGCGGCGCTTTGCTTTTTTCGCGCGGCCTGCTCCACTGCACACGGCCCTCCCACCCACCCCGCCACCCGCCATGCTGCTTCAAGACCGCGTCGCCCTCATCACCGGAGCCGCCTCCGGCATCGGCAAGGCCTCCGCCCGCCTCTTCGCCCGCGAGGGCGCCAAGGTGCTCATCGCCGACCTCGACGAGGCCAACGGCCGCGCCGTCGCCGCCGAAATCACCGCCGCCGGCGGCACGGCGCAGTTTGTCCCGACGGATGTTTCCAAGGCCGCCGACGCCGCCCGCGCCGTCGCCGCCGCCGTCTCGGCCTGGGGCCGGCTCGACATCCTCTACAACAACGCCGCCCCCACCCGCCTCTGCAACGAGCGCGACCGCGCGGTGCACGAGCTGGATGAGGCGGTCTGGGACACGATGATCAACGTCGCGCTCAAGGGCGTGTTCCTCATGTCGAAGCACGCGCTGCCGGTGATGATGCGCCAAAAACGCGGCGTGATCCTCAACACGGCCACCATCAACGCGCTCATGGCCGAGCCGGGCGTGGACAGTTACACCGCGGCCAAGGGCGGCGTGGTGGCGCTCACGCGTTCCATGGCGCTCAATTACGCCAAGCACGGCATCCGGGTGAACACCATCAGTCCCGGCTACGTCATGACCGAGTGCCAGGAAAGCTGGGCCAAGGATCCCGCCGCGCGCGCCGCCGCCGAGGCGCTGCACCTCACGCGGCTCGGCCGGCCCGAGGACATCGCCGGCCTCGCACTCTTCCTCGCCAGCGACCAGGCGGAATTCATGACCGGCAGCAACGTGGTCATCGACGGCGGGTTCACCGTCTTCAAGGCCCCGCCCGCCACCGGGACTTTCTTCCGGCCGGAGGCGTAAGCTGGCTTGAGCCACGGCGCACGGCCTGCTCTCGTCGCGGCGTGTCCCGCCCCGCCACCTCCGACTCCGTTGATCCCGCCGCCCCGCCGCGCACCTGCCGGAACTGCGCGGCACCCCTGACCGGGCCGTTCTGTGCCAGCTGCGGCCAGCACGACGTCGATTACCACCGCTCGTTCCACTACCTCATCCACGACCTGCTCGAGAACGTCTTTCACTTCGAGGGCAAGTTCTTCGTCACCGTGGCCTGGCTGCTGGCCAAACCCGGCCGCATCACCGTCGAATTCCTCGCCGGCCGCCGCGCCAGCCAGCTGAACCCGCTGCGCTTCTATATCTTTGTCAGCGTCCTGTTCTTCCTCGGCCTGGCGCTCCTCAACCACGGCCACGTGATCGACATCCCGCGCAAGCAGGTGGCCGAGCTGCAGCTCGATCTTGGCAAGCAGGTGCAGAAAGCGAACACCCTCACCACGGACTTCACCCCCGCGGAAAAAGCCGAGCTCGTCCGGCGCCTAGCCGAGGCCGCCAAGTCCGACGGGGTTTTTGACCGGGAAACGGTGATTACCTCAATCCGGGAAGCGCGCAAAGCCGTGGAGGCCGCCCCCGCCGCGCCCGCGCGGAAGGGCGCCACGACCAAGGTGCATATCGACCGCTCCTCGTCCCTCGGCCAGAACCTCGCCCGCAAGCTCGGCTCGGGCGAACTCACCCTCACCGACATCTGGGACGCCCTCGAGCACCGCATCCCGACGCTGCTGTTCCTCGGCGTCCCGCTGTTCGCGCTGCTGCTGAAAATCATCTCCCTCCGTTCGGGCAGGTTCTACGTCGAGCACCTCATTTTCTCCCTCCACCTGCACACCTGGCTGTTCCTCGTGTTCATGGTGGGCAACGGCTACCTGAAGCTCGCCGCGCTCGGGCCCGGCTGGCTCGCCAGCTTCCTCGGCTGGGCGCTCGCGCTCTGGGCCGGGTGGTACATATTCCGCTCGTTCCGCGTCGTGTACGGCCAGGGTCGCGTCAAGACCGCCGTGAAGATCGCCCTGCTCGGGTTCGCCCACTTCTTTGCGCTGCTCTTCCTGGCGTTCACGCTCCTGTCCGCCACCGTGGCCTGGCTGGCGTACGAGTGATTTTCGCGGAACCCGGCCCGGCCGGGGGGAGACTCAGCATCCGTCCCGCCGGGTTGTGCGTAAGGAATCATTGTAACTTTTCTGCGTCATCCC
This sequence comes from uncultured Opitutia bacterium, assembly GCA_903872505.1. Lineage (GTDB taxonomy): Bacteria > Verrucomicrobiota > Verrucomicrobiia > Opitutales > Opitutaceae > Opi-474. Next base: position 83,216 of record CAIQKV010000042.1, read on the forward strand.
GGGTCTTTCAGTTGCTAAAACCACAGTATCGATTTCATCTGATCCTTTACTCGACCTTTCCCTGCCATGATCGCACCCGTCATCGTCATCTTCCTTCTTACCGCCCTCGTGGCGTCCGAACCCTCTCACCCGGGTGGCGGGGATAGTTAACTGGCTGGTGGTATTGGTTTTGTGGCTTTTGTTGGCCTGCGGGACTCGACCGGTTACTTGCGCCCGGGGTCTTTTTGCCCTGCGCTGAGGGTCGTTCCCACGTGAAGCCACCCCATTTCCTGCGCGCCCTCTCCTCGCCCAACTACCGGAGGTATTTTGCCGGCCAGTGCGTCTCCTTGATGGGCAATTGGATGACGACGACGGCCGCGCTCTGGTTGGTCTACCAGCTGTCCGGCGACCCGTGGCACGTCGGGCTCGTCGGCTTCGCGAGCCAGATTCCGGTGCTGGTTCTGGCCCCGTTTGCCGGGGTGTGGATTGACCGCCAGGATGCGCTGCGGATCGTGCGGCTGACCCAGGTCCTCGCGATGCTGCAATCCGCCGCGCTGGCCGGGCTGACGCTCACGGGCCACATGACGGTGGCCCGGCTCATCACGCTTTCGTTCGCGCAGGGCCTGATCAACGCCCTCGACTGGCCCGCGCGCCAGACGCTCACCTACCCGCTCGCGGGCGACCGGGCGCTGCTTGAGAACGTGATCGTGCTCAATTCGATCACGTTCAACCTCGCCCGGCTCATCGGCCCGGCCGTCGCGGGTTTCGTCATCGCGGCCGTCGGGCCGGGCTGGTGCTTCGCGGTCGACACGGTCAGCTACGTGGCGGTGCTGGTCGCGCTGGCCGGCGTGCGGCTGCCACCCCCGGCCGGCCGCACGAGCGAGGCACACCCGCTGGCCGACCTGCGCGAGGGCGTGCGCTACGCCTGGCACCACCCGGCGCTGCGACGCGTGCTGCTCATGGTGCCCGTCATCGGGCTCGCGGGCTTCGCCCACAGCATCCTCGCCCCGGTGTTTGCGGAGACCATCTTCCACGGCGACGCGCGCACCCTCGGGTTCCTCATGTCCGCCACCGGGATCGGCGCGCTCGTCGCCGGCCTGAGCCTGACACTGCGCACCTCGCCGACCGGGCTGGAGCGGATCGTCGCGCTCGGGGCGGCCATCGGCGGCGCCGGCCTGGTGGGCATCGCGGTCGCGCCCTCGTTTGCCTTCGCCCTGCCCTGCTTCGCCGCGGCCGGCGCGGGCGGCGTGCTCGTCATGGCCTCAAGCAACACCCTCCTGCAGGCCACCGTCGACCATGACAAGCGGGGTCGCGTCATGAGCCTGTTCTCGATGGGCCAGAGCCTGTTTCCGCTCGGCTGCCTCCTGACCGGCGCGGCCGCGTCCGCTTTTGGCGCCCCGCTGGCGGTCGCCGTCTGCGGTGCCGTGTGCCTCGTCGCCGCGGCGGTATTTGCAAGGGGCGGGGTGGTCCCGCGCCCGCCCGCCTGACCATTGCTCGGGTCTCCCGCCCGTGATTCCGATCTTCCCGTAGCTACGAGCGCCAGCGAGTGGAATTCCGCCCAATCGGCCACTCGCTGGCGCTCGTAGCTACCCAAAGCTGATCCCTGCCGCGCGCAGAGCGCACGGCCCACCCAAAACCGGCCACGCCCGCCACTTTCCGGCATCCCACCTGCTTGCTCACGCGTAAACACGGAGTATCCTTCCCTTTCCGCGCCTCTGATGTCCCGTCCGCTCCCCTCCACTTCCCCGCACCGCCGCGCGCTCGCCGCGCTGGTGCAGTGGTTTGACGCCGACCACGCGCCCGGCGGGGCCGAAAAGATCCGCGCCGAGCCCGACGGTGTGGAATGGGTCCGCTGCATTCCCTTCCTCATTCTGCACGCGGGCTGCCTGATCGTGCTGTGGGCCGGCTGGAGCCCCGTCGCGGTCGGGACCGCCGTGGCGCTCTATTTCGCCCGGATGTTCGCGGTGACTGGCATTTACCACCGCTATTTTTCCCACAAGACGTACCGCACCTCGCGCGCCGGCCAGTTTCTGCTGGGGCTGTGGGGGGCGACGGCGGTGCAGCGCGGCGCGCTGTGGTGGGCCTACCACCACCGCAACCACCACCAGCACGCCGACGGGCCGGACGATGTCCACTCGCCCCACGTGCATGGTTTCTGGTGGTCGCACCTCGGCTGGATCACCAGCCGCCGCAATTTCCCAACCGATTACTCGAAGATCCGCGATCTCGAGAAATTTCCCGAGCTCGTGTGGCTGAACCGGTTCGATACCGTCGTGCCGATTCTCTTCGCGACCGCGCTCTGGGGCGCCGGCTGGCTGCTCGAGCGCCACGCGCCCGGCCTGCACACCACGCGCTGGCAGCTGCTCGGCTGGGGCTTCTTCGTCAGCACGACCTGCCTCTTTCACGGCACGTCCTGCATCAACTCCCTCGCGCACCTGCTGGGTCGCCGGCGCTTCCCGACCGCCGACGCTTCGCGCAACAGCTGGATCCTCGCGCTTATCACCCTCGGCGAAGGCTGGCACAACAACCACCACCGCTACATGCATGCGACCCGCCAGGGCTTCTATTGGTGGGAATTCGATCCCACCTACTACGGGCTGAAACTGCTCTCGTTCACCGGCCTCATCTGGGACCTGCGGCCTGTGCCGGCGTCCGTGCTGGCCGAGGCCGCGGCGGCCGGCCGGGTCGCCGCCCCAGCCCGGCCCGGTGGCGCGGGGATTGAATCCGCACCCCCCTCCTGCGCGTAATCAGGGCTCCATGGCTAAACTCGCGATCATCGGCACCGGCATCACCGGCCTCGGCTGCGCCCATTTCCTCCACCGGCAGTTCGACCTCACGCTGTTCGAGTCGGCTGACTATGCCGGCGGCCACACCAACACGGTCACCGTCGCCGAACCCGGCACCGGCCGGCCGGTGCCCATCGACACCGGGTTCATGGTGTTCAACCACGTCACCTACCCGCTGCTCACCCGGCTGTTCCGTGAGCTGGCGGTGCCAACCAAGCCGACCCGGATGTCTTTCAGCGTGCGCCATGCCGGCAGCGGCCTCGAGTTCGCCGGCTCCTCGCTCAACCACCTCTTCGCCCAGCGCCGCAATCTCCTCCGGCCGCGTTTCTACCGGATGCTCGCCGCTGTCAGCCGCTTCAATCGCGAGGCGGTCGCCGCGCTCGACGATCCCGCGGTGGCGGCCGAGACCCTCGGCGACTACGTCCGGCGCCGCGGCTACGGGGAGGATTTTTTCAACCTCTACCTCGTGCCGATGAGCTCCGCGGTCTGGAGCACGCCGCCCGAGCTGATGCTGGCCTTCCCCGCGACCTCCCTGCTGCGCTTCTTCCACAACCACGGTTTTCTCGGCCTCGACACCCAGCACCAGTGGTGGACCGTGGACGGCGGCGCGCAAACCTACGTCGCGAAGATCTCCGCGCCGTGGCGCGACCGGCTCCGGCTCGGCTCGGCCGCCACCCGCATCGTGCGCTCGCCGCGCGGCGTGACCGTGCTGACCTCCACCGGCACCGCGCACCAGTTCGACCAGGTCATCCTCGCCTGCCACGGCGACCAGGCGCTGCGGCTGCTGGTCGAGCCCACGGCGGACGAGGCCCGCCTGCTGGGCGAGTTCAAGTACCAGCCCAACACCGCGACCGTGCACACCGACACGAGCGTCATGCCCCGCACCCGCCTCGCGTGGTCGAGCTGGAACTACGAGATCAACCGCGACCCCGCCGGCCGCATCTCCGCCGCCACCCATTACTGGATGAACTCGCTGCAGGGTGTCTCGGACCGCGAGAACTATTTCGTCACCATCAACCGGCCCGAGGCCATCGCCCCGGACAAGGTCCTCCGCCGCATCGCCTACGAACACCCGCTCTTCAGCCTCGGCGCGCTGCACGCCCAGGCCGGGCTGCCCGCGCTCAACGCCGCCGCCCGCGGCACGACCGGGACGTTCTTCGCCGGCGCGTGGCAGCGTTACGGCTTTCACGAGGACGGCCTGCTGAGCGCCTACAACCTCAGCGCCCAGCTCCTCGGCCGCGACCCGTGGCCGGCGTGAACCCGGCGCGATTGCTGCGTCCATGCCCCCGCCTTGCCCGTAGCAACCCTGCCGCCATGATGCCACCCGCCGCATGAATTCCTGCCTTTACGAGTGCCACATCATGCACGCGCGCTTCGCCCCGCGCCCGCACCGCTTTCTCTACCGGATCTTCCTGTTCGCGATCGACCTCGACGAACTCGATGCGCTGCACCGAGGGCTGGCGCTCTTTTCCGTCAACCGCGCCAACTTCTATTCCTTCCGCGAACGGGACTTCCTGCCAACGAGCGAGCCCGTCCACAACGGCTCGCCCGAAACGTCCCCGCCAGCTGGCCGCCTCAAGGCCCGCGTCACCGCCTTTCTCGCCGCCCGCGGCGTCGACCTCGCCGGCGGCCGCGTCCTGCTGGTCACCCTGCCGCGCGTCCTCGGCTACCTGTTCAATCCCGTGTCGTTTTACTTCTGCTACGACCGGGCCGGCACGCCCGTCGCCGCCCTTGCCGAGGTCACCAACACCTTCAAGGAAATGAAGCCGTACTTTCTCGGGCCTGCGACCCGGGCCGCGGCCGATGGCGCGTTCCGCCTCCGCACGCCCAAGCATTTCTACGTCTCACCCTACACGGACGTGGACGTGGACTTCGACTTCACCCTGCGGGCACCCGCGGACCAGCTCGCGGTCCAAATCGACGACTACCTCGGGGCCGACCGCACGCTCACCAGCACCCTCACCGGCCCGCGCCGCGAACTCACCGGCGCCCGGCTGGCCTGGTATGCGGTGAAATACCCGCTGATCACCCTCCGGATCATCGCGCTGATCCACTGGCACGCCTGCCGGCTCTGGCTGAAGCGTGTTCCGTGGTTCGCCAAGGCTGCCCGCCCCGCCGACCAGCGCGGCCTCTACCGTCCGCATTCCTCGCTCGCCCCCGCCGCCAACTCTCCCGCCACCTCCCATCTTTAAACGAACAATTGCCACGCCATAGTCCCGTCGCAGCGGGACGTAGGCGGGCCGACCCAGCATGAACCCTCCCTCCTCCTCCCCGGCCCTGGCCGGCTTCGCCCGCGCGCCCGGCGCCTCCTTCGAGCAGCGCGCCGTCCTCGGCGCCCTGGCTGCGATGCCCCGCGGCCGCCTCCGCCTCGAGCTGCCCGGCGGCGCCGCGGCCGAGTTCGGCGCGGGCGCCGAGCGCCTGCCGCTCGACCTGCCCACGACCGCCAACATCCGCGTGCTCCGGCCGGCGTTCTTCAAGAAATGTTTCTGGGCCGGCGACATCGGCTTCGCCGAGTCCTTCATCGACGGCGACTGGGAGACGCCGGACATCGCGGCGGTCGTCGCCTGGTTCATCCTGAACGTCGAGCACGCACCCACGCTGTCCGGCTCGCAACGGGCCCGCTCGTTCGCGCTCAACTTCCTGCGCCTGGCCAACCGCGCCGGCCACCTACTCCGGCCCAATTCCCGCGCCACGGCGCGCCGCAACATCCGCGAGCACTACGACCTCTCCAACGACTTCTTCGCGCTCTTCCTCGATCCATCGATGATGTACTCGGGCGCGCACTGGCCCCGGCCCGGCCTCACCCTCGCGGAGGCCCAGCGCGAGAAAAACGACGCGCTGTGCCGCAAGCTCCGGCTCACCCCCGCCGACCACGTGCTCGAGATCGGCAGCGGCTGGGGCGGCTGGTCGCTCCACGCGGCGCAAACCTACGGCTGCCGCGTCACCACCGTCACCATCTCGCAGCAGCAGTTCGACCTGGCGACCGCGCGGGTCGCCGCGGCCGGGCTCGCGGACCGCGTGGACGTGCAGCTGCGCGACTACCGGGACCTCGCCGGCCGCTTCGACAAGGTCGTCTCGATCGAGATGATGGAGGCCATCGGCCACCGCTACCTGCCGGCGTTCTGCGCCACGCTGGACCGCGTGCTCAAGCCGGACGGCCTGCTCGCGCTCCAGTTCATCACCTGCCCGGACGGCCGCTACGACGAGTTCCGCCGCGGCGTGGACTTCATCCAGAAGCACATCTTCCCGGGCTCGCTGCTGCTCTCCCTCAACCGCGTCAACGACCAGCTCACCCGCGCCGGCGGCTTCGTGCTCCACGGCGTCGAGGATCACGGCCACGACTACGTGCCGACCCTCCGCGCGTGGCACGAAAACTTCCGCGCGCGGCTCGCCGAGGTCCGCGCGCTCGGGTTCGACGACCGCTTCATCCGCAAGTGGAGCTACTACCTCGGCTACTGCGAGGCCGCCTTCGCCCTGCGGAACATCTCCGTCGTCCAGACGCTGCACACGCGGGCCAATAACATTTCGTTCTGAACCCGCCCGCACCATGATCCTCTTTCTCCGCGGCCTGTTCCTCCTCGTCCTCGGCTCGATGCTCTGGGTCACCAGCTGGGCCAGCCTGCACTGCCCGCTCTTCGCGGTCCCGCCCGGCGTGGCCACCCATCCCTGGTTCATCGCGACGCTCTTCGACGCCTACTGGGGCTTCACGACGTTCTTCGTGTGGGTCTGCTTCAAGCAGACCGCCTGGACCGCGCGCGTGGCGTGGTTCGCCGCCATCATGCTGCTCGGCAACATCGCCATGTCCGCCTACTGCCTCGACGAGTTGTTCCGGACGCCCCGGGACGGCCGCCTCGCCGACCTGCTGACCGCGCGCCGCGACGGCCCCGGCGGGCTGGGCCTGGCGCTGGCCGCCCTCGGCCTCATCGTCGTGGCGGTCGCCCTGCCGCGCGGCTGAACGTGATTCGCCGCTCGCGAACACGGCTTGTGCCGGGCGGCCGCGTCATCTAGCCATTACCGCCTGTGTCTAAGCCCGCCTCCAACGTCCCGCCTGCGCCCCGGCGCACTTTCTGGCAGCGGCGCGTGCGCGACCCGATCGTCGCCCAGCTCACCCAGGGCATCAGTCCGGAGCAGATCGCCCTGACCATCGCCGTGGGCAGCGCCTTCGCCATTTTTCCCGTGCTCGGCACCACGACTCTGCTGTGCTTCCTCATCGCCCTGGTCCTGCGGCTGAACCAGCCCATCGTCCAGCTCATCAACCAGGCCCTCTGGCCGGTGCATATCCCGGCGATCTTCGGCTGCATCTGGCTGGGCGAGGCCATCTTCGGCGCGCCCCACGTGCACATCAACATCCGGTTCCTGCGCCACATGTCCGCGCTGGTGTGGAATGATCCCGCCCTGTTCTTCCACCAGTTCGGCCTGACCGTGATGTACGCCGTCGTCGCGTGGGCGATCCTGGCGCCGTTCTACATCGCCGCGGTTTACCACATCGCGCTCCCCATCACCCGCGAAGTCACCTACCTGAAGCACAAGGCGGAGACGACGCCGGGCACCCGGCCGCCCATGCCATGAGCGCCGGCCCGCTGCTGCTGATCGCGCTCGGCGTCCTCTGCGCCGGGTTCGCCGGTCTTCACCTCGTCGCCCGCCGCCTCGACAACTACGGCATCGTGGACATCGCGTGGTCGTATGCGTTTGGCGCCCTCGCGGCGTTCTACGCCCTGGCCGGACCCGGCTGGCCGGTGCGCCGCGCCCTGCTCGCCGCCCTGGCCGTCCTGTGGAGCGCCCGGCTCGGCACGCACCTCGCCGTCCGCGTGATCGGGCACCACCCGGTCGAGGACGGGCGCTACCGGCAGCTGCGCCAGGACTGGGCGGCGAACTTCACCGCCAAGATGGCCGGCTTTTTCCAGCTGCAGGCCGTCTCCGTTGTCCTGCTCGGCGCCGCCTTCCTCGTCGTCTGCCTCAACCCCGCCCCGGCCCTCCACCCGCTGGAACTCGCCGGCGCCGCGCTCTGGCTCCTCGCGATCAGCGGCGAGGCCGTGGCCGACGCCCAGCTCGCCGCCTTCAAGCGCGACGCCGCCAACCGGGGCAAAGTCTGCGACGCCGGCCTCTGGCGCTACAGCCGGCACCCGAACTATTTCTTCGAGTGGCTCGTCTGGGTGGCGTTTTTCATCTTCGCCCTCGGGTCGCCCGGGGGGTGGGTCGCGATTATCGGCCCGGCCAGCATCCTTTACCTCCTGCTGCGCGTAACAGGGATTCCCATGACCGAGGAACAAAGCATCCGCAGCCGCGGCGACGCCTACCGCCGCTACCAGCGCACCACGAGCGCCTTCGTCCCGTGGTTTCCGAAAAAGCCGTGATTGACCGCCTGCTCGAAAAAAATCTCCTGCCCGACTGGCTGGTGCGGATCGGCATCCGCCGGCTGCTCGCGCAGCGGCTGCGCGAGGAGACGGCCCGCTACTCGGCCGACGCCTATGTCGCCGACCTGAAAACCCGGCCGCTGGCCGAGCAGACCGCCGCCGCCAACGAGCAGCACTACGAGGTCGCGACCCCGTTCTACCAGTTTTGCCTGGGCAAGCGGCTCAAGTATTCCAGCTGCCTCTACCCGACCGGGGCCGAGTCGTTGGACGAGGCCGAGGAGTGCATGCTCGCGCTCTATACCGAGCGCGCCCAGCTGGCCGACGGGCAGAACATCCTCGAGCTCGGCTGCGGCTGGGGCTCGCTCGCGCTCTACAACGCGGCGCGGTTCCCGCACTCCCGGATCACCGCCATTTCCAATTCCCGCACGCAGAAGGAATACATCGACACCGAGGCGCGGAAGCGCGGCCTCACCAACCTCCGCATCCTCACCTGCGACATCAACACCTTCGACATCGCCCCCGGCCAGTTCGACCGCGTCGTCTCGGTCGAGATGTTCGAGCACCTGAAGAACTACCAGCGGCTGTTCGCGCACATCGCCCGCTGGCTGAAGCCCGGCGGCCTGCTGTTCGTCCACATCTTCACGCACTCGCGCCTCTCCTACCACTTCGTCGCCCGGGACGCCTCCGACTGGATGAGCCGCTATTTTTTCACCGGCGGCCAGATGCCGGCGCACGACCTGCTGCCGCGGTTCCAGGATGACCTGAAGCTGGTCGCGGACTGGAAGGTGGACGGCACCCACTACCAGCGGACGGCCGAGCACTGGCTGCAAAACATGGACGCCCACCGCGAGGAGATCCGGCCTCTGTTCATCGACACCTACGGCCGCGACCAGGCCACCAAGTGGTGGGCCTACTGGCGCGTGTTTTACCTGAGCTGCGCCGAGCTCTGGGGCTACCGGGACGGCAAGGAGTGGATCGTCAGCCACTATCTGTTTCAAAAACCCTGACCCGCCGCCCGCCGCGGCCTAGCCCGGCAGCTTGAAGCCCTCGAACTGCGCCTTCAGGTCCTGCAGGAACGCCGCGGTGCCCGCGCCGTTGACGACCCGGTGGTCGAACGTGACCGACAGCGTGACGACCTCGACCGGGTGGATCATGCCGCCGTCGTTGATCATCCGCTCGTGCGCCGTGCCCACGAAGAGCGTGCTCATCGCCGGGGGCACCACGATGGGCTGGGCCTTCTCGATCCCGAACGCGCCCAGGCTCGTCAGGTTGAGCGGCGACTGCACCTCCTCGACCCGGCCCGCGCGCGTCGCGTCCACCGCGGCGGCGTAGGCGGTGACAAACTCCGGCCAGCTCAGCCGGTTGCTCCGGCGCACGACCGCCGTGCCCAGCCGGTCGCCCTCCAGCGCCACGGCGATGCCCAGCTCAAACTCGGCCTGCTCCAGGATCGCGCCGTCCTTCGCCACGATCCGACGGAACGGCGCGTGCTGCTCCATCGCGCGGACGACGCACCACGCCATCATCACCGACGGCGACGGGGCGTCCTTGCCGGATTTTTGCTTCGCCGTCTCGCGCGCGGTCCGGATCGCGGCCCAGCGCACGTCCAGCTCCATGTTCGCGGGCACGACGCTGTCGAGCCGGCGGGTGATGGCGGCGGGCAGCGCGGGTTCGCGCCGCTCGCCCGGCCGGGCGGCGGGGGCGGCCGGAGCCGCCGGGCGTTGCTGGAGCTGCTGCAAACTGGTGGGTGCGGCGGCCATGGCCGGCGCGGCGCCGGGCGTGACCAGCGCGATCTCCTGGCCGATCTCGACCACGTCGTCGGGCCGGATCTTCCACGCCTTGAAGGTGCCGGCGAACGACGCCTCGATCGGGTAGACGGCCTTGTCGGTCTCGACCTCGCAGAGCACGTCGTCGAGGCTCACCTTGTCCCCGGCCTGCTTGTGCAGGGCGACCACGCGCGCCGAGCGCAGGCCCTCGCCCATGATGGGCACTTTCACGACGATGTCGCTGGTTCCGGGCACGGGGGTGTCTACCGGCGCCGGTGTCCCGCCGGAAGCCGAAACCGCCGAGGCGGCCGAAGCGGACAGGGCGCTTTGTCCGGCACCAGCCGAAGGGACGCGCTCCAACCTGGTCGCCACCACGCGGCGCAGCGCCGCCACGATGCGCGGCGTGTCGGGCAGCGCCGCGTACTCGTAGACCGGGCTGTAGCCGATCATCACGTTGCCCTTCGACACCAGCACGGGCGGCGCCACCATCCGGCTCCAGACATCGGGCCGGCCCGCGAGGTGGGAGATGATCATCTGGCCGACGGAGCAGTTCTCCGTGTCCTCCTGCACCACGACGAGCCGGCCGGTCTTGCGCACCGACTCCTCGATCATCTCGCGGTCCCACGGCACGATCGAGCGCAGGTCGATCAGCTCGACGCTGACGGCGCCCGCCACTGCGGCGACGGCCTCGAGGGATTTCTCCATCGTGTTGCCCCACGCGACCAGCGTGACGTCGCGGCCGGCGGTGCGGCAGCGGGCGTGGCCGATCGGCACCGCCATCGCGGGCTCGTCGAGCTCGTGCTCGGCCCAGAGCAGGTGCTTCGGCGCGAGGAAAATCACCGGGTCCTCCGCATGCATCGCCGTCCAGAGCAGGCCGGCGGCATCCTCCGGCGTGCTGGGGATGACGACGTTGAGCCCGGGAAAATGCGCGATGGCCGCCTCGTTCGCCTGCGAATGCCAGAGCGAGCCGCCCGGCAGGTAGGCGCCGTAGGGCGCGTAGATCACGACCGGGCAGGACCACTGGCCGTGGGTGCGCCAGCGCAGCGTCGCGAGGTTGGTCACCAGCTGGTTCCAGCCCGGGTAGATGAAATCAATGAACTGCAGCTCGAACACCGGCCGCTTGCCGTAGCTCGCGAGCCCGCAGGCCACGCCGAGGATCGTGCTCTCCGCCAGCGGCGAGTTGAACACCTGGTCGGGAAAGTCCGTCGAGAGTTTCTGCGTCAGGCGGAACACGCCGCCCTTCGGGTCCTCGATGTCCTCGCCGAAGATCAGGCGGCCCGGATCCGAGTCGAGCCCGGCGCGGAGCGTGAGGTTGATCACGTCGCCCATCCGGTACTTGCCCGGCCGCAGCACCTGCTCGTCGAGCTGGGCGGGCTGCGAGGAGACGTTGGCCTCGAGCTCGTGCGCGACCGGATTCTCGGCCAGCTCGGCCGCGGCGTAGTCGAGCCGCACGCGCTCCTTGATCTCCCGGTCGAGCGTCTCGAACTCCGGCTCGGTGAGCTCGCCCTCGGCGAGGAGCTGCGCCTTCAGCGTCAGCAGCGGGTCGCGCTCCCCGAGCGCCGCCAGGTCCTCCTTGCTGCGGTAGATGGCCTGGTCGTCGGAACTCGTGTGGCTGGAGAGCCGCTCCAGCTTCAGCCAGAGCAGCACCGGGCCCCCGCCCGCGCGGATCTCCGCCACGGCGGCCTCCGTGGCGGCGTGGACCGCCTCGACGTCCCAGCCGTCGAGCACCCGCCACTGTTCCGCGTTGAGCACCGCGAGGGCGCGCGGCGTCGTCCGCCGCGTCGGCGTGCTGATGCCAAAGCCGTTGTCCTCGACGACGAACAGCAGCGGCAGCTTGCGCTCCTGCGCAAAGCACACCGCCTCGAAGAAATCCCCCTGCCGCGTCGCCGCGTCGCCGACCGTCGTGACCACGAGGCTCTGCTTCCCGTCCAGCTGCATGCCCCACGCCATCCCGCAGGCGGGCAGCAGCTGGGCGGCGGTCGGCGTGGGCACGCTCCAGATGTTCTGCGCGCGGTAGCTGTAGTGCGACGGCATCTGCCGGCCGCCCGACGACGAGTCGCGCTTCGCCATGTAGTCGAGCGCCAGCTGCCGCGTGGTCACGCCGCGCCCGAGCACCAGGCCGCGGTCGCGGTAGTACGGCACGATGTAATCCTCCGGCTGCAGCTGCACCCCGATCGCGGCGAGCGCCTCGTGGCCGCGGCCGGACACGTGAAAGTGCCCCTTGCCCTGGCGGTTGAGGTTTTCCTCGCGCAGGTCGCCGTGGCGGCTTTCCAGGATGGTGGTCAGCAGCCGGCGCTTGAGCGAGGGGGACAGGCGGGAGGCAACAGCGGGCATGAATACTCCGGGGGCGGGGAGGGGCGGGTTTGGCGCGCGGCAAGGCTCACGCAATTGCCGGCCATGGCAACGCGTTTTCCATACTCCCTTCGGCGTAAAAAGGCCGCCCGGGATCGGCTACGGGCGGACCGCCCCGAGGGTCCGCGCATGGCGCATCAGGCCGCCGCGGAAAGCCGGGAATCCCGCGCCCATCAGCAGCGCAAAGTCGGCGTCCTCCGGGGACTTGAGCACGCCCGCGTCGAGCACGCGCTTCGTCTCGTCGATCATCACGCGGTTGAGCCGCTCCGTGATCGCCGCGGCCGTGAGCGGTGACGTCGCCGCCGGCGCGAACTGCGCCATGGCCGGGTTGAACGCCTCCTTGCCGCCGGCGTAGGTATAGAAGCCCGTGCTCGCCCCGTTCTTCCGGCCCTTCATCCCGGCCGCGAGCATGCGCCGGCAGACCGTCGCGCCGGTGAAGCGCCCCGGAAAATAGTGCGCCATCTCCCCGTAGATGAAATCGCTCACGTCCACCCCGACCTCGTCGATCAGCCGCATCGGGCCCATCGGCCAGCCCCAGCCGCGCATCGCCGCGTCGAGCTCCGCCGTCGCCACGCCCTGCTCCCAGAGCAGGCAGGCCTCGTTGAGGTAGAAGAAAAGCACCCGCGTGACGAGGAAGCCGGGCGACGACCGGCAGATGACCGGGGTCTTCCCCAGCGCCTTGGCGAACGCGAGCGCGCGTTCCGCCGTCACGCGGGTCGTGTGCGGACTGAGCACCAGCTCCACCAGCGGCATGCGGCTCACGGGATTGAAAAAATGCAGGCCGACGGTGCGGCCGGGCTCCGCCACCTTCGCGGCCAGTTCCTCGATCGGCAGCGCCGAGGTGTTTGACGCCAGCACGCAGTCGGGCCGCACCACCGCCGCCAGCTCCGCGAAGAGCTGCTGCTTCACCGCGACGTCCTCCGTGATTGCCTCGACCACGAGGTCGCATTCGCCAAATCCCTCCCACGCCGTGGTGGTCCGCACGCGGGCCAGCCCGGCGGCCGCCGCCTCCGGCTTCAGTTTTTTCCGCGCCACCGCCTCGTCAAACACGCCGCGGATGACCGCCAGCCCGCGCGCGACGAACTCCGGCTGCACGTCGCGCAGCACCACCTCGTAACCGCAGGCGGCGCACCACTGCGCGATGCCGGAGCCCATCACGCCGGCGCCAACCACGCCGATCTTCTTGAAGGGGACGGGCGCCGCGGCCGCCGCAGCCGGTGGAAACCAGGCGTCGACCGTGAGCTTCTTGACCGCGTCCTTGAGAAAAAAAACGTAGATGAGGTTCTTGCAGACCTCGCCCGCGGTCACCTCGCCGAAGATCCGGGACTCCACCGCGAGCGCCGCGTCGACCGGCTGCCCTGCCGTCTGCTCAACCACCGCGATGGCCTGCAGCGGCGCCGGCTCAAAGCCCCGCGTCTTCTTCGCGGTCACCGCGCGCAGCCCGGCGAAAAACGCCGCGTCCACCGCGGGTGGCGCCGCTCGGGCGGGAAGCCCGTTCGCGGCCAGCCGGAGCGCGGCGGCCTGCGCGCGCACCTTGAGTTCGGCCGCGGGGGCGAGTTCGTCGACGATCCCGAGGCGGAGCGCCTCCGCGGCGGGCAGGAGCGTGGCCTTGAGGAGGCAGTCCAGCGCGGCCGCGGCCCCGATGAGCCGGGGCAGGCGCACCGTCCCGCCCCAGCCGGGAATCGTCCCGACGCTGGTCTCCGGCAGGCCGATGACGGTCTCGCGCGCCTCGCTCGCGATGCGCCAGTGGCTGGCCAGCGCCACCTCGGTGCCGCCACCCGCGCAGGCCCCGTGGATGGCGCACACGACCGGCACCTTGAAATTGGCCAGCAGGGCGAAGCACGCCTGCCCCTCGCGCGAGACCGCTATCGCCGCCGCCGCGTCGGGCAGCTGCGCGAGCCACTTGAGGTCGGCCCCGGCGATGAAGATGCGCTCCTTCGCGCTCAGCACGACGACCGCTTTCACGGGCTGCGCCGCCAGCGCGGCGAGCGCCGCGCGCAGGTCGGCAAAGACGGCGGGGGTGAGCACGTTGACCCGCGCGGCCGGATCATCGAACACGATCCAGCCAATTTGGTCGCGGTCCACGGAATGGGTGACGGTCGGATTCATGGGGTGGGGTTTTGCCGGGCGAGCATGCGCGCGCCGGCGTGGGTTTCAAATCATTGCGGCTCGTCGCGGCCGACCCGCCCCACCCTCCGAACCCCGGCCACTTTCCGCGTTGCGGGAAAAATGAGAACGGGAAACATTTTCCCGATGCCACCGCGCCCCGCGATTTCGCGCAGCTCACCCCCGGACGGCGGCGCCCGATCCGCCCTCCCCGGGTGGCTGGTCTGGCTCGGCCTGGCCGTCCTGTGCGTGCTGGCCTACTACCCCGCGATCCACGGCGGTTTCCTCTGGGACGACGAGGCGCATGTGACCAAGGCCGAACTCCGGCCGGCGGCGGCCCTCGGGCGGATCTGGTTCGAGCTCGGCGCCACGCAGCAATACTACCCGGTCCTGCACAGCGCATTTTGGGTCGAGCACCGGCTGTGGGGCGACACGGCGGCGGCCTACCACTGGCTGAACCTCCTCCTCCACGCCACGGCGGCGGGCCTGCTCGTGCGGGTGCTGCAGCGGCTGGCCATCCCCGGGGCCTGGCTCGCCGGCCTGGTCTTCGCGCTGCACCCCGTGGGCGTCGAATCCGTGGCCTGGATCTCGGAACAGAAGAACACTCTCTCGGCGGTGTTCTACCTGCTCGCGGTACTGGCCTACCTCCGCTTTGACGAGGCGCGCGGTGACGCCGCGCCGTCCGCTGCCTCGCCCGCCCCGGACCGCGCCTGGCGCACCTACGCCCTCGCCACCGTCTTTTTCGTCCTCGCGATCCTGACCAAGTCGGTGACCGCCACGCTGCCGGCCGCCTTGCTGGTGCTCGCGTGGTGGCGGCGCGGCGCCCTCTCGTGGCGGCGCGATGTCGCTCCACTGCTGCCGTGGTTCGCGCTGGGGATCGCCGCCGGCCTGTGCACCGCGTGGGTCGAGCGCAAATTCATCGGCGCGGCGGGCACGGCCTACGACCTGAACGCCCTGCAGCGCTGCCTGCTGGCGGGCCGCGTCGTCTGGTTTTATCTCGGCAAGCTGCTCTGGCCTGCCCAGCTGAGCTTCGTCTACCCGCGCTGGACGATCGACGCCGCCGCGGCGTGGTCGTATGCGGGCGGCCTCGCGGCGCTCGCCGTGCTGGCGGGACTCTGGCGGCTTCGTCACCGCTCGCGCGGGCCGCTCGCGGGCGCGCTGTTTTTCGGTGGCACGCTGTTTCCGGCGCTCGGGTTCTTCAACGTCTACCCGTTCATCTACTCCTACGTCGCCGACCACTTCCAGTATCTCGCCTGCCTCGGCGTGATTGTGCCGGTCGCGGCCGGGCTGACGCTGGCCCTGGCGGCGCGGCCCGCCTGGGCCCGGCGCGCGATTCCCGCCGCGCTCGTCGGGGTGCTGGGCCTGCTGACCTGGCGCCAGGCGCACGACTACCGCGACAACGTCACGCTCTATCGTGCGACGCTGGCGCGCAACCCCGGCGCCTGGATGGCCGCCTACAATCTCGGCATGGAACTCGCCGCACGGGGCGAAACCGACGCGGCGATCGCGTCCTACCGCGCGGCGCTGCACCTCCGGCCCGGTTACGCCGAGGCCCACGGCAACCTCGGCATGGCGCTGCTGGCCCAGCCGGACAAGAAGGCCGAGGCGATCGCGCAGCTGGAGACCGCCGTCCGCCTCAAGCCGGAGCTCTGGCAGGCGGAAAACAATCTGGCCAACACGCTCGCCACGATGCCCGGCCGCGAGGACGAAGCCATCCAGCACTACCAAGCCGTGCTGCGCCAACATCCCGAAAAGGCCGAGATCCAGATGAACCTGGGCATTGCGCTGCTCGGCCGGGCCAACCGCCAGGTCGAGGCGATCGGCCACCTGGAATCAGCGGTCCGCACCAACCCAGACCTCTGGCAGGCGCACTACGTCCTCGCCCACGAATTGCTCAGCCTGCCGGATCGCCGCGCCGAGGCCATCCCCCACCTCGAGGCCGTCCTCCGCCTCAACCCTGGCTTCACCCCGGCCCGCGAGCTGCTCGACCAGCTGCGGCGCTGAATCCGCCGCGCCGGCCACGGTTCACCGCGGGCGGCTGGTGCCGAACTTCCGCAGGTATTTCAGCGCAACCTCGAACTCGTGCGGCAACGGTGCGCGGAGCGTGATCGGCTCGCGGGTGGCCGGGTGCTTCACGGTCAGCTCGTTCGCATGCAGCGCGAGCCGCAGCAGCAGCGGCTTTTCGTCGTCGCGGCCCTTGTAGCCGCGCTTCAGGTCCGAGAGCAGCAGCTTGATCTCCGGATCGCCGTAAAACGCATCATTCAGGACCGGCGCGCCCGCCGCGGCCAGATGGACGCGGACCTGGTGCGGGCGGCCCGTCAGCGGCCGGCACTCCAGCCAGGCAAACCGGCCGAACCGCTCGAGCACGCGGAACTCCGTCACCGATTCCCGGCACCCTTCCCCGCGGCCCACGCGCATCCGGCCCGGCTCGCGCAGGTCGTCGCGCAACGGGAGGTCGACGGTGAACGCCTCCGGCAGGCCACCCCCGGGGGCGCGCAGCGCCACAGTGTCGCGCAGCGCCCGCTCCGGCGGCAGCACCGCGACCAGCGCGAGGTAGCGCTTGTCGGCCGTCTTCGACTGGAACTGCCCGCTGAGGAAATCGAGCGCGGGCTTGGTTTTCGCGCACAGCAGCACGCCGCTCACCTCGGGGTCGAGCCGGTGGACGTTGGCCACCGCCGGGCCGTATTTCGCCCGGACCGGATCCATGAGGTTCTCCATCGCCTTGCCCCGGCGCTCGCCCGCCACCGGCAGGCCGCTCGGCTTGTCGAAGGCGAGCAGATCGTCGTCCTCGTGGATAATGGGCGGGAGCGGCATGCGTCACCGTGAGCACGCCAGAGCCGGGCGAAAAGTCACGCCCGGGTTTGCGCCGGCCGGGGGCCGCGGCCGCTCACTTCAGGTACTTGAGCAGCCGCTCCTCGTACACGGCCATGGGTTCGGCGCCGTCCTTCCGGTCGCGAAGGTTGCCCTCCCGGTCGATGATGAAGGTCGTGGGAATGTATTCCATCCCGCCGAACGCCGCCTGGATGTCGTCATCCGCCATGACGATCTGGTAATTCACCCCGTGCTTCTGGATGAAAGCCTTCACCGTCCCGGCGGCATTTTTGCCCTGGTCGCACGCGACGCCGATGATCACGAGGCCGTCCTTGCCGTATTTCTTCTGCAGCTCGATGTAGCCGGGAATCTCCGCCCGGCAAGGCGGGCACCAGGTGGCCCAGAAATCCACCACGACCACCTTGCCCTTGAACTGGTCGGAGCTGACGACCTGGCCGTCTACATCCTTCAATTTCCACGCCGGTGCGGGCGTGGCGGGGACCGGCTCGGCCCGGAGCAGGGCCGCGGCGGCGAGGGTGAAGGCAAGGCCAAGGAAGCAGCGGCGGAAAATCATGGGGAGCAGCATACGGGTAAGAGGCGCGAACGCCCGGTTTGTTCCCGGCCCCGCCCCCCGTCCCCGGCCCGCCCGGCGTCAGGCGCTGCCGGGGATGTCGAGACCGAGGGTCTCGATGAATTTCTTCATCGCCGGCGTGAGCACGCGGCCCTTGCGGTGGAGGATCGCCAGCGGGCGGGTGAAGTCCTTGCCCTTGAAATGCACGGCGACGAGCGTCCCCTGCTTCACTTCCTGCAGCACGGTGGCCTGCGGCACGATGGCGATGCCGTGGTCGATCTCGACCGCGCGCTTCACCGTCTCGATGTTGTCGAACTCCATCACCGGCTCGATCTCGAGCTTGTGGTCGCGGAAGATCTGGTCGACCGCCTTGCGCGTGGGGATGTCGGGGTCGAAGCCGATGAATTTCTGCCCCGCCAGCTGCTTGAGGTCGATCTCCCCGCCCTTCGCGAGCGGATGCCCCGGGTGGGTGATGAGCACGAGGTGGTCGTCGCGGAAGGGCAGCGCCTCGATCTGCCGCTGCTTGACCGGGAAGGCCACGAGCCCGAAATCGACGGCGTTGTGGAGGATGTCCTCGTAGACGAGGTTGGAGCGGCGGTATTCCACGCGCACGTTGACCGAGGGGTAGTCGTGCAGGAATTTCTTGATGTAGGCCGGCAGCTCGTGCAGGCCGATCGAGTAGATGGTCGAGATGCGGATCGTGCCGCTGATGACCTTCTTCATCTCCTGCAGCTCCGAGAGCAGCTTGTCGTAGGTGTGGAGAATCTCCTTCGCCGACTCGTAGACCCGCTGCCCCTCGCGGGTGAGCTGGAACTGCTTCTGGCTGCGGTCGATCAGCAGCGTCTTGAAGTGGCGCTCCATGGCGCGCGCCTGCTGGCTGACCGCCGACTGGGTGATGCCGTTGAGCTTGGCGGACTTTGAAAAGCTCTTCGTCTCGACCAGGTCGGAGAAGATTTTGAAGTTTTCGATTTGCATGTCTGACTCGGGGTTGCGCGGACCATAACTATCGCTAATTTAACCGCAACCCATAAGCAGTGTCACTTTTAAGTCATGTTTATCACTTATGATGAGTTCTCCCGCCGCGCGGATGCCGTCCGCGCCGACATCGCCGCGGCCTGCGCGCGCGCCGGCCGCGATCCGTCGGGGGTCGGGCTGCTCGCCGTCACCAAGTCCCACCCGGTCGCGGCCGTGGAATATGCCGCCCGCTACGGCCTGCCCGCCGTCGGCGAGAACCGCGTGCAGGAGGGCGCCGACAAGCGCGCCGCGACCACCGCGGAGGTCCGCTGGGAGCTGATCGGCCACCTCCAGTCGAACAAGGCGAAGCTCGCCGCGACGCATTTTGACCGCGTGCAGAGCGTCGACAGCGAGAAGCTGCTCCGGCTGCTCGACCGCGCCGCCGCCGAGCTGGGCAAAATTCTGCCCGTGCTGCTTCAGGTCAACGCCGGCCGCGACCCCGCGAAATTCGGGGCCGAGCTGGAGGACGCCCCGCGGCTGCTCGACACCGCCCTCGCGCAGAGTCACCTGCAGGTCGAGGGCTTCATGACCATCGCGCCGCTGAGCGACGACGACTCGGTCGCCACCCGCACCTTCACCACCCTGCGCGAACTGCGCGACCAGCTCGCCGGCGAGACCGGCGCCCTGCTGCCCGAGCTCTCCATGGGCATGAGCGGCGACTACGCCGCCGCCATCGCCGCCGGCAGCACCCTGGTGCGCGTCGGCACGGCCCTCTTCGGCGCGCGCGACCCGGCGCCCTGAGCGCCGGCGCGATTCCTTCCTTTCCGGGTTGCCAGCGCGGCGAAACCTTCCTCGCCTGAGCGCGTGGAAACCGCCCAACTCGACGAAGCCCGGCAGCAGGCGCTTCGCGATCTGCTCGACGATTCCAGCCCGGCGGTGCGCCGGGCGCTGCTCGCCTACTTCACCGCGCTCGGGGCGCCGGCGCTGCGCTTCCTGCAGGAGACGACCCGCAGCACCCACCGCCCGCTCGCCCGCCAGGCCGCGGCCTTCCTCGGCGAGCTGAATTTTTCCGACCCGGTCGCGGAATTCCGAGATTTCATCCGCTCGCTCCAGTATGAGCTCGAGACCGGCTCGCTCCTGCTCAGCCGCACGGTGACGCCGGGGCTCGATGCCGGCGCGTGCTGCGGCGAGCTCGACCGCATCGCCAGCCGCTGCCGCGAGCTCATCAGCGAGCCGGCCAGCACCCGCGAGCAATGCCGCATCATCAACCGCGTGCTGTTCCACGAGTGGGGCTTCCACGGCAACGTCGAGCATTACACCGACCCGCGCAACAGCCTGCTCGACCAGGTGCTCGCGCGCCGCACCGGCATCCCGCTGTCGCTCAGCGTCGTCTACCTGCTGGTGGCCGAGCGGCTCGGCCTGGCGCTGGAGCCGGTCGGGCTCCCCGGCCACTTCATCGTCGGCTGCTTCGAGGATTCCCCGCCGTTCTTCATCGATCCCTTCGACAAGGGGGTCTTCCTCGACCCCGACGAGATCTTCGCCTTGCTGCAGGCCAACCAGATCACGCCCCAACTCACCGACCTCGCGCCCACGCCGGTCCGCGAGGTGCTCTGCCGCAACTGCCGCAACCTGGCGAACCACTACACCGCGGCCGGCGACGCCGAGCGCGCCCGGCTCTTCGCCGGCTTCGTCGTGGAGTTCGAGACCACCCACGAGCGCGCGCAGCCGTAAAAAATCGCCTCGTTCCCGCCGGCGTTCCCCGCTCTGCTGCCCTGAACGCATGCGCGCCGCCGACCCCGTTCTCACCCTCCGCGACCTCGAGGCCTGGTCGCGCCCCGGCGTGGCCCTCGCCGTGGTCGGCCATCCCGTGGCGCATTCGCTCAGCCCGCCGATGCACAACGCCGCGCTCGCCGGGCTGGCCCGCACGTCGCCGCGCTTTGCCGACTGGAGTTACTTCCGCTTCGACATCGCCCCGGCCGACCTGCCCCGCGCACTCGAGCTCTTCCACGCGAAGAAATTCCGCGGGCTCAACCTCACCGTGCCGCACAAGGTCCTCGCCTTCGACCTGGTCGCGTCCGTCGCCGACGCCGCCCGGCCCGTCGGCGCCGTCAACACCCTGCTCTGGACCGAGCGCGGGTGGCTCGGGCACAACACCGACGGCTACGGCCTCGCCACGGCGCTGGCGCAGGACCTGGGCTGCACCCTCACCGGGACCCACGTCATCCTGCTGGGCGCCGGCGGCGCCGCCCGCAGCGCCGCGGTCGAGTGCCTCGGCCGCCGCTGCGCCTCGCTCAGCCTTGGCAACCGCACGCGCGCCCACCTCGACGCCCTGCTGGCCGTGCTCGCGCCCCAGGCCGGCGGCGTGCCGCTGCGGGGCTTCGCCCCCGGGGCGCCCCCCGCCGACCTCCCGGCGGGCGCTCTCGTGATCAACGCCACCAGCGCCGGCCTGCGCGCGGACGATCCCGCGCCGATTGATTTGCAGCGACTGCCCCGCCCCGCCAGCGTGTGCGACATGATCTACAACCCGCCGCAGACCCCGCTGCTGCGCGCCGCGGCGGCGCTCGGCCTCCCGCAGGCCAACGGCCTGTCGATGCTCGTCCATCAGGGCGCGAAGTCGCTCGAGCTCTGGAGCGGCGCGCCCGCCGCGCAGACCGCCCCGACCATGCAGGCCGCCGCCCGCGCCGCCCTGCCGCCCACCTGAACCATGACCGACTACCCCGAGTTTGCCGCCGCGTTCCCCTGGTTTTTCCCCGCCGTCGCGGGGGTCTTCGGGGCGATGGTCGGGAGTTTCCTCAACGTCTGCATCTACCGGATCCCGGCGGGGCAGTCGATCGTCACGCCCGGCTCGCACTGCGCCTGCGGGAAACCCATCGCGTGGTACGACAACCTCCCGGTCCTGAGCTGGTTCATCCTGCGCGGCCGGGCGCGCTGCTGCGGCCGGCCGTACTCGTTCCGCTATGCGTTCGTCGAGCTGCTGACCGCGGCGCTCTTCCTCGCCTGCTGGCTGCTGTTCCCGCCCGCCAAGGCCGTGTGCGGCATGGTGTTCGTGAGCGTGCTGGTGGCCGCCACGTTCATCGACCTCGACCACATGGTCATCCCGGATGTGTTCACCCTCGGGGCCGGCCTGCTGGGCGTGTTGCTGTCGTTCATCCTCCCCGCGCTGCACGGCCAGCACGGCGGCATCTTGGTCGTCGACAGCCTGCGCTCGGGCACGGCTGCTATGCAGGGGCTGCTCGTCGGCTCCGGCCTCGTGCTCTGGATCGCGCTGCTCGCCGAGCTGGCACTGAAGAAGGAGGCCATGGGGTTCGGCGACGTGAAATTTGTCGGCATGATCGGCGCGTTCTGCGGCTGGCAGGGCGCCGTTTTCTCGGTGTTCGGTGGCGCCGTCGTTGGCACGGTCTGGTTCGTCCTGGCGCTGCTCTGGCAAAAGGTGTCCGGCAAGGCCTCGGCGGCCGCGCCCCCGTCGGAGACGCCCGAGGGCGAGCCCGCCCCGCTCGGCTTCGGCATGCACGTGCCCTTCGGCCCGATGCTCGCCATCGCCGGCCTGCTCTACTTCCTCGTCTGCCACCGCTGGGTCGCGGGGTACTTCGCGAGCCTCGGCGAGCTACTGTAACGCCGCCCCGTCGCCGGTCGACGCGCGCAGCACGTCGGGCCGGGCGCCGAATTTTTCCGCGTAGGCCGTCGCCACCGCCGTCGCCTGCGCCTCGCTGAACTCCGGCGTCGTCAGGGCCATCACCGCTCCCCCGAAACCGCCGCCCGTCAGCCGGGCGCCATGGACATGCGGGGCGGCCGTGAGCTGGTCGACGAGGAAGTCGAGTTCGGGCGTGCTGTTCTCGAACAGCAGCTGGGAACTGCGATGCGACGCCGTGAGCAGGCGGCCCGCCGCCGCAAGGTCGCCCGCCCGCAGGGCGGTCACCGTCGCGTCCACCCGCGCAATCTCCTCCACGATGTGCCGGGCGCGCCGGAACTCCACCGGCGGCAGCTTCGCCCGCGCCGCCTCCAGCGCCGCCGGCGACACGTCGGCCAGCAGGGCCACGCCGAGCAGCTGCGCGGCGGCCATGCACTCACGGTGCCGCGCCGCGTACAGCCCGTCGACCAGGGCGTGCTTCGTGTGGGTGTTGAAGACCCAGAATCGCGCCGCGGCGGGCAGCGGCACCGTGGCAAAACTCGGCCCGCGGCAGTCAATGTGGACAAGGTGGTCCTTTTGGCCGAAGCCCGACACGCCCTGGTCGAGGATGCCGCACGGCACGCCGACAAAGTGGTTCTCCGCGCGCCGGCAGAGCTGCACGACCGTCGCGCGCGGCGCGTCCTGCCCGCCCAGCGCGAGAAACGCCAGCGCCGACGCCAGCTCCAGCGCCGCGCTGCTGCTCAGCCCGGCGCCCGAGGGCAGGTCCGACAGCGCGAGAAAATCAAAGCCCGCCGGCGGCCGCAGGCCGAATTCCGGCAACGCGGCGATGACGCCCAGCGGGTAGTTCAGCCAGCTGCCGGCGCCGCGCTGCTTCGCCGGGGGATTTTCCACCGGCAGCGTCTTGATCGCGCCCCCCGCCTCGCTGCAAAACCGCCGCCGTCCGTCGTCCCGCGCCGCCACCGCCACCCAGATGCCCCGGTCGATCGGCACGCCCAGCACCGTGCCGCCGTTGTAGTCGGTGTGGTTGCCGATGAACTCCAGCCGGCCCGGCGCCCGCGCGATCACCGCCGGGGCGCGGCCGAAGCGGGCGGCAAATTTTGCGATGAGTTCTGCTTTCACGCGGGAAAATTCTGTTCGGGGCGTTTGCCCGGCGTTGCCGCCCCGCGCCCGGCAGCGGCACGGCGCGGCCGCGGGTTCACACCGCCGCCTTGAGCGCGAGCCCGGCCTTGAAGCGGATGGTCTTCATGGCGCGGATCTTCATCGGGCGCTGCGTGTGCGGGTTGTAGCCGCGGCGCGCGGCGCGCGTCGCGACGGCGAAGGCGCCAAACCCGACCAGCGAGACCTCGCGGTCGCGCCGGAGGCCCCGGCCCACCGCCGCGAGCACGGCTTCCACGGCGCGCTCGGCGGCCGCCTTGGAAGTTTCGGCGCCGAGGTGGTTCTGCACTTCGTCGATCAGTTCAGCTTTGTTCATGAGGGGTTGGGGAGGCCGGACCGCCAAACGAAGAAACGCCGCCGCGTGCGGCGCAATCCCTAACCGCGCGGGCCCGGGGGCGCCGGGAAATCCGGCGGCACCTCGCCGTTGCGGCCGGCGATCACGAGTTTCAGCAGGTGCGCCAGCGCCGCCTCGCGCGTCACGCCACGCTCCGCCGCCAGCTGCGCGGCCCGTTTCTGCAGCTGGGCCGCCATCGTCACCGCCTGCGCCGGGCTCGAGCCCAGCCGCTCGCAGAGCGCGCGCAGTTGTTCCTCCTCGCTCATGGGGTGTCACCCACACTGATGGCCGGCGCACCGCCCGGCGTCACGGCCAGGCCCTGGTCCCGTCGGAGTTGCGTCAGCGCGACCAGGGCGAACCCGATCCACTCCGCGCCTTCGCGCGCGGTCGAGCGCAACTCGCCGGCCTTGCGCTCACCTTGGTACAGCACCGTTGCCCGCGGCGGCGGCTCCCCGGTGCCGCGCACGCGGATCAGCTGGCGGCGCACCTGGCCCATGGTCTTCAGCCGCGCCATCACCTCCTGCCCGAGGTAGCACCCCTTGGTGTAGGAAATCGCCTCGGTCTCGAGACCTCCTTCGTTGGGCAGGTCCGCCGGGCCGATGTCCGCCGGTACCGCCGGGATGCCGGCCGCGATGCGTTTCCATTCCATCTGCCCCGCCGACCGCGCCACCCCGCCGGCCGGCGGCGCGCTCAATCCGGTCCCTGCGCTCACCGGGAAAATAATCTCGGTGTGCGGGTCGCGCGTGCGCCGGCCGGCAAAACTCCACCTTGAATCGCCGGCGCCAGGATCAACGGCCGCGCCAAAGACCGTGAGTCCCGCCATGGATTCCGTGACATCCGCGATCACCACGTCGTCCGCGATGATGTAGGCCTCCAGCCGCTCGCGAATGACCGCAGCCGGTGAAAAATAACTCACGATCCACGCCTCCCGGTCGGAAATCTTCCGCACAAAACTGTCGGCCAGCACTTTTCCCTTCTGGTTCAGCCAAAGCCCGTAGACCGCGCCGCCTTTTACGTCTTGATGCAAATCATTGGTAAACTGCCCTTGCAGAAAGCTTAGGGCATCATCCCCAGTTACCTGCAGGCAAGCCGCTGGCTTCCATTGGTAAAAAGCCGGCTCATTAGAAAAATTCATTAGATTAAAAAGATGCTGTTCTTCAGTGATTAACAAAACAAAGTGGAAGAAATTGATAACTTTTAGTTGACGATGTGGGAATCTCGGGTAGCTATCACCTTGTCAGTTTTATCACTTCTCCCGCCTAGCGGGAGTTTTGGGGTAATTAAGAAAGCAAAGGCCGGCCACTTAGGGGTAAGTGGCCGGCCACTTTTTTGACCGGATCCCAAGGATATGCAAGCCGGACACCGGGCTTGCGCCGCCGGCGGCAAACCCGCCAAGCTGGCCCGCTCATGCAGAGAACATCGGACATCAATGTCGTTGAGACGCGCTCACTCCCCTCGCCCGCCGCGCTGCTGGCCGCGCTGCCCAAGACCGAGGCGCAGGCGGAATTTGTCACCCGGGCGCGCCGGGAGATCCACCGGCTCATTTTCACCGACGATAAACGCTTCCTGCTGATTGTCGGACCCTGCTCCATCCACGACCTCGAGGCCGGCCGCGACTATGCGCGCCGCCTGGCGGCGCTGGCGCGCGAGGTATCCGACCGCGTGATGATCGTGATGCGCGTGTATTTCGAAAAACCGCGCACGACGGTCGGCTGGAAGGGGCTCATCATGGATCCGCACCTCGACGGCTCGCACGACATCGCCGCCGGCCTGCGGCTGGCGCGCACCTTCCTCCGCGACGTGCTCGACCTCGGGCTGCCCACCGCGACGGAGCTGCTCGACCCCATCACGCCGCAATACATTGCCGATCTCATCTGCTGGTCCGCCATCGGCGCCCGCACCACCGAGTCGCAAACCCACCGCCAGATGGCGAGCGGCCTGTCCATGCCGCTGGGGTTCAAGAACAGCACCGACGGTTCGCTCCAAGCCGCCGTCAACGCCATCAAGGCCGCCGCCCAGCCGCAGACTTTCCTCGGCATCAACCTCGACGGCTCCGCCTCCGCCATCGTCACCCGCGGCAACCCCGACTGCCACGTCGTCCTCCGCGGCGGCGCGGCCGGGCCCAACTACTCGCCCGCCCACATCGCGCAGACCGAGCAGCTCCTCGCCAAGGCCGGCCTCACCAAGTCCATCCTCGTCGACTGCTCGCACGACAACTCCGCCAAGCAGCCCGAGCGCCAGCCCGAGGTCATGCGCGAGCTGCTCGCGCAGATCGCCGCCGGCAACGCCTCCATCATGGGCGCGATGATCGAGAGCAACCTGGGCGCCGGCAGCCAGCCCTTCCCCCAGCCGAAGGAAAAACTGCGCTACGGCGTCTCCATCACCGACGCCTGCATCGACTGGCCGACCACGGAAAAACTCGTCCGCGAGATCCACGCCGCCATCGCGCCGCGGTTCCAGTAGGCGCCGGCCTCGCCCGGAGCGCGGCCCCGCGCCGGGTCTTCCCCGCCCCCGCGCCGGCTCCCGGAATTCCATCGGTCCGCCGAAATTCTGGATGGTCTTCGCGTCTTTCGCAGTTAATTTCCCGCCCCACCCATGAAAACCCCACTTCGCGTCGCCGTCACCGGAGCCGCCGGCCAGATCGGCTACTCCCTCCTTTTCCGCATCGCCTCCGGCGCCATGTTCGGCCCCGATCAGCCCGTCATCCTCCAGCTCATCGAGGCCCCGGTCGAGAAGGTCATGCTGGCGCTCGCGGGCGTCGCGATGGAGCTCGAGGACTGCGCCTTCCCGCTGCTCAAGGGCATCGTCCAGACCTCCGACCCCGCCATCGGCTTCAAGGACGCCAACTGGTGCCTGCTCATCGGCGCCAAGCCGCGCGGTCCCGGCATGGAGCGCGCCGACCTGCTCAAGGACAACGGCAAGATTTTCATCGGCCAGGGCCGGGTCATTGACGCCGTTGCCGCCGCCGACGCCCGCGTCTGCGTCGTCGGCAATCCCGCCAACACCAACTGCATGATCGCCGCCAGCCAGGCCAAGCGCCTGCCGCCTGAGCGCTTCACGGCGATGGTCCGCCTCGACCAGAACCGCGCCCAAACCCAGCTCGCGCAGAAGGCCGGCGTCGATCTCACCGCCGTCAAAGACATCTTCATCTACGGCAACCACAGCCCGAGCATGTTCCCGGCCTACGCCCAGGCCACGATCAACGGGAAACCCGCGACCTCGGTCATCACCGACACGGCCTGGCTGCAGGGACCGTTCTGCGAGATCGTCGGCAAGCGCGGCGCCGCCGTCATCGCCGCCCGCGGCTTGTCCTCCGCCGCCTCCGCGGCCAACGCCCTCGTGGATCATGTCCGCTCGCTCGTGACGCCCGGCGCGATCCATTCCCTCGCGGTGAAATCGAACGGCCACTACGGCTTCGACGCCAATGTCTGGGCCGGCATGCCCGTCCGCACGACCACGCCCGGCAGCTACGAGGTCATCACCGGCCATGCGATGGATGACTTCGCCAAGTCGAAGCTTGCCGCGACGAACAAGGAACTCGTCGAGGAGCGCGCGTTCGTCGCCGAGATGATCGCGTGAGGTAGGGCGGGGCTTCGACCCGCCCTTTCCGTTTACACGCCAACCGCAGTTCCGTCCAAACCAGGGCAGGTCGAAGACCTGCCCTACCCCAGCCGCAGCGTCTGGCTCCCGGGCCGCAGCGCGATTTCCCGGCCGGCCCAGACAAACACGCCGGTCGTTTCCGGCGGCAACTCCACCGTCGCCTCGACGCAGCCGTTCGCAAACTTCGCGCGCAGCCGGATCGTCCCCCGCGGGTGCGGCAGGTCGCTCTCGATTGATTTCAGCGTGCCCGGCTGCGGCGCGATGCGCACCTGCCGGAACCCCGGCGCGGTCGGGCGGATGCCCGCCACCGTCGCATGCAGGTGAAACACCGGGTGCGCGCCCCAGGCATGGCAGTCCGACCGCGCGGGCTCGGGGCTCTCGACGGGCGTCTTGAAGCCCTGCGTCACGAGCCCGCGCCACATGCCAAGTTTCTCCAACACGAGGTCCCCGCGGCCGGCCCGGCCCAGCGCCTCGAACAGGTAGTGCTGGAAATAAATCGTGGCCGCCGCCAGCCCGTTGGCCGCGGCGTCCGCCCACTTCGCCGGGTCCGGCACGCGGAGTCCGCCGATCACGGCCAGCGCCTGCCCATGCTGGCTGAAGGTCGCGTGCGAGTCATCGTCGGCCCACAGGCCGCGCGCCTCATCCCAAAACACGCGGCTAATTGATGCCGCGACTTTCGCGGCGCGCTCCGACCAGCGCGACGCCATCCGCGCATCGCCCGCCCAATTCTCCAGGTCCGCCGCGCGCTGCAGCGTCAGCAGGTATTGCAGGCTGACCAGCGCCGAGCGCCGGCCCTCGCGCTGGCCCGGCGGCCAGCCGGCATACCAGCCCGGCACCCAGTCCATGAACAGCCAGCCCGGCGGCTTCACCAGCAACCCGTCGGCGTCCTCCTCCGTCTGCAACGCCTCCAGCAGCGCCCGCATCCCGGGCAGCCGCTGCTGCAGCCAGGGCAGGTCGTCGCGCCAGAGCGCAAAGTCATGCAGCATCCACGGCCAGATCATGGCAAACGTGGCGCTTTCCTGCCGCAGATACGACGGGTGCCGCATCGTGGGATAGCCGCTGCGGGCCCGGGAGAGGTCGAACAGTTCCATGCCGCGCCGGGGAAGCCGCTCCTCACCCGCCATGACGTAGGCCAGCAGCATCTGGATGCGCGTGTCCGCCACATACATCATCTGCTCGTAGTACGGGCAATCGACGAAGATGTCGTGCATGCACGCGCGCAACCCGCGCTCGCTCAGCTCCACGATCGGCGGCAGCGTGGCATCGTCGGACGCAAACGCCGCCCGCGGCGCCAGCGGGAAGCCCGTGCGTTCCACCGCCAGCGTCTGCAGCACCACCGGCTTCGCCCCGACCTGCACGCTGATCATCAGGTAGCGCCCGGCCCGCCACCATGGCGAGCTCGCCCACCGGCGGCCGCTCCCGCCCAGCCGCCACTTGTCGCCAAAGCCCATGAAGGTCTTCCCCGCCACCGCCGCGCGGTCGCCCTTCGGCCCCGGGGTGTTGTCGAACTTCGGGGCCAGCCGGTCAAAGAGCGACTCCGCCCATTCCCAGCGCACGGTCGTGCCCGCCCCGCCGGAAAATTCCAGCAGGGGGTAACCGCAAAGATAATCATCGGTGTCGATCAGCACCGTGACCTCGTGCCGCGCCGGCAACTCCAGCGGGGTCCCGTTGCGCAGCAGACGCGTCCAGCCGGCCACTTTCTCCGGCGTCACCTCCTGGCCGAATTTAAAGGTCTGCGTCCGGGCAAACCGCGGCAAGTGCGCCCGCACCCGCCCGCCCCGCCAGAGGTCATGCCGCTGCTCGGGCAACGCGGACGGCAGCAGCGTCCAGCCCGCCTCGACGATGCCCGTCACATTGACCGGAATTGGGCCGCGCACCACGGCCGGCTTCACCCACTTCAGCTTCCGCGCATCCAGCTTGGAAAGATCCATGTGCCCCGAGCAGCCGATGACGTGATAGGAGCGGTTCAGTTTCTCCCCCCACACCAATCCCTGCAGCCGGCCGGCGCGCCAGGGGGCGATTCCGGTCGTGAACCGCTCCGCCGCCCGGTCGAGGCCGGCGCACGCAAAACCTCCGCGCCAGCTCATGCGGCCCTCGGGCGCCTGCGGGGCGCGCGCCCACCAGACCAGCGCTTCCAGCCGGTGCGCCCCCGCCGCGAGCTTGATTTCATAGGTCGCATAGGACCAGTGGGACACATCACCGGTATCCGGCCCCCGGGCAATCAGCGCGCCATCGAGCGCGAGCGCATAACAGAGGTCGCCGCTGGCCTGGAGCCGCACGGTCTCCGCTCGCGTGGACTTGAAGTTCAGCCGGAACAGCACCGCTCCCGGATCGCCTTCCGCGAGGTCCGGGTGCCAGAGCCACGCCGCGCCGTCGAGCACGTGCCGCGGCTCCATGTTGGGCGTGCCATGCGGCACGGCGGGATTGGCAACACGACGGCACACGGCTTCACCGGCAAAAGGGGCAAAAAGCATTCCCCGGATTAGGGGGCGGAGCGCCGGGCGGGCGAGTGATTTCTTGGAAGACTTTGTAGGGGTGCAGTCTTGCTGCACCCTCCGAGGACCGTCGCACAGGGCGCAGCAAGTCTGCGCCCCTACATCGGCAAACGGGAAACCGCGCTAGACCAGCAGCCCGGCCAGCACGCGATTCACGGCGAAGGCTCCGCGCACGGCGGCAAAAGCCGCCATCAGCTCGTGCGGCGCCCCGGCCCGCGGAAACACCATCTCGATGGCGGCACCGGTGCAGCGGACCTGCGCGTCCACGCCCGCGACGCGGATCAGGCATTCGCGGCAGTCCGACGGGTAGCTCACCGTCAGCCCGCCCTCGCCGTCCAGCGCCTCGATCACATCCACCACCGCCTCGACCTTCGCGCCCTTTTTCAGGGCGAAGGAGATCTCCGAGAACCAGCCGGCAAAGATCGCGGCAAACTCCTCCGTCTGCGCCAGCTCAGCGCTGCCCAGCCCGCGCAGGGTCGTCGTGACCGCGTACCGGGCGGGCGCGGCGTCCTCGAGCGCATAGAAAATCTCCACGGTAAAATCCTTCGCCGTCAGCACCGCGCCGCCCCCGGCCACGCTGAGCGCGACGTCCTTGCGCTTGTAGCCGAGCCGGGCGCGCACGTCCTGGAACAGCTGCTCCGCCTGGCCGGCCAGCTCGCGCTCGCAGAGCTTGCCCAGGAACGCGTTCGTCACCGCATTCGCGGCATCCGGCACCGTGTGGTGCCCTTTCTTGAAGCCGCTAAGCGCCTTCACCAGCCCGCCCGCGCGACCGGTGAAGCTGATGCCGGCAATGATGCTGGAAGGAAGTTCGCCGGTCATGCGCCGCTGAGCAAACCCGGCGCCTCCCGCACCGCCAACCCGAAAACACTCCGGGCAGGAAGTAGCGCAGGCGTCCCGCCTGCATTGATTCCGAAGCAGGCGGGACGCCTGCGCTACGCAAAACTCAGGCCGCGGTCCGGCGGCCCCGGCGGCAGAGCGAAACCAGGCCGACGACGGCCAGCACCGGCAGCCAGACGGGCGACAGCACGGCGAGCACGACCAGCGCGACCGCCAGCAAGCCCGCCACCAGCGAGAGCCCGGTCGCCGCGAGCGCGGCCAGGCCGCCGGCCAGCAGGGTTCCGATGACCAGCAGCGCCGCGAATCCCAGCATTACCGGGACGAGCAGGACCGGGCAAAAATGGAGGCAGGCCAGCGCGAGCAGCCCGATGAGGAGGATTTTCCAGAAGGTTTTCATGCCCCCAGAACACCGCACCCCGCCAAAAGTCGCAGCCAGCCCCGGCGTCCGCACCGGTCCAAGCCCAAGCTTGCCAGCCGGCCGGTTCCCCGCCGTGGTGGTGGCCGCGTCGTTTTCCCCGCCCGCCCCACCCGATGGTCACCTCCGCCCCCCTGTTTTCCGTCCGGCACGAGCTCGACACTTCCCCCGAGGCGTTCGGGGAATTGCGCGATTCTTCCAGCTGCCTGGACCAGCCAGAGGTGCTCCGCGCGCGGCTCGCGGAGGACGGCTATCTGTTCGTGCCCGGTTTCTTCAACCGCGACCTGATCCAGGCGGCGCGCGGGTCGGTGACGGACCGGCTGGCGGCCGAAGGCGCGCTCGATCCCGCCTTTCCCACCATCGAGGGGATGGGCCGGCCGGACAAACCGCTGGGCTTCCGGGGCGACCTCGCGAAAAACAATGCGGCGGTCGAGCGCGTGGTCTACGGCCCGGAGCTGCTCGGGTTTTACGAAAAACTCTTTGGCGAGCCGGTGCGGCACTTCGACCACACCTGGTTTCGCGCGATCAGCCGCGGCCAGGGCACGCCCCCGCATTGCGACCTCGTGTACATGAGCCGCGGCACGCACCAGCTGCTCACCTGCTGGATCCCCTACGGCGAGGTGCCCCTCGAGGTCGGCGGCCTCATCCTGCTGGAGGGCTCGCACCGGAAGCAGGACCGCCTCAGGAGTTACCTTGAGGTCGACGTGGACCTCTATTGCGAGAACCAGCCGAAACAGGTGGAGAAGGTCGTCGCCAAGGGCGGCTGGAGCCACCCGGGCTGGCTGACCTACAACCCGACGGTGCTGCGCGAGCGGCTCGGCGGGCGCTGGCTCACCGCGACGAACTGGCAGCCGGGCGATTTCCTGACCTTCCCGATGACGATGGTGCACGCGAGCCTCGACAACCAGACGAACCGCGTGCGGCTCTCGTCCGACACCCGCTACCAGCGGGCGAGCCAGCCCGCGGACCCGCGCTGGATCGGCGCCGACCCCGCCGGGCACGGCCCCCGCGCCAAGCAGGGCATGATCTGCTGAACCCGCCGGCGCGCTACGGCGCCGGTTTCGTCTTCGCGAGTTGCAGCTGCATCTGCAGCGCGAGGCCCTCGGACATCGTCTGCGACGCTTCGGCTTCCTCGCGGCGGGTCTTCGCCTTTTCCCCGGCCAGGCCGGCCCAGCCCGCGATCACCGGGTCCTGCGGCTTCACCAGCACCAGGGTCGCCCTCATCTCGGCGTTCAGGTCCATGCGCATCGCCGCCGGCATGGCCGCGTCCATCGCCGCGGCGAATTGCTCCGCGCTGCCCTGGTCGCCGGTCAGGTGGTAGAAATTCCGGTCCCACCCGGTGCTGACCTCGGTGCCCAGCGCATCATACGGTGCCTGGCCGACCGAGAGGCCCTCCTGGTAGTCGCGGAAATTCCGGATCTCCTCCGGCACGACCACGCCGTTCACCGCCGGCAGCCAGAGGCTCGCGTCGGTGAAGAGCTGGTTGCCCGGCACGCTCGTGAGGAATTTCAGGAAGTCCAGGGCCTCGGCCGGGTGCCGGCTGGCCTTGTTGAGGTACATGGACAACGAGGTCTCGCCGATGCCCTCGCCGCCCTGGCCCACCACGAACCGGCCGACCTCCGGGTCGTCCGGCATCGCCTGCATCAGTTTCATCGGCTGGATCTTGAACGGCGCCAGCCGCCGCAGGCTCGTCGCATCCCACGTGCCGTAAAAGAAGAACAGCGCCTGGCCGCGCAGGAACTCGATCATCGCGTCGTCGCGGCGCAGCTGGATGAAGCCCGGCTTCATCGCGTTCGTGGCCTCGCGCACCAGCTGCAGCCCGGCGAGCACGGCGGGCTCGCGGTAGCGCCAGCGGCCCGCGAGGTAGGCCGCGAGCATCTGCCGGTTGTAGAGGTAGAGCATGCCGGCGTCGTCCAGCCGCTGGGCCACGCCGATCAGCGGCGCCACGAACACGGCTTCCGCGACCGCGCGCGTCGTGTCGCGGCTCCCGGCCAGCCCCGAGATCGGGCGGCCGGTTTTCCGCGAAAACTCCTTCACCGCCGCGAGGATTTTCCGCAGGTCGTCGAAGTTCCGCGGGACCACGACCCGGCCCAGGACTTCCTTCATCAGCTCCACGTTGCAGAACAGCCGCAGCGTGACCTCGGTGATGTTCACCGCGTAAATCTGTCCGGGGTCGGGCGAGTCCCGCTTCGGCGCGAGCAGCTTGTCGTGGAACGTGTCCTGCCACGGGATCTTTTCCTGCGAGGTCCCGCGGTTGTAGGGGTTCGGCTTGGCCAGCTCCGCCGTCAGCGGCGCGAAGTAGCGGGCCGGGATGTCCTTCTCCCCGGGCAGCCAGGCCCCCCATTCCATCAGGTCCGGGCCCGTGTCGCCCGCGAGGTTCGAGCGCATCCACTGCGGGTAGATCGTCGCACCGGGGATCTGCAGCTGCACGACGTGCACGCGCGGGTTGAGTTCCTCGTAGCGTTTGATCGCCGCGTTGATGCCGTCGGGTGGGCCGCGCTCAATCTGCCAGTGGGCGAAATAAATCGTGACCTCGCGGTGGCGGATCACGGGCTCGGACCGGGTGAAGACCCAGTACACCGAGGCCGTGAAGGCCGCGACCAGCAGCCCGAGGCCGAGCCGGGCCCGGAGCCGCCTCATGCGCCGCCCTCCTGCGCGAGCCGGCGGTTCACCGCCTCGAGCTTCTGCCGGATGGTGAACGCGCGGACATTCGTCGGGTAGTTGGCGAGGTAGCGCTCGAAATACTCCCGGGCGCGCGCCCAGTCGCCGCCGCGCTCCGACAACACGCCGATCTGCACGATGAGGTCCTCGCCCGCCGTGCCCGTAATGCCCCCGACCTGTTCGGCGGCGATGAGATGCGGCAGGTACCGCGCCAGGGGCTGGTGCAGCACGATGCCGGCCTGCCCGATCTGCAGGTCGAGGTCGCGCCGCAGCAGCGGCTCCGAGATGCGCGGGAGCAGCGCTTCCGCCGGCGCCAGGCGGTCCGCCGCCGGGTCGGTCGAGTCGGGCAGGAGGTACAGTTTCAACAACCCCAGTTTCACCAGCCCCAGCTGCGCCCAGTGGCTCTGCGGCCGGCGCGCGGCCAGTTCGGCGTACTGCTGCGCCGCCTTCGGGAAATCCGGCTCGCTGAGATGCATCTGGTAGATGCGCGCCCGCAGGTAGGCCGCCTCCGCCGCGATCTCGTCCGGGCCCGGCGCCAGCTCCGCCAGCACCGCCTCGGCCTCGCGCATGCTCGCATCCGACGCCGGTTGCGCGCCGATCCGCCCGGCAGCCCAGGCGAGCCGTTCCGCGCGCGCGCTGGCGTCGCGGCGGAGCAGGCGGAGCACGTCCTGCGGACGGCTGTTGGTCAGGGCCGTCCAAGCCGGGTCCAGGTCGGCGGGTGCACCCGCGCCCGCCGCGAGCAGCGGCCAGATCAGCAGGGATAAAATGATTCGCGCGGGACGGACGGAACGCACCCGGCCATGGTGGAAGTTCGACCCGCTCCGACAAGCACTACCGGAGAAATTATTCGCCGCGTCACTTGGCCGGGCCCGCCACGGCGAGCTGCCGGCTCATCTGCAGCATCAGCGCCTCGGACTGGGTCTGGGAGCTTTCCAGCCGCTCGCGCGCCAGCGGCAGGTTGGGATCCTGCGGCGACCGCCGGCTGAGCGCCGCCGCCGCCATGATGCGGACGTCCTGCGGGCGCACGATGATCCCCCGGTTGGCGATTTCCTTGCCCAGATCCGACCGCACCGCCGCCGGCATCTCGGCCTCCATCGCCTCCACGAACCGGTCCACGCTCCCCTGCGCCCCGGTCAGCAGGTAAAAATTGCGGAGGATCGCCGCGTTGACGCTCGAGCCGATCGTCATGTATTCGGCGCCGAAGGAATAGCAGTCCAGCGGCGTCTTGTAGGCGACGATGTCGGGCGGAATCCTGACCTCGCGGGTCGCCGGCAGCCAGCCGCTGTGGTCCGTGAACAGCTGGCTGCCCTCCACGCTGGTCATGAAGTGCAGGAAGTCGATGGCCTCCCGCTGGTGCGGGCTCTGCTTGTTGAGATAAAACTCCATGGCCGTGCCGCCGCCGCCGTCCGCAAAGGCCCCGAAGAAATACGGCCCCATCACCGGGTCGTCCTTCGTCGGCTGGGGGAACCGCAGCACGTCGATCGGAAAGTCCGCCAGGCCCCGGATGCTCGTGCCATCCCACGTGCCGGCGAAGATGAACAGCGCGTCACCCCGCAGGAATTCCTGCGTCGCGGCGTCGCGCAGCGACTGCACGAAGCCGGGCTTCATGTTCAGGCTCACCTCGCGCATCAGGGCCAGCCCCGCCCGGATTTCCGGCGAGCGGTAGCTCCAGTGCCCGTCGAGATACAGGCCGAGCGCATCCCAGTTGTAGAGCGCCAGGGTGCCGTGGCGGTCATTGCGCTGGCTGCGCTGCATCATCGAGCCTCCCAGGAGCACCTGCAGCAGCCAGGTCGCGTTGTCGCGGGCGCCCGCCATGGCGTGGATCGGCCGCCCGGTGCGGTTCGCGTAGGCGGTGACCTCGCGGAAGAGCACGCGCAGTTCCGCGAAGGTCCGCGGCGTCCGCGTCGAGCCGGTGATTTCCTTCAGCAGGTTCCGGTTGCAGAACAACCGCACCGAGACCTCCGTCAGAGTCGCCGCGTAGAACTGCCCCGGGTCGGGAGCGCTCACCCGCTGGGTGAGCAGGCCGTCGGTGAAGGTCAGCACCCAGGGCACCTTTTCCAGCGGCGTGCCCCGGTTGTAGGGATTGGGCCGCTGCATCGCCTCGGTGATCGGCTCAAAGTAGCGCGCCGGGATGTCCGTCAGCCCGTCGAGCCAGACGCCGTACTCGATCAAGTCCACGCCCTTCCCGCCGACGAGGTTGGTGCGCATCCACTGGTTGTAGACGCGACCCGGCACCAGGACCTGCTCCACCTTCACGCGCGGGTTCAGCTCCTCGTAACGGCGGATGATGGCATCGACGCCGTCCGGCGGCCCCTTCTCGATCTGCCAGTGGGCGAGGCGGATCGTCACCGGCCGGCTCGACACCACGGGGGTCGAGCGCGTGAAGACCCAGTACACCGCAAAGATGTACCCCAGGACCAGCAGGCCGAGACCGATCGAGTTGGCGCGCACCTTCATCGCCGGGCCTCCTGCGCCTTCGCCTCGAGCGCCGCGAGATCCTCCAGCCGCCGGCGCACGGTGACGCTGCGGATGTTGGGGGTGAAATCTCGCAGGTAGGCCTCGAAGTAGGCGCGGGCCTGCGCGTAATGCCCGGCCCGCAGCGAAAGCTCGCCGAGCTCGATCGCGAGATCCTCCGGCGCCTGCCCGACCAGGCCGCCGATGCGGTCAACCTCGATCAAATGCGGCAGCACCGTGTCCAGCGGCTGCTCATAAAACGTCCCCGCGTGGGCGATCTGGAGATGCAGGTCGCGCTGCAGCTTCGTCTCCTTGATCCGCGGCAGCAGCGCCGTGGCGGCGGCGATCCGCTCGGCGGGGGCCGCGGGTTCCGGCAGCGCGTAGAGCAGCAACAGCCCCAGTTTCACGAGGCCCAACTGCGCCCAGTGGCTGTCCGGATGCCGCTCCGCGAGCGCCCGGTACAGCGCGGCCGCCCGGACGGGGTCCGGCTGTTGGTAATGCACCTGGTACAACCGCGCCTGCAGGTAGGCGGCGGCGTCCGCGATTTCATCCTGGCCCCGCGCCAGCTCCGCGAAGACCGCCTCGGCCTCCTGCAGCCGGTCCGGTGTCACCGGCTGGTAGTCGATGACAACCACGGCCTGGGCGAGGGCCTGCTCCCGCGTCGGGGCGCCCGGGATCCGGTCAAGGCGCGTGTAGGCATCGCGCGCCAGACTGCCCGCCATCAGCTGCCAGGCCGCCGCGATGTCGGCGTCCGCCGGCGGGCCCGCCCCGGCCAGCAGCGGCAGCGCGAAACCCAGCCAGGCGGCGCCCCAGCGGGGCAGCTTTGGAATGAGGGCAGGCACCCCGCCATCGTTGGAAGCGCGGCCGGCGACGACAAGAACTACCTGCGGCCGCGCTTCGCCTTTGCCATATAATCAATCGCCGTCAGCCCAGCGGTTGTCCGATATCGATCCGGTTGCCATCGGGATCGGCGATGATGAAATCCCGTAGGCCATAGGCTTGATCGCGGAGGCCCTTGATCACGCGCACGCCCTTGCGATTGCAGAAGTCATAGAGCGCGGTAGCATCGCTGACCATAAGGTGGCAGGCCTCGTGCGTGCTCGCCTGATGCTGCCGGTTCAGCGTGAGGAAAAGCTCGCCTTCCCCCTTGCGCAGGATGGCGAAGCCGACGGGATTGCCGTTCTCGAACACTTTGGTCATGCCGAGTACGCCGACGTAAAAAGCCAGCGCCTTGGCCATGTCAGTCACCTCTATTACGGCCGCGATGCGGCCGAACTTGATCTGTTCTGGGATGATTTCAGTCGTCATGTTTCAACATTTGCAGATGGGCGTTGGATTTTCGCTCCGGCGATGCGGGCGAAAAACCGGCGGCCCGGTTGGCGTTGACGAGGCGATGCCCGGGAAAATGAAACCCTCAAGAATCAGGTTTCAGCAAAAGCTTTCCCTGATAACCCATGCCAAGTCGAGTGAGGTTTTTGCGGCGTTCAGAGGATCCCCCGCTCGAGCCAGGCGTGCTCCCCCTTGATGATTTGCTGCGCGAGGTCGTAGCCGTGCTGGTCGGAGTTGTGCCCGACCCCCGCGAAGTTCTGGGCGATCCGGAGGTGCGCCTGCGCGGCGAAGTCATCCACCAGCGCGAACACCTTCGCTTCGGGCTCGCCGTCCGCCAGCAGCTTCTGCGCGAACACGCAGCTGGCCGCGATGGCGAACAGGTCCGCCCCGATGTCCGCCAGCCGGCCGAGCAGCACCTGCCGCTTCTCCAGCTTCACGCCGAACTTGATCATCTGGTGGAACAGCGTGCGCGCCAGCTTGCGGCTGAGCGCCGCCACCCGGTTGAAGTGCCCCGCAAGGTGCGGGTGCATGTCCGCCGGCGCGCTCCCGTTAAAGGGCAGCCACTGGGCGGGATACCACCAGGTGTAGAATTTCGCCGCGGCCCAGGCGCTCCGGAGCCGTTCGCCCCACGGGCGCTCGGAGTTGAGCGCCACGCCCGCGATCTTGAGGTGCGGGTCGAGCGCCTCGCGCATGATGAAGAGCCGCATGATCTCGGAGGAACCCTCGAAGATCGTCGTCACCCGGTTGTCGCGCATCAGCCGCTCGACGGGATGCGGCTTCTCGCCGCGCGCCTTCAGCGACGACACGTCCTCGTAGCCGCGGCCGCCACGGATCTGCATCACGTCGTCGAGGCACAGCCAGGCCTTCTCGGTACCCCACAGCTTGCACATCGAGGCCTCGAGGCGGATGTCGGCCTTCTTGTCGCGGTCCACGATGCGCGAGGTGACGATCAGCATCGCCTCCATCGCGAACGCGTGGGCGGCGATGCGGCGGATCTTCTCCGCCACCGCCGCGTGCTGCCCGACGGGCACGCCCCACTGGATGCGCTCCCCGCCCCATTCGCGCGCGATGGCCAGCGAGCGTTTGGCCACCCCGATGCTCGACGCGGGAATGGACAGCCGGCCGGCGTTGAGGGTCGACAGCGCGACCTTCAGCCCGCGGCCCTCGCCGCCGACGATGTTGGCCTTCGGCACGCGGACCGAGTCGAAGGCGATGACGCCATTGTAGAGCGCGTGCAGGCCCATGAACTGGCAGCGGTGCTTCACGGCGATGCCCGGGGACTTCGCCTCGACGACAAACGCCGTGAGCTGGGTGCGCGGCTTGCCGTCGACGAGCTTCGGCGGCGTGCGGGCCACGACGATGAACAGCCCCGCCCGCGTGCCGTTGGAGCACCAGAGTTTCTCCCCGGTGATGAGATAGTCGTCGCCGTCCGGTTTCGCCTCGGTCGTGAGGCGCGCCGGGTCGGAGCCCACGCCGCCCTCGGTGAGGGCGAAGGCCGACAGCTCCCCGCCGGCAACGCGCGGGAGGAACCGCTGCTTCTGCTCGGGCGTGCCGAAGAGCATCAGCGGCTGCGAGACGCCGACCGACTGGTGCACCGAGACGTGCGAGAAGATGTTCATGCAGTGGCTGGCGATCAGCAGGCACGCCCGGCAGTAGGTCGTCTGCGAGAAGCCCAATCCGCCGTACTCACGGGGCACCTTGATGCCGTAGGCGCCGAGCTTCGCCAGCCCCGCCATCACCGCGTCCGGGATCTCCCCGGTCCGGTCGATCAGGTCGGGGTCGACGTGGTCGCGCAAAAACGCCCCCAAATCGGCGAGGAACCGGTCGGCCCGCGCCTTCTCCGCGGCGTCGAGCTCGGTGACGGGATAGAGTTTGCCGGGCCGGAAGCGGCCCATGAAGAGATGCGCGACAAAGCTGAGGTCGTCGTGCGACTCGCGCGCGGCCTCCGTGACTTGCAGCGCGGCGCGCTGCCCTTCGTTCATCTTGGACATGTCGATGACGGAACGGCCGTCATCGGATTTCTGGGGCGGGGTATCGGGAGCAGGCATGGGGTAGGCGGCGCGCCGGGCCGCGTTGAATTTTTCCCATACAACCGTGGCTTTATGACACGGTCAACGGCGGCGCTACCGGCCGGGCAACCTTCACCCGCGCCGTTCGTCTCGAGAGCCGGGCTGACCATGGATTGTTAAGCCGGAAGCCAGGAAACCA